>JACWEK010000028.1 GCA_014653535.1 Pelagibacterales bacterium SAG-MED43
ACTTTGGTTTAAATCTTGCATCAGCAACACCAAGAGGTGGTTTACTTGCAACAGCAGCAGAAGCTGCTAAAGGGCCATCAGGAGATTTATTTGATGCAATAGATGCTGAAAAAGATTTAGAAAGACAAATTAAATTATCAGCAGCACAAACAGATATAGCGCAAGAAGGTGCTGTTGAATTACAGATGTTAAAAAAATTTAGATGAAGATACAAGATCTGCTTTAATGAAAAAAGCACAAGAAGGTGTTAATGCTGGATATTATGAGGATGTAAACGAAGGTATTAGAAGATTATTAACAAAAGACGAGTTTGGTGTTCAAAATATGCCGGGTGAACAAAGAGCAGATGATATTAGAAGAACAAAGGAAAGATTACAAAATGATTTAAAATTAAGTCCTATTGTAGCAGAATTACAAGCAGAGTTTTATGCTGATTACAATAAAATAGAAAAAGCAAATCCTGATGTAAATTTTGATATTGATGATCCTTTTTGGGAGGAAGGAAAAACAACTGGATACAAAGAAGGTGTTGTCTATTATGATTATAAAGGTAAAAGATATTTTAGAAGGGACTCAGGAGCAGAAGCAGTTGTAGAAAACGGAATGACAATTGTCCCTCCAGGTTTCGTAGAAGTTCAAATTAATTAGGATTCACTATGGTACAGAAGTACGATAGATATGCCATACAAGAGCCGGAGAATGAAACTAATCTAGCTGTTTCAATAGCATCAGGTATAGGTTCAGGTTTAATAAAAATTCCAGTAGGTTTAGCATCTGTAGCAGCAGAGGTCTATGACGCTGTTAATAGTGAGGGTGTAAAAATAGATGATGGTGCTGTTGCAAGATTAGAAAAATTTATTGATGACAGTGTTGTAGGCGATGTCATGCAAGGTTTAGAAGATAAAGCAAGAGATACAGCAGCAGGAAGAATTACAGAAGCATTAGTTCAAGTAGGTGTGCCAGCAGCAAGAGGTGCAAAGATAGCTGGACAGATTGCAACAAAAACTATTAGTGCAATACAAAAAGGCAGAAGAGTTGGATTAACAGGTAAGACAGCAAAAAATTTATCTAAAGGACAACAAGCTGCTAATAAATTAAATAAATCAGCAAGGTATGCAAGATATGGAGCAATCACAACAGGTGGTGCCGCAGGTGCATCTGTGGTTTATGATGTAGAAGATATAGGTACATTTGGTGATTTGTTTGAAAAAGGAACTAATTTAGATAGAGATATTAGAAATGAAAGTGATGATGATGCTATAAGAAGATTAGAAAATAGATTTAAATTTTTTGGTGAAGGTGTTTTAATAGCACCAGTTGCTTATGGTGTAGGTAAAGTTGGAGGTTTGTTAGCTAAAAAGGGTAAAGAACTTGCTTTTAGTAATTCTACATTTGAAAGACTTGTAGATAAATTTGCATCAAAATTTAGACCTAGAAGTAAAAAGTCACAAGAATTATTTGAAGGACAAATGAGAGTAGAAGGGGAAGAAGGAGCTGCAGCCATTGTAGCTAAAGATTTAGTAAAAGACATAGATCAATCTTTTAAACAAATATTTAATAAGTCATCACCTGCAGCAGATAAAATAAAAAATAAAGATGAACTACTTACACAAATGGATTCTTTGTTAAAATCAGGCAAAGATGTAATAAAAGATAATGAAGTAGTATTTAATAATTTTGATAAGAAAAAATTACAAGATTTTTATAAGTCTTTAGAAAATATTAAAGTACCTAAAAAACAACAAGAAGAATTAGTTACAGCTCTCACAAACTCTAAAAAAGCTTTTAATAGATTAGAGTCAGATTTAGTTGGTGGTGGTAATCTCACAGCTAAAAACAAAGAAGAATTACTACAGTTTTTTAGTAATAGATTAAAATCAACACTAAGTAACGATTATAAAATATTTGAAAATAGTAAAGTATTTAAAACTACAAACTACATACCAACAGATGAAAAAAGAGAAGCTGTTGCACAGTTATTTATAAACTACGCTAGAAATAATAGAGTAAAAAACTACACCGAAAAAGATGCAATGTTAGATGTAGACAAAGTTTTAGAAAATGTAAAAATGGACCCAGTAACAAAGTCACCAGTATTTAAGTTTGAAAGTAAAAGTGCAATGTACGATGGAGTTGTGCAAGAAATAAATATATCTAAAGCAATATCAGCAAATAAATTTGATCCTAAAGATTTAATTACAGGACAAAAAGATATTAAGGCATTTAGAGAATTGTTTGGTGAGGTAAAAGATGCAAGAAGAACTATTGTAAACAATATGCAAGCTATGTCTGCAATAAGTGCAAGAGATAAGTTTTATAATAAAATAGCACAAAGTGGTAAAATTGTTTTTGATAATCCAACACAAGCACAGTTAAATCTACCTAATAGACCTGGATATACTATGAGTAGAAATGGTATGCAGATTAAATCTGCTTTGGGTGAAGAGGCCTATGTTAATCCATTAAATGGTAAGTTTACTTCGTCTGAGTATGAAGCAGCTATAAAATTTGCGGAAGAGTTACCTCTTGAAGGTTTAATGAAAACTAATATTT
>JACWEK010000029.1 GCA_014653535.1 Pelagibacterales bacterium SAG-MED43
CAGACTTACCTACCCAAGCAAGAGCAGTAAACAGTAAATTGGTTGATGCCATTAAAATACCAGCCAAGAACATTGCTTTAATTACTCCTGACCTAATTACAAACAGCCCTCCTAATAACGTAAAAACAACTGTAGTGATCCACCCCAAAGTTTTCGAGTAAATTGCTATATCACCTTTAGAAAATCCTATTTCTTTATAAAATATTACTGACATTCTTCCTAAAAAAGCTTCTCCAATCTTAAATAAAAAAACAAAACCTAGAATACCAAGTGCTATAGAAAAACCATTTTTTTTGAAAAAACTTACTACTGGTCCTCCTAATGTTCCACTTATCCATGCAATAATTTTGATTAAAATATTCTTTGAACCTAATCTATTCTGTATCAGTTGATCGGTTTCATTTTGCTTTTGACTTCTACTTAAAGAGATTGGTTCATGAACAAACATTAAACATATATTCATTAAAATTACTACAACACTTAAAATTAAAAATGTAGTTTGCCAGTAATGAATAATCCCTAAATTTTCAAAATATTCTGCAGTAAACAAAGCTATTACACCACCCAATTTATATCCACTCCACCAGCCTACAACTGCCATTGCTGCACCAGCAGCCATTGATTGACTTTCGTTTTCACCTATTTGTTCTATTCTTAATGCGTCTACTGTAATGTCTTGTGTTGCAGATGAAATTGCAATGATTAATCCAATAGTTATCACTAGAGCTAAATTGTCAGTTGGATTAATTACACTCCACATTGCTAAGCAAATTAGTATAGACAACTGCATTAAAACTATCCAACCTCTTCTATGACCAATTTTTTTTGTAAGATAAGGTATTTGCAATCTATCTATAAGTGGAGCCCACATATAATTAAAAGCATAAACAGCAAAAATTAATCCTGCCCAACCAATTGTTGATCTACTTAAGCCTTCTTCTTTTAACCAAAGACTAAGACTACTACCAATTAGAACCCAAGGAAAACCTGAAATAGCCCCTAATAAAAGAATCCTTAACATTCTTTTATCAAAATATACTGAAAAAGTTTCTGACAG
Source organism: Pelagibacterales bacterium SAG-MED43 (assembly GCA_014653535.1). Taxonomy (GTDB): domain Bacteria; phylum Pseudomonadota; class Alphaproteobacteria; order Pelagibacterales; family Pelagibacteraceae; genus Pelagibacter. The sequence continues at coordinate 1,058 of JACWEK010000029.1, forward strand.
CGTCTGTTTTTTTACCTCAAGCATTTAGTTTCTCCAAAAGGATGGCAAAAACAATACTAATATTGCAAACAACTCAAGTCTACCTAAAATCATTCCAACAGTTAAAATCCATTTTGATATGTCCGGTAACGATGAAAAATCTCCATTTGGTCCAATTATTGGCCCTAAACCTGGACCAACGTTTGAAATAGATGTTGCAGCTCCAGACAGAGCAGTAATAAAATCAAGACCAGTAAGCGATAATAAAGCAGCTAAAATAAAAAAAATTACAAAATAAAAAAATATAAAAGATATAATTGATGCAATAAATTTTTCATCCATTGAATTTTGATCATATTTTATTAAAAAAACTCCTTTAGGATAAATAATTTTTTTAAGTTGATTTAAAATGAAAAGATAAAGAATTTGAATTCTAAAAATCTTAATTCCACATGTTGTTGATCCTGCACATCCTCCAATAAACATTAATGCGAGAAAAATAGTTATTGGAAAACTTCCCCAGCTATCAAATTCAGCATTTACATAACCAGTTCCAGTTAAAATAGAAATAGTATTAAAAAATATAGATCTAAGAGAAAAGTCTTCATCACTAATCAATAATAAATAAAAACATAAAATTATTATTGAAAAAATTATAATTTTTAAGAATGATCTTATTTGAACATCATTTGAAAATATTTTTTTATTTCCATTTAAAAATTTTATGTAAGCAATAAAGGGAATACTTCCTAAAATAATAAAAATCATAGAGGAAATTTCTATGTAAATACTTTTAAAATAACCTATTGATTGATTATAATTTGAGAATCCACCTGTTGCTATGGTTGTCATTGAATGAGTTAAACTATCAAATTTTCCCATTCCAAATATCCAATAACTTAACGCACAAATTGCTGTTAAAGCAGAATAAATATATATTAGTCTTAAAGCAATTTCTTTTGATTTAGGTAGTATTTTCTCTGAGGAGTCATTACTAGAGATTTTAAATAATTGCATTCCTCCAACATTCATTATTGGCATAAGAGTAATTGCCATAACAATTATACCTATCCCTCCTAACCACTGTAGAATGGCTCTCCATAAAAGAATCCCTTTAGGGGCGTTTTCTAGATTAGAAATGATAGTTGAGCCTGTTGTAGTAATTCCCGACATACTTTCAAAAAAAGCATCTGTGATTGACAATTCCATAGAAGAAAATATGAAAGGTAAAGAGCCAAAAACTGCTACACTCAACCAAGATAAAGCTGTTAACAAAAAAGCTTGTTGTAAATTAACTTTTCTATCATGATCAATATTTGTTAAAAAAAAAAGTGCTCCGAA
>JACWEK010000003.1 GCA_014653535.1 Pelagibacterales bacterium SAG-MED43
AATAATTGGGCCTATCACCATACACTTTATTTGTTGAAGTATAAATAAATGAGGACTCTGGGCAATAAATTCTCATTGCTTCCAATAGATTAAGAGTTCCATTTGCATTTACACCAAAATCAACGAATGGCTCTCTTGCTGCCCAGTCATGAGATGGTTGTGCAGCAGTATGAATTATAGATTTGATTTGACTTCTGTGACTTTTAAAAATTTTAAAAACTTTTTTTTTATTTCTAATATCTATTGAAAAATGCTTATATTTTTTATGTTTTTTTAAAAGCAATTCTTTCCATTTATTACTGCTTTTTTTACCAAAAAAATAACTTCTTAAATCGTTATCTATACCCAAGACTTTTTTATTTTTATTTAAATAAAATTCGCTAGCAGCAGAACCAATTAATCCAGTAGATCCAGTAATTAAAATCATTATTAGGTTGTTTTGATATTATCAAAACAATATATATTCTAATATATAATTTAATAAATAAAATATTTAATGAAAATATTGATAACTGGCTCCTCAGGTTTTATTGGATTTCATCTTTCAGTGCTTCTTTTGAAGAAAGGCATCAAAGTTAAAGGTATTGACTGTATGAATAACTATTATGATGTAAAACTTAAAAAAGCTCGATTAAATATTCTTAAAAAGTACAAAAATTTTTCATTTAGTAAAATTAATCTTGAAAATGAAAAAAAAATTAATTTAGTATTTAAAAAATTTAAACCAAAAATCGTAATTCACTTGGCTGCACAAGCTGGTGTAAGATATAGTATAGACAAACCAAGAGTATATTTAAAATCAAATATTGATGGATTTTTTAATGTTATAGAAGCTTCATATAAAGTTAACGTAAAACATTTGATAATGGCTTCTAGTTCTTCTGTATATGGTGCAAATCGAAGTATCCCATTTAAAGAAATTGATAAAACAGAAACTCAATTAAGTATTTACGCTGCAACTAAAAAAGCTAATGAAAGTATGGCACATTCGTACTCAAACATATGGAAAATCCCAATCACAATGCTGAGATTTTTTACAGTTTATGGTCCATGGGGAAGACCAGATATGGCTTTGTTTAAATTTACAAAAGGAATAATAAATAATACTCCAATAGACATATATAATAATGGTAATATGTATCGAGATTTCACATACATAGATGATATTGTGAAAGGTATCTATTTATTAATAAATAAAATACCCAATAAAAAACAAATTGGAAAATATAAAAATGATAGTCTTTCTAATGTTGCCCCTTTTAGAGTTTTAAATATTGGCAATTCAAATAAAGTTCTGTTACTGAATTTTTTAAAAGAAATTGAAAATCGATTAAACAAAAAATCAAAAAGAAAATATTTACCTTTACAAAAAGGTGATGTAAAAGAAACATTATCAAATATTAATCTTTTAAAATCTTTAACAAAATACAATCCAAAAACGAATTATAAAAAAGGAATTGGAGAATTCATCACATGGTACAAAGACTATTATAAGTAAATTAGATTAAGATTTTTTTTAAAACTAAACTGTGATGATAAAAAGTATACCCTTTAAGTCTTTTTTTAAGTTTAATCTTTTTTGATATTCTGTTTGCTTCATTATCTTTTAAAAAGTCATTTATGGATTTTAAAAAACTAGAAGGGTTATTGGATTGGAATAAATAACCACCATCTTCATTTACAATTTCTTTTGGGCCATTTGGACAATCACTAGTGATAACTTGGCAATTATTATAACCTGCTTCTACCAAAACAAATCCTGGATCTTCCCACAAAGATGTTAAAACTAGACATTTTGATTTTTTCATAAAGTAATGAACATTATCAGTATTATTTATTACAATTATTCTTTCTGAGATATTCAATTTTTTTGCTAATTTATTAAATATTTCTTCATCCTCACCATGGCCAATAAAAAGAAAATACAAGTTTTTATTTAATCTTAAAATTTCTGGTATGCATTTTAAATAAAAAATAAAATTTTTCTGTTTTGTGAATCTTCCAATGGATAAAAAAAAATCTTTTTCTAATACAATTTTTTCAGAATTAACTGATAGTGATACTTTTTTTGATTTTGATTTTTGAATTTCTGTACATTTAATTATTGGGTCTTTTAAAACTATTAATTTGTCTTTAAGAAATGAAAATCTAGATAGGTCTCTTAAAGTATCTTGTGTAGGACATGTAATTTTGTAAATTTTTTTACTACTTAATTTCCAAATTATTTTACGAATAAATGTCATTTTTGGTAATCCAGAAACCCTAAGAATTAATTTTGTTTCATAACTTTTAAAAATGAACAGTAATAGTGGCAAAGAAGTTATTAGATGTATTATTAAATATTTTGGTTTTTGAGTAATTAATTGATGGTGTAATGGTAGTAGACTCTTAAAAAAAATATATAAATAGGCAAATCTACTTCTTATGAACCCATCTTTTTTAAATGAATTAAACATAGAATTTTTATTTAAGTGTATAACTTCTATATTCCTTCTATTTAGTTCCAGAGAATAATCTTGCCATTCATGAACTGCATCTAAAATAATTGCTTTATATTTATCATTTAAGTATTTATTAACTGCTTCAACTGAATTAATAACAGACTTAACTGTAGCAACTTTTGATGTAAATGGTGACCAGTATAGTATTTTGTTCATTAAATTGTTAATTGATAATAATATAGTTTGATATAATAAAATATAGTTTTATTAATGAAAAAAATTTTTCCATGTATAATTGGTCTTGGTTATGTTGGGCTGCCCTTATTTGTCTCTTTAAAAAAAAAATTTCAAATGATTGGTTATGACATAAGCAAAACTAGGACTAAAGAGCTTAAAAAATATATTGATAGAAATAAAGAATTTACCCGAAAAGATCTTAAACTTGAAAATAAATCTTTAATTACATCTGACCATGTTGATATTAAAGACTCGAATTTTTATATTGTAACAGTACCAACTCCAATTAAGAAAAATAAATATCCTGATCTAAACTATATTAAATCAGCATTTAAGATAATTTCAAAATATATTAAAAATAACGATATAGTGTTTCTAGAATCAACAGTTTATCCAGGTACAACACTTAAAATCTGTAAAAATATAATCAAAAAAAAAAATAAAAATATTAATTTTTTTATTGGTTATAGTTCTGAAAGAGTCAATCCGGGAGATAAAATCCATAATATAAAAAATATACCCAAAGTAGTTTCTATTGATGCAAATAACAAAATTGTTTCATTAGTAAAAAAAGTTTATCAAAATGTCTCAAAAAAAATTGTTTTTACAAAAAAAATTAACGAAGCTGAATTATCAAAACTAATTGAAAACACTCAAAGAGACCTTAATATTGGTTTGATGAATGAGATAATGATTTTGTGTGAAAAAGCTAATTTAGATTTCAATGAAGTAATACGATTAGCAAAAACCAAATGGAATTTCTTAAATTTTAAACCAGGTCTAGTTGGAGGACATTGCTTACCAGTTGATCCATATTATCTTAGTTATTACGCCAAAAAATTAAAATACAATACAGAAATTACTCTTGCTGCTAGAAAAACGAATAACTCAATGGAACAATTTGTTTTAAAAAAAATAATTTTGAAATTAAAAAAATTAAGAAATTTCAAAAAGAGAAAAATTACAGTAATGGGACTAACATACAAATCAAACGTGCCTGATTACAGAAATTCACTTGCAGTAAATATTTATTATAAGTTAAAAAGAATGAATAAAAATATTAAAGCGTATGATCCAATTATTGAAGATAGTTTTATTAAAAAAAATAATATTAATACTAATTTTAAAGAGATAATGAAATCGGAAATATTTATCATTTTAGTTAAACATGATCAAATAGGTGAAATGGTAAGAGCCGCAAAGAAAAACAAAAAAGTAATAATTGATCCATTATCATTAATTTAATTAATGAGTAAAAAAATTAATAATCAAAGAGTAATTTTCTTTTTACCTGTATTTAGCTCAGGTGGAACATCTGAATCTATAGTCAAACTTTCTAAGTTTTTAAATGATCAAAACTACTCAATATCTATAATTTCTATTGGAAAAAATAAATACAAAAAATATCTACAAAAAATTGGATGTGATGTTCACGAAATTAAAAAAAGGAGAGCTTTATTTTCTATATTCGAATTAAGAAAATTAATTAAAAAAGATTTAAAAAAAAAATACTTTAAAACTATATTAATTTCAAACATACATTATGCTAATATTATTTCCTTTATTTCTTGTTATAATCTCGATGGTATTAAGACAATTTTTACTGAAAGGAGCTCGTTATCTGAATTAGCTATTTACAACAATTTTTTCAATTTTATTAAAAACAAATTAATTTTTTTTCTGGCCAAGTATTTTTATAAATTTGCAAATATTGTAGTTACTAATTCAAAATTTGAAAAAAATTATATCAAAAATAACTTTAACGTAAAAAATGTTATTTATATTAACCCTCCATCTATAACCAAAGTAGAAAGAGATGATAAAAATAATAAAAAAAATAATGATTTAAAAAAAATAATTTATGTTGGGAGACTATCTAAAGAAAAAGGTGTTATAACTATCTTAAAGGCATTATCTAGAATTAAAGATAAATACAATTTCAAATTTGAGATATTTGGTGAAGGTGTAGAAAAAAAAACTATAAAAAATTTCATAAAAGAAAACAAATTATCCAAAAAGGTTTTATTTAAGGGATTTTATAAAGATAAATTAAAAATTTTTAAAAATAAAGATTTATTCATTAATGCATCTTGGTTTGAGGGCTTACCAAATGCTCTTGTACAGTCACTAAATTACAATGTTTTTCCAATTTGCAGCAAATCTCCAGGTGGAAATTTTGAAGTTATTAAATATGGACAACTAGGTTTGGTTTTTAACACATATAGTAGTGAAGATCTTAAGAAAAAAATTTTGTTATATTTTAAAAAAAATTTAAAACTTCCACAAAAAACTAGAATAAATCATTTAAAAAATTTTACTCAATTTAAATCTAATCAGGAATATTTAAAAACCCTTAAAAGTATTTAATAAATATTAAATATTATAATAATCACTTTTATTAAAGAATTAAAGATGGATCAACAAACTCATGACCAAATACATCAGCAACTGCTTTATAGGTTACTTGACCCTTGTATATATTAAGTCCTGCCAAAAAGTTTTTATCTTCTACTAAAGCTTTTTGGTAACCTTTGTTTGCTAATTTTACTAAGAAAGGAAGAGTTGCTTTATTTAGAGCTAATGTTGAAGTTCTAGGAACTCCACCAGGCATATTTGCTACACAATAATGAACTACATCATCTACAATGTAAGTGGGGTCACCATGAGTTGTTGGTTTGCTAGTTTCTACACAGCCTCCTTGGTCTATTGCTACATCAACTATTACAGAACCTCTTTTCATTAATTTTAACATATCTTTTGTAACTAACTTTGGTGCTTCAGCTCCAGGTATAAGTACACCCCCAACTACTAGATCTGCCTCTGAAATTAAATTATTCAAATCTATTTTATCACTTTGTTCAGGAATAATTTTATCACCAAACATTTGCACTAATTGTTTTAATCTTGCTTCTGATTTATCAACTATATGAACTCGAGCTTGCATCCCTGTTGCTATAACTGCAGCATTTTCTCCAACTACTCCACCTCCTAAAATTACTACTGTTCCTCCAGTTACTCCTGGTGCGCCTCCTAATAAAAGACCTCTACCTTTTTGATTTTTTTCTAAACAATGCGCCCCTGCTTGAACGGACATTCTTCCTGCAACAGCACTCATAGGTGCCAGCAAAGGAAGCTTCCCATTATCATCAGTTACAGTTTCATAAGCAATATTGATACTTTTAGATTTGATTAATCCCTCAGTAAGTTCTTTTGCAGCAGCTAAATGAAGATAAGTATAAACAATTTGATTTTCTCTAATCATGTCTACTTCAACTTTTTGAGGCTCTTTTACTTTAACAATTATTTCAGCATCATTAAAAATGTCAGCTGCACTATCAGCTATTTTTGCACCAGCTTTTATATATTGATCATTTTCAAAACCAGCTTCAAAACCACCATTATTTTCAACTAAAACTTCGTGACCCTCAGATACCAGAGTTTTTACACTTTCGGGTGTTAACCCAATTCTATTTTCTTGAGGTTTTATTTCTTTAGGTACGCCTATCCGCATTATCTCTCTCTGTGTTAATTATAGATATGTAAAATATAAGCTAACTAGTTCTTTTGGTTCTTTTGATAATTAGTGATACCTGTTCTTAATTTATCAATAATCTCATCGATGTGTTTTTTTTCACATATAAATTGTGGAGCAATGATTAAACAATCACCAGTTGCTTTAAAGTTTACACCTGCTTCATAACATGATTTAAAAGTTTCGTATCCGGCTTTACCGGGTTTCGTATTTAGTTTCATATCTATTCCACCCATCATTCCATAACCTCTTATATTATCTACAGATTCTAAATCTTGAAGTGAGAATAAACCTTTTTGAAAATAGGGTGCTAAATCTTTTGCTCGATTAAAAATGTCCTCTTTCTCAAAAATGTCTTGAACAGCCAGCGCAGCAGCAACCGCAACAGGAATTCCTGAATAAGTATAACCATGAAATAATTCAACTGAACCCATTGGAGATGAGTCCATTACCGCATCATAAATATAATCGTTACAAGCAACAACTCCCATTGGTACAACTCCATTAGTGGTAGCTTTTGCCATTGTCATAATATCTGGAGTGACTCCAAATTCATGTGCTGCAAATTTTGATCCAGTCCTTCCCCATCCAGTAATAACTTCATCAAAAATTAACAAAATTCCATGCTTATCACAAATCTCTCTTAATTTTTGTAAATAACCTTTTGGAGGAACTAGTGTTCCCGTTGATCCAGCAATAGGCTCGACTATACATGCAGCAATATTTTCACCACCGAAGTTTGCACATATAGTTTCTAAATCATTTGCTAAGTAGTCACCTGTTTCTGGTTGACCACTAACAAATTTATGTTCTGGTAAGTGAGTGTGACTAATATGTTGAACGCCGGGCATCAAGACACTGGCAAATGTTTTAACATTATTAATCATTCCACCAACTGAAATACATCCTATATTCATTCCGTGGTATCCACGTTCTCTACCTACAAATCTAAATCTCTCTGCATGCCCTTTGGATCTATGGTATGCGATAGCAATTTTAAGAGCAGTTTCAACCGCTGTAGAACCACAAATTGTATAAAAAAATTTTATTTAGATCACCTGGAGTATGTTTTGAAATTTTTGTTGCTAGTTCAAAAGAGCCTCCAAAACCTTGTTGAAAAGGTTGAGCGTAATCTAAAGTTTCTAATTGTTTTGTTACTGCTTCAGTAATTTCTCTTCTTCCATGACCTAAGGGATTACAAAATAATCCTGAGCTTGCATCAATCTGAGTTTTACCATGATGAGTTTTTAAGTATACGCCTTTAGCTTCAGTAATTAATCTTGGATTTTTTTTAAAATCTTTATTAGATGTAAATGGCATCCAATGTTCATTTAGTGAATTTGGAACTGACGTTCTATTTTCTGAGCTCATAAATATTTTTTTTCTAATTAAAATTAAAAATTTAGAATCTGTTTAGACTAAAATAAATGCATTAACTACAACATTTTTGACACAACTCTAGATTGTATAGATTTTTTTTTTTGTTTTACTTCGGTTGAAAATTCAAATTAAATGAGAGTAATTTATATATAAATTAACTAACAAAGAGGAATAAATGAAAAAAATAATTAGTTTTCTTTTAGGATGTTTTGTGGCTCTTAACTTAAGTATTTCAGTTGCAAATTCAGCAGCTAATGAAGTTAGAGTTGCTTACTTTCTAGAGTGGCCAAGTCCAAATCTAGAAGACATGCAAAAAAAAGCTTTTGCTAAAGCTCTAGGAGTTCCAGTAAAATGGACAAACTTCACTAATGGTGGAGCAATGACTGATGCAATGTTAGCGGGAGATATTGATATTTCTTACTCACAAGGATTAGTACCATTTATTAATGCTGTAAAATCAAAAGCACCAATTAAACTAGTTGATATTGCTATGGAATACGGAATGGGAGGAACAACTTGTGTTACTTCTAATGCATCTGGAATTACAAAAGCAAATGCAACTGAGCTTGAAGGTAAAAAAGTTGCTGTTCCATTAGGAACAATGGCTGAGTATGTTTTCGATGAAAGCATGAAAGTTGTTGGCGCAGATAGAGGTAAAATGGATATAATTCAAATGGACCCAGAAGAAGGAGCTGCTGCTTTAGTGAGTGGTGATGTTGTAATGGCATGTTTGTTTGGAGGTAACTCTATTAAAGCTGCAACAGCTGTAGGATCAAGATTACTAACAGTTGACGAAGCAAGAGCGGCAGGTATTTTAGGAATAGATATCACTTCAGTAACTACAAAGTTTATGAAGGAAAACCCTGGAATGCTTAGAACTTTTATAGAAGTAACTCATGAAGCTAATGCTAGATATAAAGCTGGCAAAGCTGATATGAATGTTATGGCTAAAGCTTCTGAAATGAAAGTTGGAGATATGAAAGAAACTTTAAGTGGCTTTAAATTTCTAACACCAGAAGAAACTAAAACTTCTATGGAAAGTGGAAATCTTGATGCATTCTTAAAAGGAATGGGAACACCAAGAGGAAACGTAGATACTAGTTTCTTACCTCTATAATTTTATAGAGAAAGAAAAATTTAATAGGCGCCAATTTAATAGATTGGGGCCTATTTTTTTAATAAGAATTTTATATAAAGCTATTCTATGAGTGATTTGATTTCTCAAAATCTGAATATGATTTTTAAAACGCCCAAAGGAGAAACAGTTCACGCATTAAAAGATCTTAATTTCACTCTTAAAAAAGGAGAGCTTTTAACAGTTCTTGGGCCATCAGGTTGTGGAAAAACAACTTTATTAAACATCACTGCAGGATTTATTAGACCAACATCTGGAAGTATCACTTTAAATAATAATGAAATAGATGGACCAGGAGTTGAGAGAGGTATGGTTTTTCAACAAGGAGCTTTATTTGAATGGTTGACTGTAGCAGAAAATGTGAACTTTGGATTAAGAATGAAAAAAGAAGATCCAATTAATACTGCAAAAAAAGTTGATGAATGGTTAGAAATTGTTGGACTCAAAGGTTTTGGAAATACTCCGACTTATCAATTATCTGGAGGAATGCAGCAAAGAGTTGCTCTTGCAAGATGTTTAATAAATAACCCTGATTTAATTCTCATGGATGAACCTTTGGGAGCTTTAGATGCTTTGACAAGAGAAAAGATGCAGTCTTTGGTTTTAAAAATTTGGAAAGAAACTGGAAAAACAATTATTTTAATAACACACTCAGTTGAAGAAGCTTTATTACTTGGAGAAAGATTATATGTAATGGCTCCTCGACCTGGCCGTATACACAAAGAATATCATCTTCCATTTGCTTCAATGGGATTGAAACAAGATTTAAGAGAAATAAAAAAAAATAAAGATTTTTCAGTAAAACGGGAAGAAATATTAGAAATGATTTGGAATATGGAAGAAGAAATCATGGGTAAAGATATTTAAATGTTAACTCAAATAGTAACTTTCTTAATATTTGTAGCTGTTATCGGCTGTATTCTTTATGGAAGACGATTAATTAGAACTGAAAAAATTGATGCAGTTTTTGGAAATCCTGAAAGAGCATTAGGTGGTACTCATTGGGTTATTGTTGGAAGTAGTTTTCTTCTATTGGTCTGGCTTTATTATTCTTGGGATATCGCAAAAGGATTTTATCCAAAATCTGCTAATGAACTTTGCCAGGTAGCAAAGGTAAATGACTCTTTACTTGGTTTAAAATATCAATTTCCTATTGAGGAAAGAGAATTAAAAAGTACTTCTCAGATTAAAAAAGAAAATAAAAACTTAAAATTAATTCTTGAAGAAATTAAAATCTCAGATGAAATAAATATTCAACAAAAAGAAATCCTTACTGAGTTTATAAATCAAACGAAACAACTAATACCATTACTAACAAATGAGGATTTGATTGAAAATGAGACTAAACAAAAATTAAATGATATTACAGGGAAAATTAACTTACTCACTGAAAATTTTCAAAAACAAGATTATCCATTTGAAACTGAACAACAGCTTTACGATAGGCTTAAAGCTGTTAATGAAGAAGGTGGATGGGGTATCACAAAAGTTAATGCTGGATCAGGATCTATCGAAAATACTATGGAAGTTCCCCTAATTCCAGCAACATACAGAGGTCTAAAGTTTCATGCTGCGGCTCAAGAGTTAAATTTAATCAGCGATGAGTTTTTTAAATTACGAAACCATAATCCACAATTTAAAAACAAAATTAAAAAAATTAAAGATGATATTAAAAAATATAGAAAAGGCTTAGGTGATGATGAAGAGGTAGCTTCAACATATGCGAAGAATATAGTTAAAATTGCAAGAAGAATAGAATTTGCAAGTATCTATCCTCCAAATACATTAGATAAGGTGCAGGCAGCTATTGTTAAATTTGATAGTGCACAAATACAAGCTCAAGGTGGACTAAGATTCATTGATATTTTTTTATTTCCTGCTGGAACAATTGTTGCTAGCGGGCCAAGTTGTTCTGAACAAGGGTCCGGTAGATGGTTGCCAAAACCATCAGACACTCTAAATAAATTTATTCTAATGTCAAAACCTAGTGTTGGTTACAAAGATATCCCTCTTTTATGGATAAAAATGGTCGATATCAGTAATTTAGTTGGTTTCATTCTACCAGATTGGATTGCTGATATTTTACCAGGTGAGTACCCCGTTCACTCTAAAGATGGAATAGTTAAACAAAACTTTAAAGGTAAAGTTCTTAAAATTGTAACTGGTGACTTTAGATTATTAAAGGTCCCTGTTCCTTATGGACATATCTGGGACTCCTTTATGAGAGTATTCTTAGGATTAGTTTTTGGAATAATCATAGGTGTTCCGCTAGGATTATTTATGGGATTGAATAGATTTGCTAAGGGCTTTTTTGATCCTTTAATTGAACTTTATAGGCCTGTACCTCCTTTAGCATGGGCACCTTTAATTATTTCTGTATTAGGTATTGATAATACCGGAAAAGTATTTCTTTTGTTTATGGTTTCATTATCAATTATGATTATCTCAGCAAGAGCTGGAGCATCTGGAACACAACTCTCAAAAATTCATGCAGCACACTCACTTGGCGCTTCTAAGAGACAAATACTTAGGTATGTAATATTTCCAAACTCACTACCAGAAATTCTCACAGGTATTAGAGTTGCTGTAGGAATGTGTTGGGGAACTTTGGTTGCGGCTGAATTTTTAGCAGGAACAACTGGTATAGGTTTTGTTGAAAATGTTGCTAAAAAATATTTTCAATACGAAGTAATTTGGATCACAATTTTTATTATGGGAATGTTGGGTTTATTATTCGATATAACTCTAAGAAAAATTATAGATAAATATATTCCATGGCGAGGAAAAGGTTAATCTTTATTTGTTAATTATTTTTTTTATATATTCTTTAAGTTTCTTTTTTCCAAAATGTTTATGAACTTTATTTGACAAATTCATACTGGTTAATGCTGATGAATATCTTTCTCCTGGACGTTTTTTTAAAAACCTTATTCTTGATTTAAACATCTTTGCTACTTCTAAAATTGAAAAACTCTCCTTATTTGAAATAGAATAATGTCTTGATAAATTTTTTTTCCAGGCTAGATAACAAATTGCTACTGTATCATCTATATGAGTAAATCTTCTAGACTGACTGCCAGGTAATACAACTGGTAGAGGTTTTTTATTTTTAAATGCTTCCTCAAAAATACCAATTACGGTAGCCATTTTTCCTTTAGATATTTGTCCAGGGCCATAAACATTATAAAAATAAATTACATCGTATTTGAAATTAAACCATTCTTTTAAATTTTCTAATAATTCTAAATTTTTTGATTTTGTAAATGCATATGGTGATAAGTTTTTATCATTACCTCCATTACCTAGTGAAGCAGATGTCGCAGAGTAAATTAGTTTTATCTTATTTTCTAAACAAAAATTTAAAACAGAGTTGGTTCCTATCATATTTGAGTCTAAGCAATCATTCATATTTATAAAACTTTGATAAATTCTTGCAAATTCTCCAAAATGAAAAATAGAATGAATTTTATTAGGTTGTCTGATAAACTTTTTAATATTTTTTGTGTCTCCGTTCAAATATTTTACTCTTGAATTATTGATATGATTTTTTTTTGACCCTGAAGAATAGTTGTCTAAACTAATTATATGATATTTGGTTTTTGATAATAATAATCTTATCAAATTAGATCCTAGGAAACCTGCCCCACCTGTGATTAAGATGCTTTTTTTAATAATCATTTTTTTAAGTTTTTTAAATTATATATTGAATAATTTTAATAATTAGTAATTTTTTATAACATGTTATAGAGATATTCTTTAGATGAAAATAAAAAAACTTAAACAATTATTAATAAAAATTTTTAAAAAAAACGGTCTTGGCAATGTTCATTCATCAATTTCTGCAAATGCTCTTATAAATGCTGAATTAGTAGGTGCATACGCTCATGGCCTATCAAGGCTTAAAATGTATTGTGATAGAATAAATAAAAAAGTTATAAATCCAAAACCTAAAATAAAAGTAAAAAAGATTTCACAATCTATCTCATACGTTGATGCAGATAATAGTATAGGATTTGTTGCTGCAGATATTGGAATAAAAAAAGCCATAGAAAATGCAAAAAAAACTGGAATTGGTTTAGTTGCAGTCAAAAATAGTGGTCACTATGGTCTCTCTGGATATTATGCTGAACAAGCTGTTAAAAAAAATTTAATTACTATGATTTATACAAATGCACCACCAGCAGTTGCTCCTCATGGAGCTTTAAAAAGTTTATTTGGAACTAATCCAATTTGTTTTGGAGCCCCAACGGGATCTAAAATTCCTTTTATTTTAGATACTTCTATTTCTATGATTAATAGAGGAAAAATTAGAGTGGCAGCGCGTAATAATCAAAAAATTCCTGAAGGTGTTGCTCTAGATAAATTTGGTAATCCAACTATAGACGCAAAAAAGGCATTAGCAGGTGTACAGTTACCTATAGCCGGATTTAGAGGATCTGGTCTTGCATGGATGGTGGATATTTTAAGTGGTGTTTTAACGGGAGGAAATCATGCTGGTAAAGTAAAAGACCCTTTTGATGATTTTTCAGGACCACAAAATATTGGACATTTGTTTATCACATTTAAAACAAATTTATTTGTCAATAATTTTAATAACAGAATAAAAAATAATATTAAAATAATTAAAAAATTACCAAAAATCAAAGGTATTAAAGAAATAATGTATCCTGGTCAAAATAAATATATAAGATTTAAAATGAATTCTAAAAAAGATATTAATATTTCTGAAATTATAAAAAAAGATTTAAAACTTCTTATGAATTAAGATTTATGCTTTCAAATAAAGAAATTATATGTCCTGATAACCTTTTAAATATTGCTCACAAAAAAAAAGCTGTAAAGGCAGCTATAGTTAACGCTGGTAAACCTTTGCCAATGTTATCTGTTCAAGATGCAGTAGATGAAAATTTAATTGAGCCAATTTTTATCGGTAATCAAGACGAAATTTTGAAATGTGCAGAAGATTTAAAATGGGATATTTCAAAATTTGAAATTATTAATGAACCAATTGAAAATAAAACAGCAACTATAGCGGCTAAATTAGCTAGTGAAAAAAAAATAAAGATTATTGTTAAAGGTCATATTCACACTGATATTCTTATGAAAGAAGTTTTAAAAAGAGAATATGGTTTGCTGGGAAAAACTCGTTTAAGCCATATTTGGCATATGACTGTTGAAAAAAATGATAAACCACTAATTATAACTGATGGTGCTTTAAATGTTTTACCAAACATAAAAACTAAAATGCATATTTTAAAAAATGTTATTAATTTTTCTAATAGAATTGGTATCGAGAGACCCAAAGTAGCCATACTTTCAGCAACTGAGGAAGTTTTAGATAGTGTTCCAAGTTCAAAAGATGCTGAAGAATTAACTCAACTTGCAAAAAAAGAAAATTTAAATGCAGATGTATTTGGTCCTCTTGCTTTTGATAACAGTATTTCAAAAAAGTCAGCAGCAATCAAAGGAATAAAGAATGATGTTGCGGGAATGGCAGATGTTTTATTGGTACCAAGCGTAGAAACAGGCAATGGATTAGTAAAAATGTTAATATATTTTTCTGGAGCATGTGCTGCAGGCGTTGTTGTTGGTGGTAAAGTGCCAGTTGTTATAACTAGTCGTTCAGATGAAGCCCGAGCAAGGTTAGCTTCAATTGCTGCTGCTGTGGTTGCTTTAGATTGATTCTTAATAACAAATTATATTTATGAAACCAAATGATTATATAAGTTTATATTTTCTTGTAATAATACTTTGTATAACAAGTACAAATATTCTATATAGAATTTATTTTTAATTCTTCATTGAAAAAGAGACTTTAATAATTTAAAAATTTGCAATAAATAGATAGGTAAGCAATGGCAATTCAATATTTAAAAAAATCACCTAAAACTTCATCTTCAGATGACACTAAAACCACAGAAATAGTTAAAAATCTTTTAAAAGAGATTGAAACTTCAAAAGAAGAAGCTTGCATAAAGCTAACCAATAAGTTTGATAATTACGATGGTGAAATAGTTGTTTCTAAACAAAGAATAGAAGAAGTTAAAAAGGAACTAAATCAAAAAATAAAAGATGATATTCAATTTTCTCATGAAAGGGTTAGAAAATTTGCAGAGGCACAATTACGAAATTATGGTCAAGATTTTGAGGTGGAACTTTCTCCAGGCCTATTTGCTGGTCAAAAATTGATACCAGTCAATACAGCTGGCTGTTATATCCCAGGTGGAAGGTACGCGCACATAGCTTCTGCAGTAATGAGTGTAACAACAGCTAAAGTGGCTGGTGTTAAAAATATTATTGCATGCAGTCCACCAAAAAAAGGTGTCGGTGCCCATCCAGCAATAATTTATACAGCTGACTTATGTGGTGCTGATGTTATATTAAATTTAGGTGGTGTACCAGGTATTGCCGCAATGACTAATGGTTTATTTGAAAATCCTCCAGCAGATATTTTAGTAGGACCAGGAAATCAGTTTGTAGCTGAAGCGAAAAGAATTTTGTTTGGTAAAGTTGGTATTGATTTATTTGCAGGCCCTACAGAAATAGCTGTCATTGCTGATGATAAAGCTGATGCAGAAATGGTTGCTGTAGATTTAGTTGGTCAAGCTGAACATGGTTATAATTCTCCCGCTTGGTTATACACAACAAGTAAAAGATTAGCTGAAGAAGTAATGAAAAGAGTTCCAGAATTAATTGCTCAACTACCAGAAGTTCCTAGAACTAGTGCCGAAGCCGCTTGGAGAGATTATGGTGAGGTTATTCTCTGTGATACAGACGAGGAAGTGGCAACTATAAGTGATGAATATGCACCTGAGCACCTAGAAGTGCAAACTCAAAACCTTGAATGGTTTCACAAAAGATTAAAGAATTATGGATCGTTATTTATTGGTGAAGAAACAACTGTAGCGTATGGAGATAAATGCTCTGGCACAAATCATATATTGCCTACCAAAGGTGCAGGAAGATATACAGGTGGGTTATTTGTTGGAAAATTTATTAAAACTTTAAGTTTTCAAAGAATGACAAAAGAGTCTACTAAATCAGTTGGTGCTGCTTGTGCAAGAATATCTAGGTATGAGGGTATGGAGGCACATGCAAGAACAGGTGATGTTAGACTTAGAAAATATGGGTTCTCAAATTAGAGTAAATACACTGTTTCTTTAACTATATAAATAGCAAGTAAAGACATAAAAACAATTATGAATACATTTATATATTTCCATGATTTATCATTCTGTGCATATTTTGAAAGATAAACAGATAAGTAACCTAACAGAAAGAAAAATATAAATGATGCAGTAGACGCACCAATACCAAAATAAATTTTTTCATCGAATAAAAAATTCTTCGAAAAGTTTCCCAAAAAGAAAACAGTATCAGAATATACATGTGCATTTAAATACGTAAAACTAAGTGTCTTTAATAATATCTGAGAACTAGAAATATTTTTTATTTCACTATTAAAATTAACATGAACTCCTAAAGATTTGATTTTTGAATATATAAAATAAATTAAAAAAAAAATTAATAAAATGTTAAGAGAAAATTCTACAAATAAATTAAAATATTGATGAAAAAAATGGAATAAAAGGATACCTGAAAAAATAAGTAATAAATCAGATAATGAGCAAATTAAACATATTAAAAATATATATTGTTTTTTTAATCCCTGCTCAATTACAAAAACATTTTGAGCACCTAATGCTAAAATTAAACTAAGCCCGGTAAAAAAACCCAATACCAGGTACTCCATCTAAAATTAGATTATTCTGAGTTTGCAGTTAATGTTTTAATCTCTAAAATATTTTCGTTGGGATCTTTAACAAAAAATGTTTCTTGCTCATATTTTGTTCCTTTAAATCTTAGATAAGGCTCATCATAATATTTAGCACCTTTTTCTTTCAATCTATTTTTTAAAGTATTAAAATCTTTTCTTGATAAGTGAACTCCAAAATGTGGCACAGAAACATTTCCCATGTCTACATCGTGTCTTTCACTGTCTAGTTTGTGATCACTAGCATGAAGTGTTAATTCATTACCCCAAAAATCGACATCAGCCCATTCTTGTGCTGAGTTATCTAGACGACACCCCAATGTCTCACTGTAAAATTTTTTTGCTGTTTCTAAATCACCACATGGGATTGCTAGGTGAAAACAGTTAGTATTTTTATACATAATTTCTCCTTTAAATTCTTACTTTAATAACTATATAACTCTCATAATTTTTTATCAAGCTATCAAATTTTATGAGTGATTTTCTTCAATCTATAATAGACAGAGATCCTGCGGCAAAATCTAAACTAAGTTTAATATTAACGTATCCTGGAGTTAAGGCTATATTTTTTCACAAAGTTGCAAATTTTTTTGCCATAGCAAAATTTGATTTAGTTGCACGAATCATTTCTCAATTCTCAAGATTTTTAACTGGTATAGAAATCCATCCAAAAGCAAAAATTGGGAAAAATTTATTTATAGATCATGGCATGGGTGTGGTAATTGGTGAAACATCAGAGATTGGTGACAATGTTACAATTTATCATAATGTTACCTTAGGTGGAATTGCTCCAAGTATTAATTCAAATGATCAAAGAAATATTAAAAGACACCCAACTTTAGAGGATGATGTTGTAATTGGTTCAGGAGCTCAAATATTAGGTCCCATAATCATAGGAAAAAATTCTTTAATTGGATCTAATTCGGTTGTAACTAAAGATGTTCCTGAAAAATCCGTTATGGCAGGAATTCCTGCTAAAAAGGTTGGAGATGCATCTAAAGGATTTAAACCTTATGCTGTTACTGATGAAGAAAAAAAATAATGACAAATATTAGAAATAATTTTATAGACTCAATTGGTAATACTCCTCTTATAAAATTAAAAGCAGCATCTGAAATAACTGGATGTAATATTTATGGAAAGGCTGAGTTCTTAAATCCTGGTGGTTCTGTTAAAGACAGAGCTGCATTAGCTCTTATTAAAGATGCTCAAGATAAAAAGTTGATCTCAAAAGGTGGTATTGTTGTTGAGGGTACTGCTGGAAATACTGGAATAGGCTTAGGACTATTAGGTAACTCTCTAGGTTATAAAACTATTATTGTAATGAATGATAATCAGACCCAAGAAAAAAAAAATACATTAAGAAACTTAGGTGCAGAACTAAAATTAGTTCCAGCAAAACCTTATAAAGATGATGGTAATTATGTAAAAGTTGCTGCGAGATTAGCTGATGAACTAAGACCTAGTAACAATAATGGAGTTGTCTGGGCTAATCAATTTGATAACACCGCAAATGCCAAAGGTCATTATGAGGGAACTGGGAAAGAAATTTGGGATCAAACTGAAGGTAAAGTTGATGGTTTTGTTTGTTCTTCTGGAACTGGTGGAACTATTTCAGGAGTTAGTAATGCTCTTAAAGAAAAGAAGAAAGATATAAAGATCTATTTATCTGATCCAAAAGGTTCTGCTCTTTATAATTATATTAAGAATGGTGAATTAAAATCTGAAGGAAACTCAATTACAGAAGGAATTGGCTCAAGCAGAATTACGAAAAATTTTGAAAACGCTAAAATTGACGGTGCTTTCTCAATTGACGATCATGAAGCATTGTCTATTCTTTATGATCTAATTCAAAATGAAGGTTTAAGCCTAGGTACAAGTTGTGGAATAAATATTGCAGGAGCAATTAGACTTGGCAAAGAATTGGGGCCAGGCAAAACAATTGTTACTATTCTTTGTGACAAGTCAGATAAATACAACTCAAAGATGTTTAATAAATCTTTTTTAGAGGAAAAAAAACTCCCTATTCCTAGTTGGTTATAATAACGCATAGCTGCTATGTAACAAAACTGTTACTTTTTTTTAATATATTTATTTAGGCTTAAAAATAAATAAAGATCAGCGAAGATCTTTATTAAGCAGATACGGAGGTCAAATGCTAAAAAATATTTTAAAAATACTTATTGCTTACTTTGTAGCAATTTCAATATCAACTTCGTCAAGTGCTGAAATGAATAATAGTGATAAAGCAAAAGCTTGGGATTGCGTTGGAATTTATATGGCTAACTACTTTCTTCCTTCTGGTGAAACATTTGAGTACGCTATGAAGGAAAAATCTATATCAACTGTCAAGGTCCTTAAAACTTACGCTCTTGAAATAGGTATTCCAGAAAAAGATTGGGACGAAGGAGTTAATAAGGCAGTAGATAAACATTATGGTTCAAAATATGACAAGACTAAAACTGATCAATGTCATTCATTTGTAGAAGCTTTAGTTCCTAATGGGGCTGAAAGAGTCAAAAAAGTAATTCAAACTTTATATTAATAAAAAGGAGCAAAAATGAAAAAAATTATAATAACTTTAACATTTACAATTATTTCTACAATGGCTTTTGCTAATTCGGGGAAATTTAACGCAAGCGGTATGGGATCATGGGAAATGAATATCATGAACGCTGGTAATGGTAATATGGCAATTACTTACGATGGAAATGCTGGGCTAGCAGATAAAGAACCTAATAGTATATTTGATAAATCTACTATGAATTGTGTTGGAGGACTTACATTAGTAAGTGGAAAATTTGATGATGAAACAGGTATGTGCACTTTTTATTTAGCTGATGGTGAAAAAGTATTCATGAATTACAAAGGTAAAGGCACTGGTGGTCAAGGAGGATCTGGAACTTTTAAAATTATTGGAGGAACTGGAAAATATGAAAAAATTTCAGGAACTGGTTTTTCTAGCAGACAGAATCTTAAAGGCAAAGAAGGATTTGCTCATTCAATGAATCAAATGAGTGGTGAGTACACATATTAAATTAATTAACGAAAGGAGAAAAAATGGAAAAAGAAATGTTAGTAGTTGCTAAATTAAAAGAAGGTATGTTTGAAAAATTTATGGGTTTCATGCAATCACCAGAAGGTTTAGCGGAAAGAGCTAAAGTTGCGGTAGTAGAAAAAACTATTGGAACAGTAACACCAGATAAAAGCACCGTAATGTTCAAGATATTTTGTACTGATGAACCTGCGTTACACAAATTTATTGAAGGAACTGAAGTATCAAAACCTGTCATGGATGCTGTTTTAGATAGCTATTCGATCTATGATTTAACAAAAGTAAAATAGGAAAAATATGAAAAACTATATAGTAACACACACTTTTAAGTCAAAAGAAGCTAAAGCTAAAATGATAGAAGTTACTGGTTCGATGTCTATGGAAGACATGACTAAAGCAATGACTAGTGATAACGCAAAATGTCAAATGAGCTGGATCACGCCAGGTGATAACTTAACAATGTTTTGTTGGTGGAAAGGTACTGATCCTGATGCAATTAATAAACAGTTAGAATCTATGAACGATTTCTACGAACCTCATAAATTTGTTGAGTGTACAGATGATATTATAGATTTTAATGCTAAATAAAAATACCTAAACTTTGACTCAATAAGGAGAAACAATGAAAGTAATTTATACTAGAACAATGAGAGTGAAAGATGACGGTTTAGGAAAAGCAATGGAAATTGGAAAAGGATTAGCGGCAGTTAGAAAAAAACATTATCCTAACCATGATGTCTATTTTTCTTTTCAAATGGGTGGAGATCCAAGAACAATAAGAGAAACTTTAATTGGATCTATGTTTGAAGGTGATAATGACGCTGACGCTAAAATGTCTGCAGATCCTGAATATATAAAACTTCAAGAGCAATTAAAAGATGTTGCTATAGAAGGAACTATTGAAGATGAGATCAGACCGATCTTTAGTGAATAAATTTAACAAAGGATTAAGGAAATAGTAATGATAGATAAATTTGGTGGAATATTTTACTTAGCAATTTTTATAATTCATTTTATAGGTTATGCTTTTTATGGATTTAGATGTGTTGTCCAAACTCAAACTTTTTTGGATAAATATGGGATCGATGCTACAGGCGCAGGTGTAGTTAGATTTTTTGGATGTTTTTTTATCGGTTCAACTGTGATGGCAATTTATGTGGGATTTATTAGACCAAATGGTTTGGAAGCAACTTGGGCATTCTTTAATTTAGTATTTTTACAAAACCTATGTGCTTTTATTGTTGGTTTTTATAGTACTAAAATAAATAAACTTGGACATACAGATAAAACTTCGGATGAAGCAATTTATGGCCCATTAGCGCATACTATTTTAAGTGCTGTACTTTGTTACGGTTTAGCTGATAAAATCTACGTTTAAATAAAAGGAGATGTTATGGCAGGAGTAGAAGTGAAAACTTTTGAAAAAGCAGATGAAGTTAATAATAATTTTAATAATGCAAAAATTGAAGCAGTAAAAGTTGGAAACCAGAGGGTAATGAAACTTACATTGCAACCTGGATGGAAATGGTCAAAAGATATTAAACCAACAGTTGGGGGTGATAGCTGCCAGGCAACACATCTTGGTGTAATTGTTTCAGGAGCTGTTTGCGCAAAACATAATGATGGAACTGAACTAACTTATAAAGCTGGAGACGCATATTCTATTCAGCCTGGACATGATGGATGGGTAGTAGGAAATGAACCAGCTGTTGTTTACGAGTTTCACGGAATGTGGGGCGAATAATGTCAATAATAGAAAAAATGACTAAAATAGTGAATGAAGGTGATACCGCTGGAGCAGAAGAATTAATACATGATGACTATCAATTTTTAATGCATTCATCTGGTAAAAGCTTAACTAAGAAAGATGTAGTTGGTTGGGTTGGTATGAAAGATGTTAAAAAAAGTAATTTAAGAGTACTTTTTGAAAATGATGAAGTTGGTTTCGAACATGCAATGGTAACTTTTAATGATGGTAATAAAGAAGCTGTTATGACTTATTATAAGTTTAAAGATGGAAAGGTAGCATACCAAGAAACAGGAGCTACTAAACTACCAAAATAAAGTATAATCTTTATTTAATGTTTCCTAAAAAATATCATAACTTTTTATTTATACTGGTTATGGGTTTTACAATGAGTTTACTTATGACCTTAATAATTACATACGTGAATACTGGTATAGATGGTGGTTACTTAAATAGATTTTTAAAAGCTTGGGCTGTAGGGCTTCCTATCGCAATATCTACAGCTTTATTGGTTGGTCCCTTTGCAAAAAAGTTTGTGGATAAAATTACTAAATAAGAATAATCTTAACTTATGGGTAACATCTCGGCATACATTGTGCTTATAATAGCTGTCATACTAGGCACTGCAGCTAACGGATTTGCTAAAGGTGCTCAAGGCTTCACCATATTTATTCCTAGTATATTAACAGCAATAACAATTGTTGGGTGTATGTATACTTTATCAATTGTAATGAAATCAATTCCTGTTGGAATAACTTATGCATCATTTGCAGGTTTATGTATTATTGCAACTTCAATTGTTGGCATTTATAAGTTTAATCAAATGCCAGATCTTTATACAATGGTAGGGCTATTTTTAATAATTTCTGGTGTATTAATAGTAAATCTTTTAGGAAAAACAAATTAAAACTTAAATAATTATTTTGAAACAGGTTTTAAAATTTTAAGCATTTTGTTGTGGAGACTTTTATTTGCTGAACAAATTATATTTCCACCCTTTTTAGCATCGTCATTTTTCCAAGTCGTAACTATACCTCCTGCTGCTCTAATTATTGGCATCAATGCGTGAATATCCCAAATTTTATTTCCACATTGAATAACAATATCAAGTTTACCTTCTGCAAAATGAGAGTAACTTAAAGCATCTGCACAAGGAAATTGCATTCGTTTTAATATTTGGGGTATTTTTTTTTGTTGATTTAAAGATAGACTACCATGAAAAGCTGCTGATAATTTCATATTTGAAAAAGTTGCCTTACTATTAATTTTTATTCTTCTTTTTTTTCCATTTTCTGAAACATAAGCTGAATTTAACGAGGTATTAAAATAGTATTTTTTAAGTATTGGAAAATTCGCAAGGCCTACAACAGGATTGCCTTTGTAATTTAATGATATTAAATTACTCCATGTTGGATTACCTATGACAAAAGATCTAGTTCCATCAATTGGGTCAATCACCCAAGAATAATTACTTTTTTTTTTGTTATGACCAAATTCTTCACCTATCACTTGGTGAGTAGGAAATCTTTTTTTAATTTCTTTAGTTATATATTTCTCAAATGCTTTATCAGCACTAGTGACTGGATCATACCCTTTTCCCCCAAGTTTATTTGATACTTTGAAAGGCTTATTCAATTTTAAGTAATAAAATTTATTTAACTTTTTTGCTAAGTTTTCAATAAATTTGGAATAAATCTTATAATCTGAGCTTTTTATTTTAAACATTTTATCCTATTACTATCTTATTAGTATTCATTAAAGCTTAAATTTATTTTATGGAAATCTTTTCTATTTGTCTTTCTGCATCTTTGATTGATTTTTCATAATCCAATGCCATTTGATCTGCACTTACTACTTCAACTTTTTCTATTCCAAAAAAATTCAAAATAAATTTAAGCCAAGGAGTTAAAAAATCTTCATTACTATTCAGTTTTGTACCTCCAGATGTAATTACTAAATAAGCACGTTTATTTTTCAATAATCCCTCTCTTCTACCGTCAGGTTTAAATTTAAAAGTTTCTCCAATTCGAGCAGCAAGATCTGACCAAGCTTTTAAAGTTGCTGGAGGGCCATAATTATAAATTGGAGCAGATATTATAATAATATCACTTTCCTTCAGTTCTTTCACTAAGGTATCCGACAATTCAAACATTTTTTTATGATGTTGCGTTTGATCTTTTTCAGCAATTTTCATACCAGACTCTGTTAAGCCTGATACAAAAACCATTTCATCATCTAAATCTCTATAAATAACTTCATCATCTGGTTTTTTTATTTTATCTAATAATTTTTTAGCCAGTGCTCTTGAAGTGGATCCTTCTTTTCTAGCACTGGAGTCTATTTGATAAATTTTCATAAATTAATTTTATCCAAATTTTTGCATAAAAGGGAATATTTCAATAATATAAAAACCAATAATCTGCAATTGGTTTGTTAAAATTAGAATACCTGTAATTAATAATATTATTCCTCCAATTTTTGAGACTAAGTTTATATTCCTCCTAAAATTTTTAGATAAAAGTAAAAACCTTTGAATTAAATAGCCTGACAATATAAATGGTAGAGTAAGACCTAAGGAGTAAGATATTAGCAACATTACTGCTTTAGCTAATGTTTCCTCTATAGAAGCTAAGGCTAATATAGAGCCTAATATAGGTCCAATGCAAGGTGTCCATCCAAAACCAAAAGCGAGACCAATAATATATGGAAAGAATATATTTTTAGACTCCCTTGTATCAAATCTTTTTTCAAAGTTTAGATATGGAATATTGATAACTCCAATTAGTTGAAACGAAAAAATTATTATAATGATTCCAGCTATCAGTCTTAGAATTTCAGAGTTTTGTAAAAATAACTGACCCAATAAAGAAGCAGAGGCTCCAAAAATTATAAAAACAGTAGAAAAACCAAAGCAAAATAAAAGTAGAGGAAAAATATTTATTTTTTTAGAATTGATTACTTCTTGAAGAGATTGACCAGATACATAAGAAATATATCCTGGTATTAATGGTAAAACGCATGGGGATAAAAAGCTCAAGAGTCCAGCTCCAAATGAAATCGTTAACTCAATCATTTAACCTGTATTTTTCATCGCAGCAGAAATACCTGCTATAGAAGTTAAAAGCGCATCTTCTAAAAATTTTTTATTTTGAATATTTTGACTATTCTTTAATTTCTTTATCACTATTGGTTGAATAATATTTAAAACCTCTGAATATATATTCCTTACAATTATTGATTTTCTAAATTGTTTTCTAGAGTTCATTATTTCTTTAGGAGTAATATTTTTATTTAAACTTTTAATAACATCAAATTGAAATCTTAATTTTCTTCCGACTCTTTTTAAACTTTCATCAGCTAAATGCTCTTCATAAATTTTTGATATCTCAGGATCAGCTTTCGAAATAACCATATCCAACATATCAAGCATAGAGTTAAAAAAGGGCCAGTTTCTCTCCATATCATATAAAGTTTTTCTAAATTGTTTAATGTATGAATATCTTAGTGCCTCAGCGCTGCCTAGCCAGGCGGGTAACATTAATCTAATTTGTGTCCACGCAAAAACCCAAGGTATTGCTCTTAAGCTTTTTATATTATCAACATTTTTTCTTTTTGACGGTCTTGATCCAATTGAGAGTTTTCCTAATGCTCTATGTGGAGTTACAGTTTTAAAATATTTTATAAAATCTGAACTTTGATTTATATTTTTTCTATATGAATTTTTTGATATTTCAGACATTTTTTCTATCAATGATCTCCAGTCTTTTTTTGGATATGGAGGTGGATTTAGTGTAGCTGCAGTTACTGCTCCTATATAACTACATAGATTATATTTTGCTAAAGGCTCATAACCATATTTTTGCTGTATAACTTCTCCCTGATCTGTAATTCTGATTTTTCCATTAACAGAGTTGGGTGGTTGAGATCTTAAGGTAGCTTGAATCGGACCACCTCCTCTTCCTGCAGATCCACCTCTACCATGGAAGAAAACAATATTTATGTTAAATTTTTTTCCTAATTTTAATATTTCCTCTTGAGCTTTATACTGATGCCAACTAGCACAAATTTTTCCTGCATCTTTACTAGAATCCGAATAACCAATCATTACTTCTTGGTTATTTTTAATTAACTTTCGGTACCAAGATTGTGAAAATAAACTTTCCATAATCCCTTTTGCATTGATTAAATCATCCAAGGTTTCAAATAATGGTACAACTCTTAACCTATTTTTGATATTTGCTTCCTTTTGCAAAAAAGATACCGACAAGATATCTGATGCTGAAGTTGTCATTGATATAACATATGCTCCTAAACATTCAGGAGGTTCACTAGCTAATATCTTAAATGTAGACCAAACCTCTTTATTTTCTTTATTCTTAAATTTAAACTTATTAATATTAGTTTTTTTACTTAATAGGTGTAATTTTAAAAAATTTATTTTTTCTTTTTCACTCATCTCAAGATAATTTTTATTATATTTTCTTTTAACAAATTCAGAGATCAATTGACTATGCCTTGAAGACTCTTGTCTAATATCTAGTCTTGCAAGATTGATACCAAAACATTTTGCTCTTCTCATCAAATCCAACAATTCGCCACTTGCTATATTCTCATTTTGGTTTTGTTCAAGAGACTCTCTAACTACTCTTAATGGTTTTAATATTTCCTCGCGCGAACTTAAAAGTTTTTTTTGATCTAGAGGTTTTTTATTTACTAGATGTTGTTCAATAGCTCTATGGGTTATCCTCATCTTATTTCTAAGAGGTCTCAAAAAAACTCTATAGGGTTCATAAGATTTGCCAACTTTATTTTTTATTTTCTTTGAGCATTTTTCCATCGAGTATGATCTAATTATTTTTGTAAGAGTCTTTTCATACAATTTAGCAGCTTCCCATCTTGATAATAAGATTACTTTTCTAGTAACATCTGAAGTAACATTTGGATTGCCATCTCTATCACCACCCATCCACGATCCAAACTCAATTGGATTAAAATTTTTTGGTAATCCTTTATCCATATTTTGAACAAAAATTGAATTTAATCTTCTATAGACTTTTGGAATAGTATCCCATAGACTATCTTCAATTATAGCAAGGCCCCATCTTGCTTCATCAAATGGAGATGGTTTTACTCTTTTTAAATCATCTGTATTCCAAATTATTGTCAATTCATCAAAAAGTTTTTTATCCAAAATTTTTATTTTTGAGGGAAAATTTTTCAAAAGGTCTCTCTGTTCAAGAATCTCGATTATCCTATGATATTTTTGAATTAAAGTTCTTCTTTTTACTTCTGTCGGATGAGCAGTTAAGACTATACCAATATTTAAATTTTTTGCAGTATTATAAATTTTATTTTCTGAAATATTTTTATTATTAAAAAGATCTTCAAATATTTCCTCAATAAACAAATTATTATTTGATAATTTTTTTTTACTATTTTCATACTCATTTAAAATTCTAGATACATCAATTAATTCAGCTAGATTAATAAAATTCATAAAATGTTTAAATGCCCGAGTTAATTTAAATGTATTTTTTGGACTTAGATTTTTAATTGCTCTAATTACTTTTCGATTAGTTTGATTTGGGTTTGGATTTGTTTTATTTGCTTTAGATAACTTTCTTATTTTCTCGACTAATTCGAAAAAAATTTGTCCTTCTTGTTCTTTAATAACTTTTCCTAAGATGTTGCCTAAATACCTAACATCTTCCCTAAGAAGTTTTGTGGGTATCCTTTCGTAATATAAATCTCTTTTTTGCATTAATTTTTAAATTTTAGATTAAGAAATTCAGATACTAACAATTTTTGAGTTTTGTTCACCAAGGTTATCTATTTTTAAATTTAATTTATCTCCATTTTTTAAAAATAATTGAGGTTTTTTACCCATTCCAACTCCTGGTGGTGTACCTGTGGTAATTATATCTCCAGGACATAATGTCATAAATTTACTAACGTAAGAGACAATTGTGTCAACATCAAAAATCATAGTCTTAGTATTTCCTGTCTGCATTCTCACTCCATTTAAATCTAATGACATATTTAAATCTTTTAAATTTGAAATTTCATCTTTTGTAACTAAATAAGGTCCAATTGGTCCATAAGTGTCATGAGATTTTCCTTTAACCCACTGACCGGTATTTTCAATTTGCCACTCTCTTTCACTAACATCATTTACTAAACAGTATCCTAAAATATGTTCTTGTGATTTATCTTTACTTATATGCTTAGTTTCTTTAGCAATTATTATTCCAAGCTCAACTTCCCAATCTAGTTTTTTTGAATTTAAAACCATTTCAATATTATCATTTGGACCATTGATAGAGCTGGTTGCCTTCATAAAAATTATTGGTTCAGAGGGTGGTTTTGCTCCTGTCTCAGCCGCATGATCAGAAAAATTTAATCCTATACCTATAAACTTTGATGGTTTAGAAATGCATGATCCAATTCTGTTACTTTTTTCTAATTTTGGTAATTCAGATAAATTTATATTATTAATTTTTTCTATAGTTTTAAAATTTAGAGTATTAGGGTCTAGTTCATTTATTATTGAAGATAAATCTCTATAATTTCCATCACTGTCTATTATCGCAGGTTTTTCTTTTCCTTTATTTCCTAATCTCAACAGTTTCATTTATCCTCTTATACCCAGGTGCGTGTACTTAACGTTTAAATAATCTTTTATAGCATTAGAGCCACCTTCTCTACCATATCCACTCTGCTTGATTCCTCCAAAAGGTGCTTCAGCAATAGCCACAACCCCTGTATTAATTGCAACAGATCCTGTCTCTAATTGTTCAGATGCTAAATATGCTTTATCCATTGAATTTGTACAAACATAACTGCATAAACCAAGTTCATGATTATTAGCTCTTTCAATAACTTCATCAAAAGATTTAAATGAAAGCATTGGTACTAATGGTCCAAAAGGCTCTTGTTTCATTATAGTGAAATCATCTTTAACATTATCAAATATTGTTGGTTCATAGAAAAACCCTTTATTGAACCCAGATGGTCTTTTGCCACCTAGTAATACTTTGGCTCCCTCTTGTTTTGTTTTTTCAACAAGTTCCTCAATTTCGCTAAGTCTTTTTTTTGTTGTTAACGGACCCAATTGAGTGCTAGGGTCCATACCGTCGCCAATCTTTAATTTTTTTGTTTTATTTACAAATAAATTTACAAACTCATCTTTTTTGCTTTCATGTATATAAAATCTATTTGGTGATATACAAACTTGTCCGTTATTTCTAAATTTTGCTGCTATAGCAATATCAGCTGCTTTTTTTATATCAGCATCATCAAATATGATAAATGGTGAATGACCACTTAATTCCATTGTTACTCTTTGAACTTTGTCAGCTGCTTGCTTTAATATCAGCTTTCCAACTCTTGAAGAGCCAGTAATTGAAATTTTTTTTACAATATCTGAAGCTATTAATTGTTGAGCAATACTTGGAGGATCACCTGACAAAAGATTTACTACGCCTGAAGGGACTCCACATTCTCTACAAATGTCAACTATTTCCATTACAACCCCTGGGGTTATAACATCAGGTTTTATTATTACTGAGCATCCAGCTGCCAAAGCAGTAGAAATTTTTCTTGCTGATAAAACTGCTGGGAAATTCCATGGAGATAAGGCTGCTACAACACCTACTGGTTGGTAATAAACATGTACTCTTGTGTCCTCAAATCTACTTTCAACGGTTTGACCATAGATTCTTTTTGTTTCTTCAGCATTCCATTCAAAAATGTCTGCAGCCCCATTAATTTCTCCTTTTGCTTCAACTAAAGGTTTTCCCACTTCAAGTGTCATCCACTTGGCTAAAATATCTTGTTTTTCTCTTATCTTATCTGCAATTCGTCTTATGATATACGATCTTTGCCAGGGAGCAGTTTTTTTCCAAACTTCTAATCCTTTTGCTGCAGATTTTAATGCACTCTCAACATCTTTTGAAGTGGCTTTAGATGCATGACCTATAATTTCTTCATTTGCAGGGTTTATAACCTCGTAGGTACTCTTATCTGAGGATTGTTGCCATTTACCATCTATAAATTGGCCAAATTTTTCGTACATTTCTTAATCTAACACCACATTAACTTGTGTCTACTATGTTATTGTTGCACATTAATAAATTTAATATCAATGCTAATATAAACAAATAAAGGAGGACTAATGGCTAAATACTTTGTAATGGGTAATTATACTGCTAAAGCCTTTCAAGGATTTATTAAAGATCCAAATCAAGATAGATCTGCAGCAGTAAAAGCACTTACTGAATCTGCTGGGGGTAAATTAGAATCATTTGCTATAACAAGAGGTCAATATGACTTTTGTGCAGTAACGTCAGGTGATATGCCCTTTGAAAACTTTGCAGGTGTTAAATTGGCTGTTGAAGCTAGTGGTACAGTGGAAAATATGATTATTCTTGAAGAAATGGATATGAATAAAGCTGCTGAACAAGCATCAAAATCAATGGCGGGTTATAAACCAGCGGGTTAAATAAAATAACTTCCAGCTTTTAGCTGGAAGTTAGAATTCTTTAATTTAGTAACATAAAATTTTGTTAGATGAAAAAATACAAGTACTCAGAAATTACTCCTGAGAATATTTATAAAAAAAGAAGATTTTTTATAAAAACTTTAGGCTTAGGTCTTGGATCTTTAACTTTAAATACAATGACTTTAATTGGTAACTCAGTTGCTAGCACAGACCAAGATAAGATTACAAGTTTTGAGGATATTACTACCTACAACAACTACTATGAATTTGGAACTGGAAAGAGTGATCCCTATATTAAGTCACAAAATTTTAAAACAAAACCTTGGACAATTAAAATTGAAGGAGAAGTTGACAAGCCTATGGAGATTTCTGTTGATGAAATATTGTCTTCGTTTCTATCTGAGGAAAGGATTTTGAAATTAAGATGTGTTGAAGGTTGGTCAATGATTATTCCTTGGAATGGTTTTTCATTAAATCAACTGCTTTCTAAAGTTTCATTTACAAGTAAAGCAAAATTTGTTGAGTTTGAAAGTATTTATGATCCAACTCAAATGAGTGGTCAAAGATATCCCACTTTAAATTGGCCGTATAAAGAAGGATTAAGAATAGATTAAGCAATGCACCCCTTAACAACTGTAGTAACTGGCTTGTATAATAAAAAACTTCCAAATCAGAATGGTGCTCCACTTAGAATTTTTATTCCTTGGAAATATGGTTTTAAAAGTGCGAAAGCAATTGTAAAAATTAAACTTGTTGAAAAAATGCCAACATCTTCATGGATGTGGGCTTCTCCAAAAGAGTATGGTTTTTTCTCCAATGTAAATCCTGATGTTAATCACCCTAGATGGTCACAAGCCTCTGAAAGAGTGATTGGAAATGATATATTTTCACCAAGAATAAAAACTGAAATGTTTAACGGTTATGGAGATCAAGTAGCAGATTTATATACTGGTATGGATTTAAAGAAATATTATTAATGGTAAGATTTTTAAAACCATGTATTTTTACTTTAAGTCTAGTCCCTTTTTCATTAATTGTTTATAAGATTTTTTTTAATAAATTAGGACCTGAGCCTGTCAAAGAAATTACTCATTTTACAGGTGAATGGACTTTGGTATTCATTTGTCTAACACTAGCTATGAGCCCACTTAAAAGAATTACAAATTCTACTTTTTGGATCAATATCAGAAGAATGTTAGGCCTTTTTGTTTTTTTTTATGCAACACTTCACATGCTTACCTATGTAGTCATTGATTATAGATTAGATTGGG
Organism: Pelagibacterales bacterium SAG-MED43; assembly: GCA_014653535.1. GTDB lineage: Bacteria > Pseudomonadota > Alphaproteobacteria > Pelagibacterales > Pelagibacteraceae > Pelagibacter. The sequence goes on from JACWEK010000003.1 coordinate 31,073, forward strand.
AACAGATAATTAATGATGTAGTTAAAAAAAAGTATATATACATTGGTTTTTCAGCGTGGTTATTATTGTTACCATTAGCTTTTACATCATCTAAAAAAATGATGACATTATTAAAACAAAATTGGAAAAAATTACATAGATTGATTTACGTAATAGCTATTTTTGGTTCTTTACATTTTATATGGCTATCAAAGACAATATTCTTTAAACCATTAATCTATACTTTGATAATTTTATTTCTTTTAAGTTTAAGGATTAAATTTAAAAAAAGTGCTTAATTTTTCTTGTCTTCATTATCAACTACAAGACAAATTTCTGATTTTGTTAAAAATCTTTTTCCTGTTCCGTTATCTAAAGAAAACATTCCACCAATTCCTTTTACTGCATCAATAGTTAAATCTGTATGTTTCCATTTTTCATATTGATCACTATTCATATAAAATGGAATACCACCTATTTCCCCTAATTTAATATCATTATCTCCTAAAGGAAATTCTCCCTCTGGAAAACACATGGGCGCACTTCCATCACAGCATCCACCAGATTGATGAAACATTAATTTTTCACCATACTTTTCCTTTAGTTCAGAAAGTAAGTTTAATGCAGAATGTGTAGCTGAAACTTTCATTTTTGATATACGGCCCATGATTATAGAATCATGGGCCAGTATATAATATTTTAGTTTAAAAGAAGCCTAATTTTTTTTCAGCATAAGAAACATGAAGATTCTTATTCTGTCTATAATGGCTAAGCATCATTTTATGAGTTTCTCTTCCAACTCCTGATTGTTTGTAACCACCAAATGGAGAGTGAGCTGGATAAGCATGATAACAATTAGTCCATACTATTCCTGCTTGTATTGCTCTACCCATTCTATAAGCAATATTTCCATTTCTAGTCCAAACACCTGCGCCTAAACCATAAAGAGTGTCATTAGCAATTTCTAATGCTTCTGCTTCGTCTTTAAATTTAATTACAGATACCACAGGGCCAAAAATTTCCTCTTGGGAAATTCGAGATTTATTATTAGTCTCAAAAATCGTAGGTTGGATATAATTGCCTTTTTCCAATCCACTATTGAGTTTACCAACACTTCCTCCCGTAAGAACTTTTGCACCTTCTTTTTTACCAAGATCAAGATAAGATTTAATCTTCTCCATTTGTTCAACTGAAGCTTGTGCTCCAATCATTGTTTCCATTTTTAATGGATTATCTTGAATTACAGCTTTAGTTCTAGCAATACATTTTTCCATAAACTTATCATAGATAGACTCTTGAACTAATGCTCTACTTGGACAAGTACAAACTTCTCCTTGGTTAAGATTAAACATTACAAAACCCTCAACACATTTGTCTAAAAAGTCATCATCTTTTTCCATGATATCTTCAAAGAAAATGTTGGGGGATTTTCCACCTAGTTCCAATGTAATTGGAATAATGTTTTGTGCGGCATACTGCATGATTAATCTTCCAGTAGAAGTTTCACCTGTAAATGCAACTTTCGCAATTCTTTTTGAAGATGCTAAAGGCTTACCAGCTTCTAATCCAAAACCACTCACTATATTCACAACTCCTGGAGGTAATAAATCACCTATCAGTTCCATCATAACCATAATTGAAGCTGGTGTTTGTTCTGCTGGTTTTAAAACTGAACAATTACCTGCTGCTAGAGCTGGTGCTAACTTCCATGTTGCCATTAATAATGGGAAATTCCATGGAACAATCTGAGCAACTACACCTAATGGTTCAGGAATATTATATGAGTATTGAGAATTACTTATCTCAGCAACAGAACCTTCTTCAGCTCTTATTACTCCAGCAAAATATCTCCAGTGGTCAATTACAAGTGGTAAATCTGCTGCCATACACTCTCTTATTGGTTTTCCATTATCTAAACATTCTGCAGTAGCTAGTAAGTTTAGATTTTTTTCTAGAACATCAGCTATTTTCATCATTATATTTGATCTTGTAGTGATGTCAGTTTTTCCCCATGTTTCAAAAGCTGCATGAGCTGCATCTAATGCCGCTTCTACATCTTTATCATTTGATCTCGCCACTGAACAGATAGTTTCATTTGATATCGGACTTGGATTATCAAAATACTTACCAGATAAAGGCTCCACAAACTTTCCGTTTATGTAGTTTCCATATTTTGACTTAAATGGAAATTTTACCTTTAAGTGAGAAGTATCTAATACAGATGACACTTTCATTGCTTCTGCACTCATTTTTTTTTCTCCTCTTCGTTTTTTAGTTGATTTAAGCTTATTATTTTTTCTAGATTTATTAGAACGTTCTTTAGTCGCAGATTTTTTTGCTCTAACTTTTTTTATTTTTTTTCTAGATTTTTTGACCAGTTTTATTCTTTTTTTATTGGTCTTTTGTTTTGCTATTTTTTTTCTTTTAATAGCCATAAACCTATTAAACTAAGAATTCTTAAGGGTGTCTATTTATAATATTCTTATTTACTACTTACAATTGTATTAATACTATATCTTGTGCTAGATAAATAATTCTTTAATATTTTTTTATGAACGAAAATGAAAAAAAAGAAATTCAATCAGCAACGTTTGAAAGATTATTAAAACATTTAGACGAGAGAAAAGATTTACAAAACATTGATCTGATGAACTTGGCTAATTTTTGTAGAAACTGTTTATCAAGATGGTACAGAGAAGAGGCTGAAAAAAAAGGTATTACTATTTCAGACTCAAAAGCAAGAGAACGAGTATATGGAATGCCTTACTCAGAATGGAAAGAAAAATATCAAAAATAGGTTATAAAATTTTTTTTAATTCTTCATATTCAACAATATTCATTAATTTGTTTGGATCTTGATGGTACTCTTCGAATTTTAACTCCCTATAATTGTTTCTTGGGTAATTTAATAAATTTTTATTAGGTCTTTTAAAAATAACTCCAATTCCAAAGTCTGCATAACAAGTGTAAACATCTAGGTTTTTATCTGTTCTACATTCAACTATTGCTTTCCAAACATCACCATTCCATGTCCATTGACATCTAGGAGTCGCTTGTTCATAAAAATTATTGGGAAGACAATCATGCAATAAAATAATTCCATTTTCATTAAGAAATTTCAGAGAATTTTTAATATCTTTTTTAACTTGGTCATATGTATGCAAACCATCAATAAAAACACAATCAAAAAATTCTTTATTTCCAAAAAAGAACTGATCGCTTGTAAGTCTTATAGTTCCACCAGAAACTGGATCTACTCCAATTTTATGCTTTATGTTTATTGCATTAAATAGTTCATCATCGAAACAACCTATCTCAAGGTATTTTGAATATTTTTTCAAATCAATGATATCTTGAACAATATATTTTCTATTTTTTTTTAAGGTAAAATCAAATCCAATATCTTTTAAACCTTTGTTGTTAAAAAATTTATGATAATAAAAAAAAATTTTTAATATTTTTTCACTATTTAACAGTCTTATAATTTTTTTCTGTATAAATTTTTTAATTATCATTTAAAGTCATTTTTCTTTCAACCTTGGTAGCAATTCTATAAAATTACATGGTTTATTATTTATATCTAACTGGTATTTTAAAATTCCATCCCAAGCATCTGTAACTCCACCAGAAGATCCTGGTAGTGCAAATATATATTTGCCGTTTGCTAAAACAGCACAAGCTCTTGATTGAATTGACGAAGTTCCAACTGTTTTAAGGCTTAGATATCTAAAAATTTCACCAAAGCCAGGTATATGCTTATCTGCTATCTCGTTGAGAGCTTCTGGTGTTATATCACGACCCGTTAAACCAGTGCCACCTGTTGTGATGATGACATCTATCTGATTATTTTTAAGCCATTCCTTAAGAATAGTAATAATATCCTCTTTGTTATCTTTGCAAATTTTCCTATCAATCAAATTATGACTAGCTTCATTTATTTTTTGAACAAGAGTCGAACCTGACTTATCATTATCAATAGTTCTTGTATCAGTTACAGTTAGTAATGCTATATTCACTTTCATAAAAAATTTTAAGATGATTATATTATCAATATTATTTTTAATAACAGCTATTTTATATTCAAGTGTCGGTTTTGGGGGTGGGTCTACTTATTTAGCTTTATTATTAATATGGGAAATTCCTTATTATATTTTTCCAATAATAGCATTGTTATGTAATATCATTGTTGTCACTGGAAACTCTATAAATTATATAGCTTCTGGAAATTTAAATTCTAAAATTTTAGTTCCTTATCTAATTGGGTCTGTTCCTTTCGCTTTTATTGGAGGGTCAATAAATTTAGACAAAAATATTTTTGAAATAATTTTATTTATTGTACTTAGTTTAGCCAGTATTCTTTTATTAATCAGTCATAATTCTTATGAAAATAATTTTAAAATAAGAATTATTCCAAAATATATCTCGATCTTAATTGGATCATTATTGGGTTTAATATCTGGAATCGTTGGAATTGGTGGTGGAATTTTTTTAAGTCCTATTCTGTTTCTGTTGAAAGCAGGATATCCAAGACAAATAGCCACGATAGCCTCATTGTTTATCTTAATAAATTCAATCTCTGGAGTTATAGGCCAACTTACAAAACAAAATGTAATAAGTGGTATATTAGACTACTGGCCTTTATTTATTTTAGTTTTGCTAGGTGGTCAAATTGGTAATTTTTTAAATCTCAAGATTTTCTCTAATAAATTACTTGCAATTATAACCTCTGGACTAGTTATGTTTGTAGCTATAAGAATTGGCTTAAAAATTTATTCATAAAATTATAATTACTTAGATGAACGATTAGTTATGAAAAATATTAAACCTTTTGGTCCAACTATTGGTGTTACTAAAATCAAAAAAAATTTAATTAAAAAATTAAATAATGAGTTTGATTTAAAATCAACTTCAAGAAAAAAAGATTATTCCTCAAAACTTGTTAGTCAGATAAAAAATGAGATTTTGTTCTCAAAAAAATTTGTTGAAAAGCATATCAGTAAAGATTTAAAAATATTAATTAAAAAGTTTTTAATCAAGGAGAAGATTAAAAAAGTTACGCATATAAAAATTTTAAACTTTTGGGTAGTTAGACAATTTAAAGGTGAATACAATCCTATTCATTATCACCAAGGTGATATATCAGGCGTAGGTTACATCAAAGTTCCTAAATTTATTTTATCTAATAAGAAAGTAAAACACAAAAAAGATTCAACAAATGGTACTATTGATTTTATTAATGGACAAAAAGCTTTTTTAAGTAAATGCATTCACAATGAAAAACCAAAAGTCGGAAAGTTAATTCTTTTTCCAAATTATTTAATGCATACTGTTTATCCTTTTAATATTGAAGGTGAAAGAAGATCTTTTTCATTTAACGCTAAATTATCCTTTATAAAAACTAAAAAATAAGAGAAATAAATTTTGGATTTAAATTTTTTTAGAAAAATTAGAGTTTTAGATGGTGGGATGGGCCAAGAACTTTTGGCTAGAGGTGTTGAGGCTAATGGAACACTTTGGAGTGTAAATGCATTATTGCAAAAAAAATATCATGAACTAGTATTGAATACTCATTTAGATTTTATTAAATCTGGAGCAGAAGTAATTGTAACTACAACATTTACTGCAAGGAGAAAAAGATTAAGAGAAAATAATATTGAAAACAAATTTGAATATTTGAATAAAATAGCTGGAGAAATTGCTTTAAAGACAAAAAAAAAATTTCCTAATACTCTCATAGCGGGAGGATTGCCTCCACAAAATTTTACATATCAAGCAGATGATAGAAATGAAGAAGAAATAAAAAATAATTTTCAAGAGCAAGCTAGAATACTTAATCCTTATATTGATTTTTTTTATTTTGATGTTTTGAGTAGTTTAAAAGAGATTAAGTGTGGAATTGAGGCTATTAAAGAATTTAAAAAACCATATTTAATAGGTATTCATATATCTGAAGGAACAAGATTACCAAATGGTGATAAAATTTCAGATGTTAAAAAAATAATAAACAATCAATTACTTGGAATAATGTTATCATGTGTCTCACCTGAGAATTTTCAACAAAATTTAAGTGAACTAAAAAGCCTCAGAGTTCCATTTGGATTTAAATTAAACGCTTATATCACAACTAATACTAGTTACTCAGAAAACTATCTTAAAAGTAAAACTGGTAATCCAGCTGAAGTGTTGGGTAAAAGAAAGGATCTAACCCCAGAAAATATGGGTAGGTTTGCCGGAATATTTAAGAATGCTGGAGCAACTATATTCGGTGGATGTTGCGAAACAACGCCAGCTCATATAAAAGAATTATCAAAACTTGCTAAAAAATAAAAAGCATTAATTACTTTTAATTTATAATGCATAGCCTTGAAAATATTACAGTTATAATAGTTACCTACTTAACTCAAAAAGACATATTGATTAATTGTCTTAATTCAATTGATAACAGAGTTAAGATAAAGATAGTAGAAAACTCGCAAAATTTTAAACTCAAAAATGAAATATTGTCTAATTTTAATAATGTGGAAATTTTTTGTACTGGTGAAAATCTTGGATATGGAAAGGGAAACAATTTTGGATTAAAATTGACTAAGACTGATTACGCTTTAATTTTAAATCCAGATCTAACTTGTGATAATGCTTTTTTTTCAAATATTACAAAGGTATTAGAGGATACTAATGATTTTACAATAATTGGTTGCCAATATCAAAAAGACAAAATTTTTTTGCCTGCAGGTTTTTTTGATAAAAAAAAAAATCAAGAATTTGCAAAAAATTTTCATAATAAAAAAATAAAAGATTTAGAAAAAGTTGATTGGGTTACAGGATGTTCAATGCTTATAAACCTCAAAAAATTTAATAATAAAGAAGTTTTTGATAAAAACTTTTTTTTATATTTTGAAGAATTTGATTTATGTAAATCTATTATTGATAAAGGTGAGAATGTTTATACTTCTAAATTTTTAAAAATTAATCATCTTGGATTTCAAAGTTCTCTAGATGAAAACTTAAAAAATAAACATAGTATTAACAGAATGAGAGAATGGCATTGGATGTGGTCAAGTTTTTATTTTTATAAAAAAAACTACAGCTACATAAAAGCTTTAAGTAAAATGTTAGGAAAATTGATAAGATCATTTTTCAAATTTAATTATTATTTTTTAACTCTTCAAAAGGAAAACAAAGAAAAATATTTTTATAGATTTTTAGGTATTTTAAACGGTATGATAGGACGATCTTCTTTTTTTAGAGATGAGATATAAATTTATCTAGCCTTTTTAACAAAATAGATACCAATACAAACAGCAATTAAAGAAATTAATACTTTTAAAGTTATTAATTCATTTAAGAATATAAAGCTTAAAATCGTGCCAAAAATTGGGATTAAGTATGACACTTGAGATTGAAATATAAGACCGTTATTCTTTAAAATTCTAAATCTTAATAACCAAGCAAATCCAGTTGGAATAACACCTAAATATATTACTGATATTAAAGAGTCAGTTCTTGGAATTGATTGCCAGGGTTGTTCTATTAAGATTACTAATGGTATTAAAATTATAATTGCCCAAATTAGTATTGAACCTGTTACATTTTCATTTTTTTTCTTACTAATTTTTAAAGTTAAAACTCCTCCAATTACATAACAAGTTGAGCCAAGTAAAATTAACAAAGCTGAATTGAAGTTGTTTTCATCAATTAAAATATTATCTGAAAATAGAAATACAATTCCTGAAAACCCAATTAAAATTCCTAATGTTTTGATTAAATTAAATTTTTCATTTTTAGTATAAAAATGACCTAATACTGTTGAGCTCAACGGTGTAGTGGACATCAAAATTGCTGCTAAATTACTTTGAACTGATTTTACCCCATAAGCTATTAAAAAGAATGGAGCTACTAAATTTATAAATCCTATCATTGCAAACCAATGCCAATCTTTTGAAAAAGCTTCAATTTTGATATTTTTGTAATAACAAAGAAATAAAACTGGAATTGCCCCAAATAAAACTCTTAAAAACGCAATAGTAATAGGTCCAAAAGAATATGTAGCAATCTTAATATTAAAAAATGCAGAAGCCCAAATCAAGGCTAACAAGGTTAATAATATGTAATCAATTAATTTTGGTTGTCTCATTCTGTTAATTCTTCAATTTCACCAAAAGTTAATTTTAATAAATTTTTATATTCTATTTTGAAAATACAATTTGGGTGACCTGCCGCAGCAAAAACATATTCAAATCTTTCTAAACTTTTATCAACAAATATTTTTACTTTATGTAAGTGTCCTACTGGTGAAACACCTCCTATTGTATAGCCTGTAATTCTTTTAACATCTTCAGGTTTCGCCAATGAAACATTTTTTTCATCTAAAATTTTCTTAAGTTTATTTAATGAACATCTTTTGTCTCCAGAAACCAGACAAAGAGCAAAATTTCCATCAAAACTGAAAAGTAGACTCTTAACTATTGCTCCAACGTTACAACCTAAAGCTGTAGCTGCATCTTGGGCTGTCCTTGCAGTTTGTTCCAAACAGATGATTATAAGATCAGGATCAAAATCTTTAATTGATTTTGCTGCTCTTTTAACTGGTTCTTTATTCAGTAATGGGTTCATAGATTTTAAATAATTATTTTATTAATATTGCATAAATAACGTACTTATGTGAAAATTGCATAGGTGTTATTTATTAAATAAGCAATATTTTTCGTCATTATTTTGTTAATTACGACCTTAAATTTATACAGGAGACTAAATGAGCGCATCAAATGTTTTAAAATATATTAAAGAAAAAGAAGCTGAATTTGTAGACCTTAGATTTACCGACCCACGGGGCAAGCTTCAGCATTTAACGATGGATGTAACTGTTGTTGATGAAGATATGTTAAACGATGGTGTATTCTTCGACGGTTCATCAATCGCTGGCTGGAAAGCAATTAATGAGTCTGACATGATTTTAAAACCTGATACAGCAAGAATGTTTATGGATCCATTTACATCACATAACACGGTAGTATTATTTTGTGATATTCTTGATGCTGTAAAAAAATCTCCTTATGAAAGAGACCCGAGAGGAGTTGCGAAAAAAGCTGAGGAATATTTAAAATCATCAGGAATTGGAGATAAAGCTTTTTTTGGTCCTGAGCCTGAATTTTTTGTATTTGATGATGTAAGAATTAAAAATGATATGAATGAATGTGGTTTTAAAATTGATAGTAAAGAAGGTCCTTATAATTCTGGTAAAGAATATGAAAATGGTAATATGGGACACAGACCACCAGTTAAGGGTGGATATTTTCCAGTTCCTCCAGTTGATAGTGAACAAGATATGAGAGGTGAATATTTAAAAAATTTGAAAGAAGTTGGTATAAAAGTTGAGAAACATCATCATGAAGTAGCTCCAAGCCAACATGAGCTAGGTATGTATTTTGGAACATTAGTTGATCAAGCTGACAACGTTCAATTATATAAATATGTAGTTCAAATGGTAACTCATTCTTTTGGTAAAACTGCTACATTTATGCCTAAACCAGTTGCAGGAGATAATGGATCAGGTATGCATATTCATCAATCTATTTGGAAAGGAGAGACACCAGTATTTTCTGGTGATGCCTATGCAGGTTTATCTGAAACTGCATTACATTATATTGGAGGTATTTTAAAACATGCAAAGGCAATAAATGCTTTCGCAAATTCAACGACTAATAGCTATAAAAGATTAGTTCCTGGATTTGAAGCACCTGTATTATTAGCATACTCTGCAAGGAATAGATCTGCATCATGCAGAATACCAATTACATTAAGTAAGAAAGGGGCAAGGTGTGAAATTAGATTTCCTGATGCTTCTGGTAATCCATATTTAACATTTGCAGCAATGCTAATGGCTGGTCTTGATGGAATAAAAAATAAAATACATCCAGGTGAGTCATTTGATAAAGATCTTTACGATCTTCCTGCAGAAGAGGTTAAAGCTATCCCAACTGTATGTGGATCATTAAGAGAAGCGATGGAAAGTCTGGACAAAGATAGAGAGTTTTTAACTCAAGGTGGAGTATTTACGGATGATCAAATTGATGCATACATTGCATTGAAGTTTGAGGAAATTCACAAGTTTGAACATGCTCCTCATCCTGTAGAATTCGAGATGTATTATAGCAGTTAGTTATTGTCTAGTTGTAGCTACCGTATCTTTGTTAACACCTTTTTTAACAACGTAATCTTGTGTGCCATTAGCACCAGTATCTACTTCTTTACGGAGATCTTTAAAAAAAGATTTTTCTTTTAAAGAATTTTTTAGCCCTTTAACTAGATTCTTAAATTCAAATTTATTCATAAGAGAATCATATACTAGATATGCATATAATGCAATACTGATATGCAACTTATGGGATGCTAGTATTTAATCTATTTTAAATGACTCACCGCAGCCACAACGCTCAGTTTCGTTTGGATTATTAAATACAAAAGATGACGATAACTCCTCCTTTTTAAAGTCCATTTCTGTTCCTAGTAGATACATTACAGCAGCTGAATCAATGAAAACTTTCACTCCCTTTTCCTCTATGACTTCATCGTTTGGATTAACTTCTTTTGAATATTCCATTACATAAGACATGCCAGCACAACCACCAGATTTAACAGAAACTCTTACACCAATTGAGTCTTGTTGAGCACTTGACATAATTTCCTTAATTCTTGTAGCTGCATTTTCACTTAGTTTAATTATAGGGCTCATTATAAATTTAACTCCAGCTTTGCGGCATCAGACATCATATCCTTGGTCCATGGGGGGTCCCAGACTAACTGAAGGTCTACATCATCAATACCATCGACTTGCATGGCACCCTCTTTAACTTCTTTTGGTAAACTTTCAGCAACTGGACAATTTGGTGTTGTTAATGTCATTTTAATTTCAGCTTTGCGACCACTTACATTAATATTATAAATTAGGCCAAGTTCATAAATATTTACTGGTAACTCAGGATCATAAATTTTTCTTATTTCTTCAATAATTTTATTTTTTAATTCCATAAAATTTTTTATTTTTCTGTACTTATTTCTTTTCCATCATTTTCTATAGCAGAAACAAGAGTATGCCAGGAAAGTGTAGCACATTTAACTCTCATTGGATACTGTTTTACTCCTGATAAACACATTAGTTTTGTTTTATCATCTTCTTTTAATAAATTTGTTTTTAGTTTTGGATTTTCTTTTATCATTCCTAAAAAATCATCAATGATTTCTTTAGCTTCATTATCACTTTTACCTTTAATCAAATCTGTCATGATAGAAGCTGACGCCATTGAAATAGCACATCCACTGCCTTCAAATGATATATCTTCAACTTTTCTTTGATCATTTAATTTTAAATAAACATGCACATTATCTCCACATAATGGATTATGCCCTTTAGCATCTTTATTAAAATTATCTGTTTTTCCTAAATTTCTAGGGTTCTTACCATGCTCTAATATAATTTCTTGATATAATTCTTTTAAGTTCATTTTAAATCAAAAATCTTTTTACATTTATTTATTGACTCGTTTAGTTGGTCAAAATCCCCTTTTGTATTATATACTCCCACTGAAGCTCTAGCACTTGCTGGTATTTCAAGTTTATCATGAAGTATTTGACAACAATGATGACCGGCTCTTATTGCTACTCCATCTTCATCTAATATTGTGGCTATATCATGTGGATGTACACCTTCAATTGTAAAAGATAAAACTCCACCTTTGTTTTTAGGATTACCAATCAATTTTACAGAATTATTTTTTCTTAAAACTTCTTGTCCATATTCAATCAGTTCTTTTTCATGTTTTATAATATTTTCAATACCAATACCTTCTAAGAATTTAATAGATTGATCAAATGCTATTACTTGTGCAGTAGCCATTGTTCCTGCTTCATATTTATTTGGCAAATCACCATAAGTAATTCTGTCTTTCTTTACTTCTTTAATCATTCCTCCTCCACCTTGGTATGGTGGTAATTCTTCAAGCCATTTTTTTTTACCATATAAGATCCCTAATCCTGTTGGTCCATACATTTTATGACATGAGATCGCATAAAAATCACAATCAAGATCCTGTACATCTATCTTTAAATGAGGAGCGCCCTGACACCCATCTACTACTACTATAATCCCTTTTGAGTGAGCAAGTTCAGTTATCTCTTTAATTGGTAATATTGCTCCAGTAACATTTGATAAATGATTAACTGCTATAACCTTTGTTTTTGGTGTTATCATTTTTTCTATATTTTCAATAGGAATTTCACCTTGATCATTAATTTCCGCAAAATTAATTCTTATATTTCTTGATTTTCTTAAATAATGCCATGGCACATAATTAGAATGATGTTCCAGCTCAGTTAATAATATCTCATCCCCTTCATCCAAATATTTTTGACCTAAAGTATTTGCTACTAAGTTAAGCGCCTCTGTTGCCCCCTTTGTAAAAACAATCTCATTCTTATCTTTCGCATTTATATATTTTTGAACTGAAGACCTTGTGTTTTCATATAAATTAGTAGCAGCAACAGCTAAATAATGAATGCTTCTTCCCACATTAGAGAACTGTTTAGTATAAAACTCATTTATTCTATCAATAACAACTTTAGGTTTTTGAGAGGAATTAGCGCTATCTAAATAAACTAAATCATTATTGTGTATTTTCTCATCAAAAATGGGAAATTCTTTTTTAATATTATCTATGTTCATTCTTTTAATCCAATCATATTTTTTACTAAATTTTTAATTTCTAAGTCTGTAATTTTTTCAATAACATCTAATAAAAAACCATTAATCAAAAGTTCTTTTGATTGTTGGTAACTCAGTCCTCTGGACATTAAATAAAATATTGAGTTTTCATCAAGACTTCCAGATGCAGATCCATGAGAACATTTTACATCATCCGCATATATTTCTAATTCAGGTTTAGCATTAAATTCAGAGGTTTCATCAAGTAAAATAGCTTTACTTAATTGATATCCATCAGTTTTTTGTGCTTTTGAATCTACAAATATTTTTCCCTGATAGGAAGATTTTGAATTTTTTCCTAAAACACTTTTTATTAATTGATAACTTTTTGTATTTTCAACCAAGTGATTAATTATAGTTCTTATTTCATGATGTTGATTATCATTTAAAGAAAAAATACCATTTACAAATGTTGAAGAATATTCTCCTTTTAAATTACAGTTAATTTCATTTTTTGAAAAATTAGATCCTGAAGATAGAACAAAAGTCTCAGAAACACTATTTTTATCTTGTTCAATGTTATTATACGAATACCTGATATTTTTATTTTGCTCTTTATCAATCTTGTAATTTTTTAAAATAGCGTTTTCTTTTAAATCAAAATTATAAAAAATATTGACAAAATTACTTTCCGCTTTATCATTGGACAAGTCTATTAATCTTAAAGAACTGTTTTGCTCTAATTGAAATTCTAATTTTAAATTAATATTTCTTGATTTTATTTTATTATTTGTAGTGTGATAAACAACAAGAGGTTTTTTTAAAGAATAATCCTTTTTTACTGTAATTTTATAGCATTTATTTCTGAAAGCATTATTCAAAGACAAAAGGGAATTGTTAATTTCAAATTCATCCACAAATTTAAAATCATCATTGATTTCTATCTTATCCTTATCTTCATAAGAAAAATCAACTTTTTCTACTCTTCCGTTTATAAAAATAATTTTATTATGCTCTAAATCTTCTACAAAAATTGAAGTATCAACTTTGTTTGGAAATGAATAATCATTATAAAAGCTTAATTCACCTATATTTTTTTTTATAATTTGGCTTAAGTCTGAGAATTTCCAATTTTCAAGTTTTCTACTTGGAAAGCCAATTTCTAAAAATTTGTTTAAATACTTCTTTTTTAATTCAACATCTTTTTTAGAAAAAGCTGAAGTTTTAACTATTTTTTCAAAGTCTGCTTTAATCTGTTCAGTCATCTAATTAAAATTTTCGTATCCTTTTTTTTCTAATTCTAATGCTAACTCAGGTCCACCAGATTTAATTATTTTTCCATTCATTAAGACATGAACAAAATCTGGTTTTATATAGTCTAATAATCTTTGATAGTGAGTGATTATTAAAAAAGAATTATCTTTACTTCTCAATGTGTTAACACCTTCAGATACAACCTTTAAAGCATCAATATCTAGCCCTGAATCAGTTTCATCTAAAATAGATAATTTAGGTGATAACATCGACATTTGTAAAATTTCATTTTTCTTTTTTTCACCCCCAGAAAAACCTACATTTAATTGTCTATTTAATTTTTCATCGTCAAATTTTAATTTTTTGGCTTTTTCTTTAACGAGTTTCAAAAATTCAATGGCATCTAGCTCTTTTTCTCCTTTAGCTTTTCTTATTGCGTTCAAAGAGGTTTTAAGAAAAATATTAGTGTTTACTCCCGGAATTTCCAGCGGATATTGAAAAGCTAAGAATATTCCTTTATGAGCTCTTTCCTCTGTTTCAAGATCAAGCAAATTTTTGTTTTCAAATAGAACTTCCCCAGAAATCTCATAACCTTTTTTGCCTGATAAAATATTTGATAATGTGCTTTTACCCGAACCATTTGGACCCATTATGGCATGTACTTCTCCAGGATTAATATTTAGAGAAAATCCTTTTAGAATAGATTTATTATCTATGTTTGCGTTTAAATTGTTTATTTTAAGCATTAACCTACGCTTCCTTCTAAACTAATACCTACGAGTTTTTGAGCCTCAACTGCAAATTCCATCGGTAATTGTTGAAGTACTTCTTTACAAAATCCATTAACAATTAATCCTACTGCTTCCTCCGGATTTAATCCTCTTTGTTGACAATAATGTAACTGTTCTTCACTTATTTTTGAAGTAGTGGCCTCATGAGCAATATTTGAGTCAAAATTTTTGTTTTTAATATATGGAACTGTATGAGCTCCACATTTATTTCCCATTAATAAAGAATCACATTGAGTATAATTACTAGAATTTTTTGCTTTTGAGTTAATATCTACTAACCCTCTATAGGTCATATCAGAAAATCCTGCGCTTATTCCTTTTGAAATTATCTTGCTTTTTGTATTTTTTCCTAAATGAATCATTTTGGTTCCTGTATCTGCTTTTTGATGATTATTAGTAATAGCAATAGAATAAAACTCTCCTATTGAATTATCACCTTTTAATATACAGCTAGGATATTTCCAAGTTATAGCTGAACCAGTTTCCACTTGAGTCCAAGAAATTTTTGAATTCTTACCCTTACACAAGCCTCTTTTAGTTACAAAATTATAAATTCCTCCTTTACCATTTTCATCGCCTGGATACCAATTTTGTACTGTTGAATATTTTATTTCAGCGTCATCAAGAGCAATTAATTCCACATTAGCTGCATGTAATTGATTTTCATCTCTCATTGGGGCAGTACAGCCTTCGAGATAACTCACATAACTACCCTTATCAGCTATAATTAAAGTTCTTTCAAATTGTCCTGTCTCAGATGCATTAATTCTAAAATAAGTTGATAGTTCCATAGGACATTTAATTCCTTCGGGAATATAAACAAACGATCCGTCGGTAAATACTGCTGAATTTAAAGTTGCAAAAAAATGGTCTGTAGTTGGTATAACTGTTCCTAAATATTTTTTAACTAAATCAGGATGTTTTTGAATAGCTTCAGACATTGAGCAAAAAATTATTCCTTGTTTAGTCAATTCATCTTTAAATGTTGTTGCAACTGAAACGGAATCGAAAACAGCATCGACTGCGATACCATTTAATCTTGCTTGTTCTTGTAAAGGAATACCAAGTTTTTTATATGTCTCTAAAAGTTTAGGATCGAGCTCGTCAAGACTCTTAGGTTTATCTTGCATACTCTTAGGAGCCGAATAATAGTATAAATCTTGATAATTTATTTTTGGATATTTTGGTTTTTGCCAATTTGGCTCTTTCAATTGTTTAAATCTTTCAAATGCTTTTAACCTAAAATCTAACATCCATTTTGGTTCTTTTTTAATATTTGAAATAAACTTAATAACATCTTCATTTAAACCTTTGGGCGCTCTGATATTTTCAATATCAGTTGAGAATCCATATTTATAATCTTTTAATTTTTCTATATCTTTTTCTCTTGTATCCATTTTTAAACTCTTCTATCAGAATTATCTTTAACTAAATCTTCCAAACTTTTTTCACTAAAAAAATTATTAATATGATTTTCAAGCTCATCCCAAAGATTATGAGTAAGGCATTTTACTGGTTTACCATTACATCCTTTTTTTGAGTCTTTTTTACACTGAACAGTTTTTACTTTTTCATCTACTGCATCAAAGATATTTGTAAGCTTTATTTCCTTAGCCTTCTTATTTAGAACATACCCCCCTTGTGTCCCTCTAACACTTTGCACTATTTCTTTTTTTCTGAGTTTTGAGAAAATTTGCTCTAAATAATCTAAGGAAATACCTTGTCTTAATGAGATGTCTCTAAGTGAAACTGGATTGATATTATCAAATCTTGCCAAGTCCACTAAAGCCATTACCGCATATCTTCCTCTAGATGTTAGTTTCATAAACCTATATTTTACAGGGTATATATAAACCTGACTGATATAGTCAAGTATCTAAGTCAAAAAAAAATTAACAATTTGTCACGCAGTTATGATAAACCTAATTTTTTTTTGAGAATAGTAATCAGTTACAATTATGGATAACAAAATTTCAGAAATTTTTATACCTGGTCCTGCTGGGAGGCTAGAAGCAAAATATTATAAAAGTAAAAAAAATACATCTCCCGTCGCATTAGTTTTGCAGCCTCATCCTCAATATGGTGGAACTATGAATAATAAAGTAGTTGTAGAAACTTTTAAAACATTTATGGAAAGTGACTTTTCAGTTTGTAGAGTTAATTTTAGGGGTGTTGGTAAAAGTGATGGCGAATTTGATAATGGTCAAGGTGAATTAGCTGATGCAGCGGCAGCTTTAGACTGGCTTGAAAGAGAAAATTTTGATAATTCACAATGTTGGGTTTCAGGCTTTTCTTTTGGTTCTTTAATTGCAATGCAATTATTAATGCGGCGACCTGAAATAAATAGATTTATTGCTATTTCGCCCCAACCAAATGTTTATGATTTTTCATTTCTATCACCATGCCCTACTTCTGGAACAGTAATATATGGAAAAAAAGATGAGTTAGTACCTTCAGAATATATATCAGAATTAGATAAAAGATTAAGTGCTCAGAAAGGAATAAAAGTAGAATTTCAATCAGTGCCAGATGCAAATCATTTTTTCTCAAAAAATGAAGATCAATTAGTTAAACATTTAGATACATATATTAAAAAAGAAACTGCTCTTTACTAAAAATTTTTATTAATTTGACCACCTAAAGATTGCTTCAAACATCTTGTTGTATTGGGAAATGAAATTGGCAAATTTAAAAAACGTCTTACTGCAAGATACGCAAACGCTTGGGACTCTACAAAGTCTCCGTTAAGTTTAAATTTATCGATATCCGTTAAGATTAACTTTTTATTATTCATATATTGATTAATTTTCTTTATTAAAGTTTTATTTTTTCTACCACCACCACAAATTATTAAATTTTGGATATCAGTATTATTAATCTTATTAATCTTTTTCAGACCTTCTGAAATTAGATAGGCTGTAAATTCAGTCAAAGTTGCACACCCATCTTCAAAACTTAACCCTTTTGCAAACGATATATCAAAATCATTTGTATCCATTGACTCATTAATTGATGATATTTCAAAATTATCTTTTGCTTGATTTAAAAATAATTCATTAATTTTACCTGATAACGCTATAGCTCCTTTGTTATCAAATTTTTTATTACTGTTTATTCTCATCCATTCATTTATTAAACAATTTCCAGGTGCTATATCATAAGCATGAATATCATTCTCTATTTTTTCTGTTTTTAAAATAGTAGTAACATTAGTTATGCCTCCAATATTTATGATGTTGATTGGAAAGCTAAGTCTAAAATTTTTTTTTAATTTCTTTGAAATTAAGTAATGAAATACTGGAGTTAGTGGTGCACCTTGACCACCATTATCTAAATCTTGTTGTCTAAATTTATTTATGACAATACACTTGATTAATTGAGATAAAAGATTTCCATCTACAATTTGTCTAGAAATTTTATCTTTAACATTATGATATATTGTTTGACCATGTATACCTATTAAGTTTGGTTTAATGCCCTCTTTATCAATAAATTTTTTTATAATATTGGCATTAAAAAGTGTAAATTTTTTCTCAATTTCACTAACTATTGATAATTTTTTTTTCAAATCTTCTGAATTTCTAATATTTTCTCTTAATCGGATTAAGTCTTTAAATAATTGATCATCAAATTGATAATATTTATCAGATATTTCAGCATAATAATCGTGTCCATCAGTTTTAATCAAAGATAAATCTACCCCATCCATTGAAGTTCCACTCATTAAGCCTAAAGCAGTAAATATCTTTTTTTTCATATTTATTTTTTTTTAGAAAAATTTGTATATTGTAGAAGTATAAACTTATGAACAAATTTTTAAAAGAATTTAAAGATAGAGGTTTTTTCTATCAAAGTACCAGTGAAAATGAATTATCAAATTTATTGGATAAAGAAAAAATTAACGCTTATATAGGATTTGATTGCACAGCTGAAAGTCTACATGTAGGCAGTCTTCTTCAAATAATGTGTTTAAGATTGCTCCAAAAACATGGGCATAGACCTATTGTACTATTAGGTGGTGGAACAACTAGAATTGGTGATCCTTCTGGAAAAGATAAAACAAGGAAAATTTTAAGTGAAAAAGAAATCAATAAAAATGCCAAGAATATAGAAAAACTATTAAAAAATTTTTTAGATATTAAAAATTCAAAAATAAAACCAGTTTTTGTAAATAATTATTCGTGGCTTAAAGGTTTGAATTATATTTCCTTTTTAAGAGATATAGGAAAGCATTTTACAATCAATAAGATGCTAAGTTTTGATAGTGTCAAAACTCGATTAGAAAGAGAGCAGTCTTTAAGTTATATGGAATTTAATTATATGATTCTTCAAGCTTTTGATTTTTTAGAATTGAATAAAAAGAAAAATTGTAAACTTCAAATTGGTGGTTCTGATCAATGGGGTAATATTGTTAATGGTGTCGATCTAATAAAAAGATATTCTAATAAAGAAGTTTATGGTTTAACAACACCTTTGATTACATTAGCTTCTGGAGCAAAGATGGGAAAAACTGAAACTGGAGCAATATGGCTAGATAAAAAAATTTTATCTCCATATGATTATTGGCAATTTTGGAGAAATACAGATGATAGAGATGTTGTAAAATTTTTAAAAGTTTTTACTGATCTTGAAATAAACGAAATTAATGAATTACAAAGTCAAAATATAAATAAATTGAAAATTTTACTAGCGAATAAGGCTACTTCGATGCTTCATGGTAAAAAAGCTGCTCAAAATTCTGAGCAAGCTGCTAAAGAAGCTTTCTCAGGTAATACTCTCAGCTCTAATTTACCAACAGTTAAGATTAAATCAAAAGATTTTGATAAACAGATTAATATTATAGATTTAATAATTTTATCTAAATTAGAAAACTCTAAAAGTGAAATAAGAAGATTATTAAAAGGTAAGGCTATTAAAATAAATGATCAGCTCATTAATGATGAAAAATTAATTGTTAATAATCAATTTTTTGCTGAAAATTACTTAAAACTTTCTATTGGAAAAAAAAGGCATATCAAAATTGAAATTATTTAATTTTTTTTAATTTTTTCTAGAGTCCGAGTAATAAATCTTGGGGTTAAAGTTTTAATTGGATTTACTGTAGTCTCTAAATTACCTGGTGGGCCTTTAATCTTAAAACTTACGCCAAAAATTCCTTCACCAACTTTTTTTCCAACTAATATGTCACCAATTAATGGTATGGATGAAATTGTTCTGTTAACTGTTGTTGCAGGAACTAGCGTTCCTCTTAAACTAATAAGTTCTTTTCTTTGAATGTAGCCCTCCAGTAAAATTGAAATTGCAGGACCTATCGCATAAAGTTCTTCAATAGTCATTAATCTATCCTTATTTGAAAATTTCATTTCAAAATCTGTAAACCTAATCCCTTCACCAGTTAAAAGATCTGCTATTCCTTGTAATGATGCCAAAGTTAACAATTTAGCCAATACAGGGATTTCTTGTATCTTGAAATTATCAATTGCTAGTATGGAATTTGTTGTATTATTTTTTTTCACAGAATAAAAATTCAAATCACCCTCCTCAAAACCTTTAATAAATTTATATCTGTCTACAAAAGGCTTGGCTCTATAAGAGTATAATGTTGTAACTTTTTCATTTCCATTATCTTTAATTGTGAATTTAATATTTTGGTTATCTGAAAATACTGAGGCTAAATTTAGATCAGAAATTTCATTTTCGTTTAAAGTTAAAAATCCTGTCAATTTTTTAATAGTATTATCTTTATCTAAAAAAACTTTTTTAATATCAAAAATTATCTTAAAATTTTTATCAAATAATTTTAACTTTTCATCATTTTCTGAGTTCAAAAGTTCATCAATTATACTATTTACATTTATACTATTGCCAGAGACTAAGTAATTATTTTTATTTTTAGTTAATCTTAAATTGTTTTTTAATCCATCATCATCAATAAAATTAATAATGATATTTTCTATATCATTAATCTTATTATTTTTAGATAAAACCAAGTTTTTAAGAGAAATAATATTATTTTTTTCTTTTAAAGAAATTTCATTAAAAAATAATTTTTTCTGAATATTATTTTTGCCTATAAAATTTAATTCTAAGTCAGAATTTTTTTCTTTCTCAAAGTTAATGAAATTAATTTTTATTGGATTATTTGAAATTTTTAATTTTGTTTTAAAACTAACTTCATTCTTTTTTTTAAAAATTTCATAATCAATTTTATCAATTTCATTTTGAAACAAAGCTTCTCCTGAACCAACGATGCTTAGATCATCTTTCTTGTATTCAACTTTTAAAGTTTGATTTTTTAATATGAAATTTTTTTTAATTTTTGGAAAAATTTTTTTTAATTCTAAAGGATTTTTAAATTTTAAATTATCAAGATCAATATCTGAAGTTATATTCAAATCTGAAACTTGTAACTTTTTATTCAACGTAAATTTAAAATCATTTTTTGAACTAAATAAAATTTCTTCAATATCTGTTCTTAAAAAATGATTTCTAAATAATTTTTTAATGTCATTTTTTGCAAATTTTGTATTATTAGTTTCGAGTTTACCTGAAATTAAATATTTGTTTTCTTTTTTTAATGCAGTCAGTTTTGAAATTAAAATATTATTTTTATTAAGTATTAATTTAATATCATTAAATCTTAAAACTTTTTCATCTATTTCAAAACTAAAATCTATTTTGTTTAGTACATATTTACTAAAAAAATCTATTTTTCCATCTTTTATTAATCCACTAAATTTGTAATTTTCAATTAAATTACCTGACTCATTAAATTCTATTTTTAAATCAGCTACTAAAAAACCTTTTTTAATAAATTTTTCTGCGATAAAAAGTTTAGGATCGTTATTCAATAACTTAATAAAAGTGATTAAATCTTTAATTACTAAAGATTTTGTTGATATAGAAATTTCACTTAATGAAAAACTATTTTTAAAAAATGATATTAATGAAATTTTCGATTTAATTGTTTCAATTTCAACAATTTTACCCCTATAAATTAAATCTGTACCAATCGTTTTTACATTTATATCAAGATTAAATGGGTCTAGTGTAACACTCACATCATTTAATTTTAATTTGATATCTGGTTCTATTTTTTTAATTTGGGATATTATTTTTGAATTAAATTTTTCTGTTTTTACGCCAATAATACTTAAGTAAATGACTGCAATTAATAACAATGTTATTAAACTAAATAATGTTTTATAAACAATTTTTATCATTTAATTTGATATAAAGATCTTTCTAAAAATTCATCTATTTCTCCATCCAAAACTTTATTGGGATTTGTGCTTTCATGGTTAGTTCTGTTGTCTTTAACTAATTGATATGGCTGCAAAACATAAGATCGTATTTGATGACCCCATCCTATATCTGATTTGGATGCTTCGGCACTTTGACTGTCTTTCTCTTTTTTTTTCATTTCAAAATCATATAATCTGGCTTTCAACATATTCATACACGTTTCTTTATTTTTATGCTGTGATCTTTCATTTTGGCATTGTACAACTATTTTAGATGGAATATGAGTTATACGAACAGCACTATCAGTTGTATTTACGTGTTGTCCGCCAGCACCACTTGATCGATAAGTATCAATTCTTAAATCTTTTTCTAAAATTTCAATGTTAATGTTTTCATCTACTACTGGATAAACCCAAACACTTGCAAAACTTGTATGTCGTCTAGCTCCAGAGTCAAATGGAGAAATTCTTACTAGTCTATGAATACCTGACTCTTTTTTTAACCAACCATAAACATAATTACCTTGAATTTTAATTGTTGTAGATTTTACTCCAGCTTCATCTCCTTTATGCTCACTTACAATTTGATACTTATGATTTTTATTGTCTGACCATTTTAAATACATTCTTCTTAACATATCTGCCCAATCTTGGCTCTCAGTTCCTCCCGCGCCAGCATGTATTTCAATATAAGAGTCCAAAGAGTCTACTTCATTTGATAAAAAGCAACTTACCTCGTTTTTTTTTGCAAGCACCCTAAGTTCAGAAATGTTTTGATTTAACTCATTTTGTATATCATTATTATTTTCTTCTAAGGCTAATTCATATAAATCATTAATATCTTTAAGTTTGTTAATTGAATAGTTATAAGAATTGATTAAATCATCAAATAATTTTTTTTCTTTTATAATTTTTTGAGATTTTAACTTGTCTTGCCAGAAGTTTTCTTCAAGCATTTGATTAGTATAATTTTTTAGTTTTGAATGAATATTGTTTTTTTCAAAGATACTCCTTAACTCTTTGATTGATTTTTTCTATTTCTTTTTTGTAATTTAAATATTTATCATTCATTAGTAAAACTTTAATATATTATTAACATCTAATCTATTGTTATTTGAATATAAAATTTTTCCATTGGATATATTTTTACTTTTATAAGACTCAATTATTGTATTTTTTGAACTAAATTTAGCTTTATTGCCAGTATTTGGATCTATTACCATTAATGTGATATCTTTTGGTACTTTAAATGGTCTAGCATCTGATTTTTTAATAGCTTTTTTTACAAATTCTTCAAATATTGGCAAGGCTGCTTTTGATCCAGTTTCATATTTTCCAAGAGGTTGAGGATTATCCATACCTACATATACCCCAATAACTAAATTTGAAGTAAAACCAACAAACCATGCATCTGTATTGTCATTAGTGGTTCCAGTTTTACCAGCTAAATTCAATCCAAGTTTTTTTAATTTTTTTCCTGTTCCTCTCTCGACTACACCCTGAAGGAAAGATGTTACTTGATAAGCAGTTTGTGGTGATAAAATTTGTTGATAATTATCTTCTATTTTAGGAAACTCACTACTCGTAAAAGAGATCTTATCACAGTTAATACATTCTCTATTTTCATTATTGATAATTGTGTTGCCTTCTCCATCCTGAATTCTATCTATTAACACTGGTTTTATTAGTTTACCTCCATTTACAAATGAACAGTATGCAGAAGTAAGACTAAGTAAAGTTGTTTCAGCTGAACCAAGTGATATTGATAAAAGCTCTTCAGGTTTTTTATATATTCTCATTTCTTTTGAAAAATTTGCAAGTTTATCAGTGCCTAACTTTTGAGCAATTCTAACTGTCATTAAATTTCTCGATTTTTCTAATCCAACTCTTAATGTTGAAGGACCATAAAATTTTTTACCATAATTTTCAGGTTTCCATTTTTTTAAATCTATTCCTTGATCTAAAACTAGTGGCGCATCTAGTACTAATGAAGAGGGTGTATATTGGTTTTCTAATGCTAAAGCATAAACAAAAGGTTTAAAAGCTGAACCAGGTTGTCTTAGCGCTTGTGATGCTCGATTAAATTCACTATTTTTAAAACTAAAACCACCACTCAAAGCAAGCACTCTTCCTGTAAATGGATCCATAACTACAGCTCCACCATTAATTTTGGGAAGTTGCTGAAGACTAAAAAGATTTTTATTAATCTTTTTTACATATATAATATCTCCTTTTTTCAATAGATCTTTAAAATCTTTTTTAGTCCAAGTTATTTCTTTATATTCTATTATTCCATTTATTTTTTTTTCTGTTTCGATAATTACATTAAATTGATTGATCTTTTTAACAATTGCAATTTCCCATTCAATAGATTTTTCTAATCTATAATTTTTTTCAATTTTATCGAGCCAGTCATTTGAATACCTAATATTTTTTAATGGACCTCTCCAGCCTTTTCTTCTGTCATAGGCAATTAGTCCATTCCTGAGAGACTTTGTTGCTATTTTTTGTAATTTAAGATTTATTGGTGTGTTAATGTTGTAGCCTTGATTATATACTTTTTCGTAGGTTAATTGATCAATTATACTCTTTCTAACATCCTCAATATAATACTGAGAGTCTTCAAAAAAAACTTTTTTAATCTTTTTTAACTCAATAGGTTTATCTTTAAATTCGAGATATTTTATCTCATTTATAACTTTGTTTTCATATAAATTATTTAAAACTAAATTTCTTCTAAATTTTGCAAGTTCTTTATCTCTATAAGGATTATATTTACTTGGTGCCTTTGGAAGCGCAGCTAATAAAGCTGCCTCATTATAATTTAATTCTTTAATTGATTTATCAAAATACTCTAAACTTGCGGCTGCTACACCGTATGCTCCACTTCCAAGATATATTTGATTTAAATATAGCTCCAAAATTCTCTCTTTAGATAAGGCTCTCTCAATTCTGAAAGCTAAAATTGCTTCTTTTATTTTTCTATTAATACTAACTTCATTAGTTAACAAAAAATTTTTAGCAACTTGTTGAGTAATCGTAGACGCTCCTTCTAATCTTTTTGCATTCAAAATATTATCAATATTGTTAAACAACGCTCTCAATAACCCTTTTGCATCTACACCAGGATGCGAAAAGAAATTTTTATCCTCGGCAGATAAAAAGGAGTTTATTACGTTTTTTGGAATTGCTTCGTAAGGAATGAAAATTCGCTTCTCCTTAGAAAAATCTGCAACTAAATCACCCTCTCCAGAGTACATTTTGCTTGAAACAGGAGGTTTGTAGTTTTTTAAAAACCTGTAGTCTGGAATACTGTTTGAAAAAGTCCATAAAACTATCAAAATAGTTACTAACATGAGTAGGATTAAACTTATGGAAATAATCAAAGTATTTTTAATTATATTTGTCATTTTAATTCCATTATATAAAGGAATTTGTTAAAGATAAGGCATTAATAATAAACAAAATTTTAAAACAAAAATGTATCAATTAAATCAATCAATATGGAAAAAAATTTATATATCGATGCTTCGCATCCAAATGAAACTAGAGTTGTTCTTAAATCAGAAAATAATATTGAAGACTACGAATACGAAGGTTTAAAGAACACACTTATAAAAAATAATATCTACTTAGGTAAAGTAAGTAGAATTGAACCTTCACTACAGGCTGCTTTTGTTGACTTTGGAAGAGATAGACATGGTTTTTTATCATTCAATGATATTCAATCAGACTATTATCAAATCCCTAGGAGTGATCTAGAAATTATAAAACAAGAAGAGGAGCGAGCAAGAGAAGAGCTGTCAAAAGAAGTTGAGGCAAAAGAAGAAAAAAATCTGGCTGAAGGAAAATTAGAAGTTGATGATCCTTTGGAAGCTGAAAAAGAAGAAGAAAATAAAGAAATTAAAGATTTAAATGATGATAATGCAGAAATGGAGTCATCAAGTGTTGACAATAAATATGAAAATGGAAGTGAAAATTTTAAATACGAAAATGAAAAAAAAAATAAAAAACGTTTCAGGTTTAAAAGATATAAAATTCAAGAAGTAATCAAACCTAATCAGGTAATTCTTGTTCAAGTTATAAAAGATGAAAGAGGTCAAAAAGGTGCAGCACTTAGTACATTTATATCAATTGCTGGTAAATATATTGTTTTAATGCCTAATACTTCTAAGGGAGGTGGAATTTCAAGAAAAATATTTAATCCAGCTGATAGAAAAAAAATTAGATCAATTCTTAATGAAATTGAAATTCCAAAAGAAATGGGTCTAATAGTAAGAACTGCTGGCAGTAATAAAACCAAAAATGAGATTAATCAAGATCTTGAAACTTTAAAAAATATTTGGAATCAAATTAAAGATAATGCAATAAACTCAATAGCACCTGCTTTAATTCACCAAGAAAGTGAAATAATTAAAAGAACATTAAGAGATATGTACGATGAAAATACAATAAATATAATTGTAGAGGGGAATGAAGGTTATAAAAAAGCTCAAAATTTTATGAAAATGATGATGCCTTCACATGTAAAAAAAATAAAAAAATATAGAGGGAAAATTCCATTATTTATAGAGGAAAATATCGAACAAAAATTAAATCAAATTTTTGACTCTGAAATTAAATTAATTTCCGGTGGATACTTGGTTATTAATCCAACAGAAGCTCTTGTATCAATTGACATAAATTCTGGTAGCTCGATAAAGCAAAAGAATGTTGAAAGCACTGCACTTGATACAAATCTTGAAGCTGCAGAAGAAATAGCAAGACAAATAAAAATTAGAGATCTTTCGGGTTTAATAATCATTGATTTTATTGATATGCTTAGCTATGGAAATAGAAGAATGGTTGAAAGGAGATTAAAAGAAAAATGCAGATCAGATAGAGCTAGAATCCAGATTGGAAGAATTAGTAACTTTGGTTTACTTGAAATGTCGAGACAAAGACTGAGGGAAAGTGCAGTTAAATGGAAGGTTGAGCTAACAGATGAATCATTTGCTCAAAAATTACTAAAAAAAGTTGAATTAAAATCTGTAATATATAAAGCAAAATTTGTAGAATTAAAAGTTTGTAAGAAAATCTCTGATTTTTTAAAAGAAAATTTTGTGGATGATTTAACTTACTTTGAAAAAAAAAATAAGATGAAGATTGATATTATTACAGATAATTCTTTAATTATCCCAGAATATATAATTGATTTAAAAAATAAATCTAATAAAACTATTGAATTAATCGAATATCGTGAAAAATTAAAGAATTTAGAACAACAAAAAGTTGAACTTAAAATTTACGATATCAAAGAAAAGAAAAAATTCAGTAATAAAAAAAATTATAAAAAAAAGTTTTATAAAAAAAAGACTAAATAATTCCTGTAATTGGTGATGATGGGCTTCCTTTTATGGTTCTTTTAATTCTTCCTGATAGATAAGATTGTCTACCTGCAATTACAGCATTTTTAAATGCTTGAGCCATCTCAAATGGTTTTTTTGCTTTGGCTATTGCAGTGTTAACCAAAACACCATCACATCCTAATTCCATTGCAATAGTTGCATCTGAAGCTTGACCAAGTCCTGCATCAATTAATAAAGGTAGTTTTGTCTGTTTTCTGATAATTTGAATATTAATTTTATTTAAAATACCCAATCCAGAACCAATTGGTGATGCCAAAGGCATTATTGCTGAAGCTCCAACATTTTCCAATCTTTTTGACATTAAAGGATCATCGTTGCAATAAACCATTACCTTGAAACCTTCTTTTGATAACACTTCAGTAGATTTTAAAGTTTCAATCATGTCTGGAAAAAGGTTTTTTTTATCACCTAATACCTCAAGTTTAACAAGTTTCCATCCACCAATTTCTCTTGCTAATCTTAAAGTTCTCAGAGCATCTTTGGAAGTAAAACAACCTGCTGTATTTGGTAGATAGGTAATTTTCTTTGGATCTATATAATCCATCAATAGTGGTTTATTTTTATCAGATATATTTACTCTCCTCACTGCCACAGTCACTATATCTGCGCCTGAAAGTTTAATAGCTTTAGCGCATTCAAACATATTTTTATATTTTCCTGTACCGACTATAAGTCTCGAATTAAATTTTTTACTGGCTATTATTAACTTATCTTTCAAAATTATCCTCCTCCAATAAAATGAACTATTTCAATAATATCATTATTTTTTAATTTAATTTTTTTAATTCTTTTTTTATCTACTATTTCTTTATTAAATTCTATTGCTATTTTACTTAGTGGTATTTTTAGATCATTTACTAATTCACCTAATGTAAATTTGTCAATAATAGTTATAATTTTTCCATTAACTTTTATTTTTATTTTTTTTATTTTTTTCATCGTATATAAATGCTGAATGAATAATAAAATAATTATTATCAATGGTCCTAATCTTAATCTATTAGGAGAACGAGAACAATCACAATATGGAACTGTTACATTTGACAGTCTTAAACAAAAATGTCTTAAAAAAGCTACTGAACTTAAAATTGATGTAGTATTTTTTCAATCTAATATAGAAGGAGAAATTGTCAGTAAAATCCAAGAGGCTAGAAATAATTTTGATGGAATGATTATTAATGCCGCAGGTTTTACACATACATCAGTTGCCATTAGAGATGCTCTTGATATTTTTAAAAAGCCAATTATTGAATTACATATATCAAATATATATAATAGAGAGGAATTTAGGCAAAAATCACTTATTAGCGACGTAGTTACTGGAGGTATATTTGGTTTGGGCTCTGAAGGTTATATTTTAGCCATAATTTCATTAGACAAGATTCTTAAAAATGAAAATTGATAAAAAGATTATTAAAGAGTTAACTGATTACTTAAAAGAGTTTAATCTAACTGAAATTGAATATACAGAAAAGGATACTAAGATAAAAGTTTCGAAATCTAATTCATCTGTCTCTAATCAATCGATAAATATTCCAAACACTTCCTCTACAGGAATAAACAAAATTGCTTCAGAAGATGTGCCAAAAATAATTTCAGGTACACAAGTAACTTCTCCTATAATTGGTACAGCATATCATTCACCTGAGCCTGGTGCTAAAAAATTTGTAGAAGTTGGAAAAAAAATTAAAAAAGGTGATACGGTCATGATCGTTGAAGCAATGAAAACTATGAATCATGTCCCTTCTACAGCTGATGGAGTAGTAAAAGAAATCTGTGTTGAGGATGGTCAACCTGTCGAGTTTGGTCAAACCATTATTATTTTAGACTAATGTTTAAAAAAATACTAATTGCAAACCGTGGAGAAATTGCAGTTAGAGTTATTAGAGCATGTAAAGAATGGGGAATTTCAACTGTTGCTGTTCACTCTGATGTAGATAGAAATAGCATGCATGTCAAATTAGCTGATGAAAGTGTTTGCATAGGATCTCATCAACCGGCTAACAGTTATTTGAATATTCCCGCTCTTATGTCTGCAATTGAAATAACAAACGCTGAAGCAGTTCATCCAGGTTACGGTTTTTTATCAGAAAATGCAAACTTTGCTCGAGTTTTAGAAGAAAACAATATTAAATTTATCGGTGCTTCATCCAAACTTATTGAAATGATGGGTGATAAAATTCAAGCAAAAAAAATTGCTAAAGAAAATGGTTTGCCTGTAATTGAGGGGTCTGAAGGAGGAGTAAAAGATATTAAAGAAGCAAAAGAACTCTGTAAAAAAATTGGTTTTCCAGTGTTAATAAAAGCCTCAGCTGGAGGTGGTGGCAAAGGAATGAAAATAGTTCACAAGGAAGAGGAATTTGAAACATTATTTTCAACTGCAAAATCAGAAGCAATGAAGTATTTTGGAAATGATGAGATTTATTTAGAAAAATTTTTTCAAAATCCTAGGCATATAGAGGTTCAAATTTTAGCAGGAAAAAATAGAGTTGTTCATTTACATGAAAGAGATTGTTCTGTTCAAAGAAGACATCAAAAATTGATAGAAGAAACTCCTAGCCCAGTTTTGAATGATGAAATTAGAAAAGACTTATTTGAAAGAACGGTAAAAATGGTGAGTAAAATTGGTTATGAGGGAGCTGGTACTGTGGAATATATCTATGAAGATAGAAAATTTTATTTTTTAGAAATGAATACAAGAGTACAAGTAGAACACCCCGTAACAGAAATGGTTACTGGAATTGATATAATCAAAGAACAAATTTGGATAGCTTTTTCTGGAGAAACTGCTCTTAAACAAAGCGATATACTGCCAAGAGGTCATGCAATAGAGTGTAGAATAAACGCTGAAGATGCTAGTAAAAATTTCCAACCATCACCAGGAACTATAGAGATGTGTCATCAGCCCTCTGGATTTAGAACAAGAGTAGATGGAGCAATATTTCAAGGCTATAAAGTAACTCCATTTTACGACAGCATGGTGTGTAAGCTAATATGTCATGGAAGAAATAGACAAGAAGCTATACAAAGAATGAATAGATCTCTAGAAGAGTTTGTTATTGAGGGCATAACAACTACAATCCCATTACATAAGAAATTATTAAATCACAAAAAATTTATAGACTCCGATTTCAATGTTGGTTGGCTTGATAAAGAACAAATAATTTAATAACAATCTACTAACCAAATATCATAAACTGGATGATCAAATGGTGCTATTGATGGGCTCGATGAAAACATCCATCCATTAAAAACATAGACTTTATCATTATCATTTTTAGTTAAATCTCTTACTTGGATATAAGCTTTTATTTCACGATTATCATTTAACTCTGAGTTAGTACATTTCATACTTTTAATTGCTAAATCTTTATAAACTAACTCCTCGCCATTGATTAAATTAACTAATTCGTTTTTTGAACTAATTTTATCAAGAATTTTAACATTGGTTTTATTACCAATCATATCATTTTCAGATTGGGCATAAGAGATTTTGAATATTAAAATAACAGAAATAATACTAAATAAAAACTTATTCAGATTTCCAACTTTTATATTTCTTATTAATAGCATTATCTTTGTCTTTATTTGGGTGATAAGCTTTTTCAGTTCCAGTAAGATTTGATTGATGGGGTTTTTGCCATTCATATTTTTTTAGATCATGAGTTTTTTCGATTCTATTCGGGGTGAAATGCATCCATGAATACCATTCCACTGGTATTTTGCTAGCGTCAATTTCGTTTGAATAAATAACCCATCGCTTACCATTTTTACTTTCATAATATTTATTTCCTAAAGAATCAGATCCTGCAAATTTACCAAAAAAAATAGTTTTTAATCTTGTTCCAAAGGTATCTTGGTTCCACCAGGTGAAAATTTTTTTAAGCAATGTCAACATACTAAATTTTTAATATTCAATTATCAATTGTATAAATTAAATTAGACTAAAATTTGATTTTGTATATAAATCAATTGATTCATTAATCAAAATAAATTTAATTATTTGGGGTAAAATGGCAAAATACTTAGTTGAGACTTATTATACATGTACATTCAAGGTTAATCATTACCTTGATGAAATAAATGAAACAGAGCTTAAAAATCTTGAAAAAAGAGATGACGGAAAATTTGAGGTTTTAGATGTAAAGCTTGACAATAGAAAGACAAAAAATTTAGATCCCAAAAACAATAAAGTTGTCGATGCTAAAATTGATTTAGTGGCAGCAGGCGTAGATAATAGAAAAGAGAATTTAGAACATTCAGTCACAAAAGTTTTAAATAAATCAGAAAATTCTGGAAAAAGATTTAGCATGCCTGATAGACGAAAAGGTTATATACAAAAGGCTACTATTGGAGATCATAAAGTGTACCTTCACACTGGAGAATATGAAGATGGTAAGATTGGAGAAATTTTTATTGATACTAGTAAAGAAGGTGAATTAGTAAAAGCTTTAATGAACAATTTTGCTATAGCTGTATCACTTGGTTTACAGTACGGGGTTCCATTAGATGAATATATAAGTGCTTTTGTTGAAACAAAATTTGAACCTTCTGGCAAAGTGTATGGTAACGACAGAATACTGAGTGCGTCGTCGATACTCGATTATATTTTTAGAGAACTGGCTATTTCATATCAAAATAGAGAAGATTTAGCTCATACTCCTTCTTTAAATGGATTAGAAAATGGTAACTTAGATGAACAAAATACTGAAGATCAAAATCAATTATTAAAAATTGTAAAAGATATTACAAGCAAGGGTTTTGTAAGAAATAATTATAAGAAAAATCTTGTAGATTTGTCAGATGTAAAAATAAGTTTAAAAGGGAAAAAATAGTTATTCTTTGAATTTAAGACTAATATTAAGTTCTTTAAGTTGTTTATCACTTACATCTGAAGGAGCATTCATCATAAGGTCTTGGGCATTTTGATTCATTGGAAACATAGTTACCTCTCTTATATTTTTTTCATTTGCAAGTAACATTACTATTCTATCAATTCCTGGGGCAATTCCACCATGTGGTGGAGCACCATAACTTAATGCATTTATCATGCCACTAAATTTTTCATCAACAACCTCTTTTTTATACCCTGCAACGGAAAAAAGTTTATACATCAAATCAGGCATGTGATTTCTTATAGCTCCAGAGGATAACTCGATACCATTACAAACAATGTCATATTGATAAGCTAAAATATCAAGTGGCTTATCAAAATTTATTTGATCTATTTCACCTTGTGGCATTGAAAAAGGATTGTGACTAAATTCTATTTTATTTGTTAGTAGGTCTTTTTCAAACATTGGGTAATCAACTACCCAACAAAATGCAAAAACATCATCATCAATTAAATCTAAATCTTTCGCGATTTTATCTCTTGCCAGTGATGTAATTTTTTCGAGTTCTTTTTGTTTAGAGCAGGCTAAAAATATACTGTCCCCTACCTCAGCTCCAGTTGATTTCATTATTTCATTTAATGATTCTTTGGAAAAAAATTTTCCAACTGGTCCTTTTGCTGACAGCTCTTTATCTTTTTCAATTGTAAAATATGCAAGACCTGAAGCTCCCTGTTCTTTTGCCCATTTATCGATATTATCAAAAAAGCTTCTGGGTTTATCTTTGGTATTTTTAGTTACAATACATCTTACAAGTGAGCCTGATTTTACTAGTTTTTTAAAAATTTCAAATGTTATATCATCTCTTAAAAAAATATTAGTAAGATCTTTTATTATTAAAGGGTTTCTAAGATCAGGTTTATCAGATCCAAATTTTTGCATTGCATCTTTATAAGTAATTTTTGGAAAATTATCGAATAGAAGTTTCTTGTTAGAAAATTTTTTAAATGTATTTACTAATAATCTTTCAACTACTTTAAAGATATCTTCTTGTTCAACAAATGACATCTCTAAATCTAATTGATAAAATTCACCTGGACTTCTATCTGATCTAGCATCCTCATCTCTAAAACATGGAGCAATCTGAAAATATTTATCAAAACCTGAGACCATGATTAATTGCTTAAATTGCTGGGGAGCTTGAGGTAATGCATAAAATTTTCCAGGGTTTAATCTGCTAGGAACCAAAAAATCTCTGGCACCTTCTGGGCTTGATGATGTTAAAATTGGAGTTTGAAATTCTAAAAATCCTAAATTATTCATTTCATTCCTAATAAATGAAATTACATTTGATCTTAGAATAATGTTCTCATGAATTTTTTTTCTCCTTAAATCTAGAAACCTATATTTTAATCTTATATCCTCAGCATATTCTTGATCGCTAAAAACTGGTAATGGTAACTCTTTACAAGTGCCTAGAACTTTAAAGTTTTCAATAATTACTTCAACTTCGCCAGTTTTAATTTCATTGTTAATAGTCTCTTTTGATCTGTTTATTACTTTTCCTTCAATTTTAATAACTGTCTCTAACTGCATTTTTTCTAATTCTTTAAAATTTGAATTTTCTTTATCAATTATAAATTGTGTGATCCCATAATTGTCTCTAAGATCTATAAATAATAAATTTCCATGGTCTCTTTTTTTATTTATCCAACCAGAAAGAATCACATTTTTATCAACATGTTTTTTTCTTAATTCATCACAATTGTGTGTTCGGTATTTATTGCTCAATTAATCTCCTAAAACCTCTTTAATTAACCTAAAATCAATTGGTTTTCTCTTTTTTAAGCTAAGTTCGTCCACTTTATATATGAAATTAAATATATTGCCATACGATCTATCAATTCTTTTGATAATGAAATCAATTAGTTTTTTATCAATTGAAATTTGACGGTCTGATAAATTTTTCAATATCAACGCAAACATTAAATCATCATCTGGTTTTTCAATTTTTTGTAAAAGAAAATTTTTTGTTCTTGATTTTAAATCTGCTAGTGAAAAATTAATATCTATAATTGACTTATTCGAAGTTACAATTATGAATTTATTGTCAAGATCGATAATATTAAATAGACTATATATTAACTTTTCATCAACTTTTTCATTAAGATCTTCTAATATAATATTTTCATGCATCTTTATTTTACTTAGATCTTCATTATTTAATAAATTAGAATTTAATTTGATACCTTTAAATTTTTTTATAAAAATGTTTATAAGATGCGTTTTACCAGAGTATCTTTCTCCATTTATATTTAAAAAATTTTTTTCCCACCTAGGCCAATCATTTAATAAATCAAAAATATCTTTATTACTTTTTGACACATAAAAATCATCATCTTTGAAATTATTCTCATAATCAAATTTTAAAATTAATTGATTTAAATTTGTCACTTTAAGATCCAAATTTTATTTTGAGTATCAAAATTAAAATTTTGCTCTCTCATTGTATTTATGAAATATTTTGGTGTTCCATTAAATATTAGTTCATAAAATATAAAATCTTTATCAAATCTACTTATGGAAAAACTATTTATAAGATCCATTTTATTCAAAGTTTCTTCAAATTCTAGTGACAACCCAAAATTTTTAGTATCAACCTGTATCAAAATAGGAAGTTTTATAGATGTATTTATCAAATTATTTACTTTCCAAAAATCCTCATAATTAATTTTTAAGTTATTAATTAATTTAGTTAGTTCATCAATATTATTTAAATCGATATTATCAAAAGAAAAACTTTTTATTACTTGATTTTCTTTTGTTCTAATTTTTGATAAAATTTTAATTTTACTTTCATTTTTAAAAAATATCGCAACAATTGAGTTTTCTAGAGAATACTTTTGAATAATCTTTTTAAAATCATAATTTTCTATTTCCAAATAATTCTTTCTAATAAGATTTAAATCCTCTAAATCTTCAGTCGGCAAAACATATTTGATTAAATGACTTTTGTTAATTGAAACTTTCCAGTTAGTATAAAACGGATTATTAGAATAAACTAATATATCGTTTTTTGATTGATCTAGAAGAATTGGAATAAATAAAAAATTTTCTTCTCTTATTTGAGATGGAAAAATTTTTTTATTATTCAAATAATTAAGGATTTTTTTTTTATTAAATGAAACACCTAAATTTAAACTATACGTTTTATCAACAAATTTTTCTTTTTTAATTGTAAAAGTTTCAATCATACTTTTAATTTCATTTAAGTTAGCATTTTTAATCTTAATTAAATCTTTAGACTGTATTAGTTTACTCATCAATTCATAAAAAGCTTTTTTAAAACCTTTATTGATTAGAGTTTCTTTATTAAAGTTATTTTCTAATTTTTCTTGAATTTCAATTTCGTCAATAAAAAAACCTTTAGCATTTAATTTGCTTGTGGAAAAAAAAGATAAATTTAGAGCCAGCAGTATAAAAAATATATATAGATATCTATGATAATACATTCTTAAAATAATAATTAAATGAACAATAAAACCTTTACTTATAAAAAAAGTGGCGTCAACATTGATACCGCTGATAAATTTGTTAATTTCATAGCAAAGATATCAACAAATAAAAAAGGCAACAAAAAGTTTAGTAATATTGGAGGGTTTGGCTCAATTTCTAACATTCCTAAGAATATCAAAAGACCAAAAATTGTAGCCTGTACTGATGGTGTTGGAACCAAAATTGAAATTGCTAATATATTAAATAAATTTGACACTATAGGAATTGACTTAGTCGCAATGAGCGTCAACGATTTGATTGTTCAAGGAGCTAAACCTATTTTATTTCTAGATTATATTTCAACAAATAAGATAATCCTGAGCAAACTTAAATTAATCATTAATGGAATAAATGCCGGTTGTAATATTTCTAATTGTGATCTCGTTGGTGGTGAAACAGCAGAAATGCCAGGTACCTATGAAAAAGGTAAATTCGATATAGCTGGGTTTGCAGTCGGAGTTGTTGATGAAAATAAAATATTAAACAAAAAAAAAATTAAAAATGGAGATTTAATTTTAGCGGTCCCATCTTCAGGAATACATTCAAATGGTTATTCATTAATAAGACATATTTTAAATAAAAAAAAAATTAACATTAAAAAAGATTTTTTTTTAAAAAAAGAACTTATAAGACCTACAAAAATTTATGTTAATGAGGTTCTTAATTTAATAGAAAAAAAACTATTAAATGGTTGCGCAAATATAACTGGCGGTGGTTTGGAAGATAATATTAAAAGAGTAATACCTGATGGATTATGTGCCAGTATAAATTTAGATAAAATCAAAACTTTAAAGATATTCAGCTGGCTTAAAAAAAATAATATTTCAGATAAAGAAATGTTAAAGACATTTAATTGTGGTGTGGGTTTTTGTTTAATAATAAATTCAAAAAATTTAAAAAAAATTAATAGATATTTTTCAAAAAATTTTAAACCATATGTAATTGGAAAAATAATTAAAGGAAAAAATAAAGTTAAACTAAATGCCAAGATTAATTGGATTTAAAAAAAAAAAAATTGCTGTATTTATATCAGGCACTGGAAGTAATTTTAAAAATTTAATCAAATACTCTTTAAAAAAGAATTCGAAATTTGAAATTTGTTTAGTCGTTTCAAGCAGATCAAAAGCAAAAGGTTTGAATTATGCTGAAAAATATAATATAAAAAAAAAGGTAATAAGTTATCTAAATATTAAAAAAGCTGAAAAAAATATTATCAATGAATTAAAAAAAAATAAAATAGATTTAATTTGTCTTGCAGGATATATGAAAATCCTATCAAAAAATTTTATTAAGAATTTCAAAGGAAAAATAGTGAATATACACCCTTCATTGTTACCTAAATATAAAGGTCTTAATACATATCAAAGAGCACTGGATAACAATGAAAAATTTTCTGGTTGCACAATTCATTATGTAAATTCAAAGTTAGACTCTGGAAAAATTATTCTTCAAAAAAAAGTTAAGATTCTAAAAAATGATACATCTGATAAACTTGCAAAAAGGATTCTTAAACAAGAACATCTTTTGTACCCAAAGGCTTTGAATAAAGTTTTAATTAATTCTTAAAAAAGAAATCAATCTCTATTTTTGCATTTTCAGGACTATCTGAGCCGTGAACTGAGTTTTTATCAATTGATATGCCATATCTTTTTCTTATAGTTCCATCTATTGCATCTTTTGGGTTAGTCGCCCCCATCAATTCTCTGTTAGCTAGAACAGCATTTTCTTTTTCTAAAATCATGACAACGATTGGCCCAGAAGAGAGATATGCACATAAATCGTTGTAAAATGGCTTAGTTTCGTGAACTTTATAAAATTTTTCAGCCTCTGATTTTTCTATTTGAATTTTTTTTTCTGAAATAATTTTGAATCCCTTATTTTTAAACATCTCTTTTATTTCACTATCAAGGTTTCTCTCTATAGCATCTGGTTTAATGATCGAAAGAGTTTGTTCTAAGTTACTCATAGTCATCCTCTATAAGTTGATTTAATAATCTTATCCCAAACCCAGTTGCACCACCTGAATTTAAAGCACCACCATATTTTGAAAAAGCCATCCCAGCAATATCAAGATGTGCCCAAGGTGTTTTATTTAAAATAAACCTTTGTAAAAATTGAGCAGCAGTTGTTGAACCTGCTCCACCCACATAATTTATATTTTGCATATCTGCATTTTTGGAATTTATAAGTTTATCATAGTTTTTATGAAGAGGCATTCTCCATAATTTTTCATTTACTTTTTCTCCAGCTTTCAATAATTTTTTTGATAATTCATCACTATTTGAAAAAAGTCCAGCATACTCTGATCCTAAAGAAACTATAATGGCACCAGTCAAAGTTGCTAAATCAATCATAAATTTAGGTTTAAATTTTTTTTCAGTAAACGTTAAAGCATCAGCTAAAACTAATCTACCTTCTGCATCTGTATTTAATATTTCTATTGTTTTACCGCTGTAAGATTTAACAATATCTCCAGGTCTTTGAGCATTCCCACTCACCATATTTTCGACAAGTCCTACAACACCTACAGCATTAATTTTTGATTTTCTTAATGCAAGGTTCATCATTAAACCAACTACTGTAGCAGATCCTGCCATATCATATGTCATATCTTCCATAAATTTTGCTGGTTTAAGTGAGTAACCACCGGTATCAAAACATACACCTTTTCCAACGAATGCTAAAGGGTTAGAATTATTTTTTGCTCCATTCCACTCCATTGTTACAAGGTATGATCCTCGGATACTTCCTTGTCCTACACCAAGCAAAGCATTCATTCCAAGTTTTTTTAATTTTTTCTCATTGTATATATTTATTTTTAAACCGATTTTTTTTAAAGAATTAATTCTTTTTGCATATTCATCTGGATGGAGAATATTCCCTGGTTCAGACACTAAGTCTCTTGCAAAAAAAGTTCCTTCCTCTAAGGCTTTAAATTTTAATTTATTTTGAAATGTAGATCTAACTTTATCTCCATATATATTTATATGAATATTTTTCTTTTCTTTTTTTGTTTTATATTTGTTAAATTCATAAGATTTCAATTTCAACCCATGCAAAAATCTTCCTATAAAATCTCTTCCAGGTTTAGCTTTTAAGCTATTAGAATTTATAAATATATTTGCTATCTTTTTGGTTTTAATAAAATCATACAATTCTGCTCCAAGATTTTCTACATCTGAACTATTAGATTTATTCTTGATATTGATTAAAATTATTTTATTTTTAGAATTTAGGTCAAAATCAAGTATATTTTTTTTCAAATCACTGGATTTTAGTAAATCCTTAATATAAGAAAATTCTGAGTTTGAAATATTTTTTTTTAAATTATCAATATTGAATTTTTCATTGGCGAATAAGACAAGATTACTAGAAAGTTTCTTTGAAAAACTACTTTTATAATTAATTTTAATAGACATAAATTTTATAATACCCTTTATACGAGCAATGCTGTATATGTGGAAAAAAAATATTTTCAATGAAAAAATTGATAATTAGAAAATTTTATAAAGATATATCAGTCTTTTTTTTAGTCTCATTGATATTAACTGGTATAATTGTATGGACTATACAAGCTGTTAATTACTTCGATTTTGTCACAGAAGATGGTCATGGGTTAAAAATTTATTTTTATTATACAATTTTAAATTTTCCTAAAATTATTCACAGAATACTTCCTTTTATTTTTTTTATTTCAGTCTTTTACATAATAATTAGCTATGAGCTTAAGAATGAAATTTCTATTTTTTGGATCAATGGAATGAGCAAAATAAAATTTCTAAATAGTATGTTGTCATTTTCTATAATATTTATGTTCTTACAAATAATTCTAGGATCATATATTTCTCCTTTATCAAAATTAAAAGCAAGAGATTATTTAAAAAATTCAAATGTTGATTTCTTTACATCTTTAATTAAGGAAGGAAAATTTATAAATGTTACTAAAGGTTTAACTATTTTTATAAATTATAAAGAAAATGATGGTACTTTTAGAGAAATTTTCTTAGAGGAAAACAATAAAAATAAATCTAGAATGATTTATGCTAACAAAGGTTTTTTAATAGATAATGAATTACAAAAAACTCTAAAACTTTTAAAAGGCCGTGTAATTGATATTGAAGATTCTAAAATAAATGTTTTTAATTTTGAACAAATAAGTTTTAATTTAAAAAACTTAAATACAAAAACAATTACAACACCAAAATTACAAGAAATAGACACCAGGGTCTTATTGGGTTGTTTTTTTGAAGTTAAAGATAATAAATTTAAATCTTTAAAGTGTGAAAAAAACTTGATTAAAGAAGTAAAACTTGAGTTGATTAATAGATTACATAAACCTATTTATATTCCTCTTATTGTTTTGTTTTGCTGTTATCTTTTGTTGTTTTCAAAAAAACAAAAAAATTATAAAACCAAAATAAATGTTGTATTCGTAATAGTTTTTTTGCTCTTGATATTTTCAGAAGTATCTGTTCGTTACTCAATTTTTTCAATAAATTTAATGTTCATTTATTTAATTACTCCTCTAATATTTTTTATTAGTGGATATTTTGTTTTCAATAGGATGGCTAAGAATGTTTAAGATATATCAAAAATATATAATTAAAAATTTTTTAATAAAATTTATAAAGGTGTCGTTAGTTTTTTTATCATTAATTTATATATTGGGGATACTTGAGGAAATTAATTTTTTTAAAGATTTAGATGAAAGTTTTATTTTACCATATTTTTTAACTCTATTAAATGTACCAATAACACTTTTTGAAATATTCCCATTTATTTTTTTTATATCTACACAATTATTTTTATTTGATTTTTTTAGAAACAAAGAACTCGATTTGTTAAAAAAAAGTGGAGTGGATAATATAAAGATAATTACAGTCATTGTAATGATATCTGTCATCATTGGTATCTTTAATGTATTTATTTATTACAACATTGCATCAAAGTTAAAATTTTATTACTCTGACATCAAAAATAAATTTTCTAACGATAACAAATATCTAGCAATGGTAACAGAGAGTGGATTGTGGATTAAAGATGAAATTAACAATAAAAAATATATTATTAAGTCAAATTCTATCAAAGATAATTTTTTATTTGAAAATATCATAAATGAGTTTAATTCTGACTTTGAACTTTTGAAAACCATTCAATCCGATAAAATTGACATAAGTACCAATAACTGGCTGATATATAACCCTACTACAACTATCAATAATATTAGTAAGGAAATACAGGACATTATAGAGTTACCCTCAAATTTTAATTCTGAAAAGATCAATAATTTATTTTCAAATATCTCATCTTTTGATTTATTCAAACTTTATGATCTTAAAAATGATTATGAAAAATTTGGTTACTCAACAGATGAAATTAATATACAATTGTTAAGACTTTACACTACTCCAATATTTTATGGAATTCTCTCAATTCTATCTATTGTAATAATGCTAAATTTTATAAAAAACAAACCACTATTGTTTCACCTAATTTGTGGAGTAATGTTATCTGTAATTATTTATTATATAAATTTTATTTTTAATTCTCTTGGAATTAACGGAAAAATTCCTCTAAATTTATCGATATTATTTCCCTTTTTTTTAATCACAACTATTTCTTTGATAGGGCTTATAAAAATAAATGAAAAATAATTTTTTAGTAATATTAATTTTTGGTTTTTTTTATTTCTCTAATATAGCTCTATCAGAGTCTTTTACTTTAAAAAGTAAAAAAATAGAGATATTAAAAAAAGAAAATCAAATTAATGCATATGAGGGAACTGCTATTTCAAAAGATAAAGATTTAGAAATAAAATCAGATAAATTTATATATGACAAAGACTCAGATTTACTAAGATCTTCAGGAAATGGGGAGGCAATAATTAATTCAGAAAAAATTATAATAAAATTTGATAACGCAATTTTTGATCAAAAAAATCAAAATATCAAAGCTAACGGTAATTTGGAAATTTATAAAATTGATAATAATTTTTTAATTCAAAATGAGGAAATTTTATATGATCAAAAAAATAATATCATAAGCTCAAATAAAACTACAAAACTAGAAGACAATAAGGGTAATGTTCATTTCGTAGATAGTTTTGTTTATGAAATAAATAAAGATTTGATAAAAGTTAAGAATCTAACAACTAAAGATAATCAGTCTAATATATATAAAACATCAATTGCTTTTTTAAATGTCAAATCTGGTAAAATTTTTGGAAAAGATATAAAGATAGAGTTGAATAATTCATCAAATGTAAATCAAAATACTTACAGACTTAAAGGAAATAGTGTAAAAATTGATGGTGATACTTCAGAGATTACAAAAGGTATTTTTACTACTTGTCAAAAAAGAGAAAGCTGTCCTCCTTGGGAATTTAGCGCTAAAAATATAAAACATGATAAAAAAAAACAGGAAATATCATATAATGACGCTTTTTTAAAAATTTATGATGTTCCAGTTGCATATTTTCCAAAATTTTTTCATCCAGATCCAACTGTTAAAAGAAAATCAGGATTTTTAATACCTTCAATTAAGAATTCTTCAAATTCAGATAATTTTTTAAACATACCTTATTTTTATGCTATGGCAGATAATAAAGATTTTACTTTTTCTCCAAGATTATATGCAAAAGAAAAGTTTTTGTTACAAACTGAATACAGGCAGAAGAACTTAAATAGTGATCATATTTTAGATTTTAGTGTTTTAACTGAAAAAAGTGCTAATTCTAAAAGTCATTTTTTTTATCAATTTGATAAAAATACAAAAATAAAAAATTTTGAGACAAGTAAAATAGATTTTAAAGTTCAACAAATA
The DNA here is from genome assembly GCA_014653535.1 of Pelagibacterales bacterium SAG-MED43. Classification (GTDB taxonomy): domain Bacteria; phylum Pseudomonadota; class Alphaproteobacteria; order Pelagibacterales; family Pelagibacteraceae; genus Pelagibacter. The sequence continues at coordinate 73,655 of JACWEK010000003.1, forward strand.
TCTAACGATAAATATTTAAAATCAGAAAAATTAGAAAATAAAATTACAAATGAAAATGATATATTAGAAAATTCATTAAATTTAGATTTATACTCTAATGATATATCTATCAATCTGAGCACCACTGTTTATGAAAATTTAAATAAAAATAATAATGATAGATTTGAGTATATATTACCAAGGGTTTTATTAACAAAAAATTTCAATGATTTTGACGCATTTAATGGAAATTTTTCATTAACATCTGACACTGTAATAAGACATTATAATACAAATGTCCTAGAAAAAGAAAATATCAACGATTTTATTTTTAACTCAGACCGTAAAATTAATAAACTTGGTTTTTCAAATAATCATCAATTTTTAATACGAAATACTAATAGGGAAAATAAAAATTCTAATTACAAAAATAAAAAAAACTTCTATCTATCAAGTATGTATCAATTTAATTCAGCTTTGCCTCTCATGAATGAAAATAATCAATATCAAAAAATACTCAAACCTAAATTATCACTAAAGGTAGCCCCTGATCATACAAAAGATGATAGAAATGTTGAAAGAAAAGTTGATATTACAAACGTTTATTCATTAGATAGAGTTACAGATAATTCAAGTGTTGAAGGTGGATTGTCTTTAGCTTACGGTTTAGATTATTCAGCATTTAATAAATTAAAAAACCTAGAAATATTAAATTTAAAATTGGCTAATAATTTAAGAATAAATGAAAATGAAGATCTATCAAATATAAATCAAATAGGAGAAAAAACTTCTAATTGGTTTAGTGAGATTTTGTTTAATCCAAACGAATTATTATCTTTAAAATACATCTCATCAATAAGAAATAATTTAAAAGATGTAGGATATGAAAGTATGCAGTCTAAATTTAGTATTAATAACTTTGTTACAACTTTTGATTATCTTAATGAAAATAATACATCTGCTAAAAATTCTTATTTATATAATAAATCAATGTTTAACTTGGATAAATTTAATAGTCTTCAATTTTCTACGAGGAAAAACAAAACCAAAGATTTAACTGAATACTATAAATTTATGTACCAATATAAAAATGACTGTTTGGCGGCATCTATAGAATATAATAAAGATTTTTACAGTGATGGAGAATTAAAACCTGAAGAAAGTATTCTATTTAAATTAACAATAACTCCATTTGCAGAAGTAACAAGTCATAATATGAAATAAATGATTAAAGAAAAAATAATTTTATATTTAATTATATTCTTATTTTCAAATAATAGTCTATTTGCTGAAATAAAAATTCTAGCTAAAGTAAATAATGATGTCATTACAAATTATGACCTAAAAAAGGAAAGTAATTATTTAGAAATATTAAATCCTAATGTTAGCAAACTAGATAACAATCAAAAATTAATTTTAGCAAAAAATTCATTAGTTAAAGAAATCATTAAAAAAAAAGAAATTGAAAAATTTACAGATATAGAAAAAAAAGATTTTTTATTTGATGAATATATGGAAAATTTTTATAAGAGAGTAGGTGTTAATACTAAAAAAGAATTTCAAGATATATTGAAATTAAAAATAAATTATTCTTTGGAAGAAATTAAGAACAAAATAAAAATTGAATTAATTTGGAATGATCTTATTTATTCTAAGTATATCAATCAAGTTAAAATAGATGAAGTAGAGATAATGAACAAGGTTGACTCATTAAAAGATGATTTAGAGAAAAAGTATCTTTTATCTGAAATTGTTTTTAGAAAAAAAATAGATAAGACATTAAATGAAACATTTGAAGAAATTAAATTGAGTATAAATCAAGTTGGTTTTGCCAATGCAGCAAATATTTATAGTTATTCAGATAGCTCAAAATTTGGGGGTAAAATTGGTTGGTTAAGCGAAATAAGTTTGCCTGAGCAAATAAGAGTAAAATTGAAGAAATTAGAAATTGGTGAAATATCTGACTTTATTAAAATTGGCAATAATTTTGTAATTTTAAAAATTGAAGATACAAAGCTTAATAAAAAAATTATTGATAGAGAAAAAGAAATTAATTCTCTTAAAGATAAAGAAATAAATGATCAATTAAATAAATTTTCAAAAATTTTTTTTGAAAAAATAAAATTAAATTACTCAATTAATGAAAACTAAGCCTATAATTTTAATTGCAGGGGAGCCAAATAGTATTTTTTTTGAAATTTTTTTTAAAGCGATAAAATTAAAATCATATAGATCACCATTAATTTTAATTTGTTGCAAAAAAATCTTACTTCAACAAATGAAAAAAAATAAATTAAAAAAAAAATTAAATGTTCTAGAATTAAACAAATTAAGAAAATATAATTTTGATAATAATGATTTAAATTTAATTGATATAAAATGTAAGAAACTTAAGAAAAGTTTTACTACTAAATTAACTAATCAATACTTAGAAAATTCTTTCAAATTGGCATTAAAACTAATGGACGAAAAATTTTCTAATAAATTGATTAATGGACCAATAAACAAAAAATCCTTTTTGAATAAAAAATATTTGGGAATTACAGAATATATTTCAACCAAGTATAAATCTAAAAAAACAGCAATGCTTATATACAATAAAAAATTATCTGTATGTCCTGCAACTACTCATCTGCCAATAAAATTAGTCGCTAAAAATATTACAAAAAAACTAATTGAGGAAAAAATTAATATAATCCATACTTTTTTCAAAGAAAAACTAAATTATAAACCAAAAATTGCTGTAACAGGTATGAACCCACACTGTGAAAGTATTTCAAAATTTAATGAGGATGATAAAATAGTTTCCAGAGCAATTATTTCACAAAAAAAAAGGGGTATTTATGTATCAGGACCATATCCTGCCGATACAATATTCTTAAAAAAGAATAGAGATAAATTTAATGTAATTCTTGGAATGTATCATGATCAAGTTCTTGCACCTATCAAAACTCTTTGTGAATTTGATGCAATTAATATAACAATGGGCTTACCTTTTATAAGAATAACACCTGATCATGGACCAAATGAAAAAATGCTAGGAAAAAATGTCTCTAATCCTATAAGCTTGATTAATGCTTTAAATTTTTTAGACAAACATTGATTAAAGCAAAAAAAAGTCTAGGCCAAAATTTTTTAACTGATCAAAAAGTTATTGATAAAATTATTGACATTGTAAGTATAGAAAATAAATCAATCTTAGAAATAGGTCCAGGCACTGGAAATTTAACATCAAATATTTTAAAAAAAAACCCAAAAAAAATGATTGTCATTGAAAAAGACCTTCAGCTGGCTGAACTACTGAATAAGAATTTAGGAACAAAAATTAAGATAATTAATGAAGATGTTCTAAAAATAGATGAAAATAAATTAGAAGATGGCCGTTTAACTGTATTTGGAAATTTACCGTACAATATTTCTACCGAGATTCTTTGTAAATGGATTTTAAACATCAAAAATGAAAATTTTTGGTTTGATTGCCTCATATTGATGTTTCAAAAAGAAGTTGCTGATAGAATTGTTTCTGAATTCAATACAAAGAACTATGGAAGATTATCAATTTTAGCCAATTGGAAATTAGATATAAAAAAAATTTGTGATGTGAAACCTTTAAGTTTTAATCCTAGACCTAAGATTGATAGTAGTATTTTATTTTTTAAACCAAAATTAGATTTTTTTCCTTTAAAAAACTCAAAAAATTTAGAGGAATTAACTAGAATTTTTTTTATGCACAGACGTAAAATGTTAAAAAAACCATATAATCAATTATTTAATGGAAATATTGATGTTGCTAATAAACTTAAGATTAATCTTGATTTAAGGCCTCAAAATTTAAATTTTGAGACATATTATAAACTTACAAAAGAGTATGAAAATTTACGAAGTTAAGTTTGCTACATGGTTCCTAATATACTCAAGATCATAATCTTTTGATCCATTAGTCATTTCAGCATTTATCAAGTTATGAATTTTTTTATAACATGTGGCTAGATCATCGTTAATTACTACATAGTTATAATTGATCCAGTGAAGCACATCTCTTTCAAATTGCTTCATTCTTTCTTCAACAATTAATTTATCTTTCATATCTCTATTGGATAATCTCTCAAATAAAATTTTTTTGCTTGGAGGTAAAATAAAAAAAGTAATTAATTTAAAATCTAAATTTTTATTTTTAATTTGGTCAGCACCCTGCCAGTCTATATCAAATAAAACATTTTTACCTTTGTTAAGCTTATCAATTACTGGTGTTCGGGTGGTTCCATAATAATTATTAAATACTTTAGCATATTCAAGAAATTCCTCATTTTTAATCAATCTATTAAATTCTTTGTCTGAAACAAAAAAATAATCTTCATCTTGAGTTTCATTAGGACGAGGTAATCTTGTTGTATGAGAAATTGAAATTTCAAAATTATCTTGATCAGAAAGTAATTTAACTAAGGTCGTTTTTCCAGCTCCAGATGGAGAGGACAAAATTACCATTATCCCATCATTTGAAGTGGGCATTAAGAATTTTTATTAATTTGCTTTGCCTTCAATAAATTTAACAGCATCGCCAACAGTTAAAATTTTTTCAGCTTCACTATCAGAAATCTCTGAACCGAATTCTTCCTCAAAAGCCATTACCAATTCAACAGTATCTAAACTGTCTGCACCCAAATCATCTATAAAACTTGACTCTTCTGTAACTTTAGCTTCATCAATTCCTAAATGATCTGCTACTATTTTTTTTACCTTGCTTGAAACATCTTCTGACATATTGATCCTTTTGTTATAAAATCGTTAATAGTTTAATTAGTTATTTTGTCAAGCCATATACATGCCTCCATTAACATGTAAAGTTTCACCATTAATATAATTTGAATTGCTAGATGCCAAAAAAAGAACTGCATTTGCAATATCTTCAGGCTCTCCTAGTCTAGCTGAGGGTATCTTGGAAACTATTATTTCCTTAAATTTATCATCAATTTTATCTGTCATTGCTGTCTTAATGAAACCTGGGGAAATACAGTTTATATTAATATTTTTTTTTGCATACTCTATGGCTAAACTTTTAGACATAGCCACTATGCCTGCTTTTGAAGCGGTATAATTTGCTTGACCCATATTGCCGGTATGACCTACG
>JACWEK010000030.1 GCA_014653535.1 Pelagibacterales bacterium SAG-MED43
CAGTAGCTTTTTTTAAAGCATCCATTGAGTCATAGTCTAGAGCGTTAGCTTTAGTAGTAAATTCAACAATATTATAATCATTAAATCTATAAATTTTTGCAGAGTCATTTCCATCGGTACTTGATGCTATTTTTTTAACCTTTCCTAGTGTTTCTATGTTCGTATATTTTTGTCTTTCACCATAAAAATCTTCATTCTTATTTTTTGATAAATTTTCTAAAAAATTATTTCCTTTGAAATCATCAACTTTGTCAAAAAAGTTTTTAACACCTATTTCCTCAAGCATTTCAAATGGACCTTTCGCCCAGTTAAAACCAAGTCTCATTGCTTCATCAATATCATTAAATTCTTTTGTAATGCCTGGAACTAAGGAAGAAGCGTATTTAATTATTTTAGAAATAACTGACCAAGCATATTCGCCATATTTATCTTTTCGATTAATTAATCTCTGTAAATCTACCTTATCTGATTTAACATCAATTTTTTTGCTTGGAGAGTAATCACCAGACTCAAGGTTGATAGCTTCCATGACTTTAGTAGCTCCAGCTTTATTCATTCGATAAAATCCACCTTTGCCTTTTCGTCCAGTATAGCCAGTCTCAATTAACTTTTTTACTAATGGAATTTCTTTTGCAACTTCGTGAAACTCATCTGACTCTGGTAGTTCTTTAATAAAACTTTTCAATACATCAGCCATTAAATCGATACCAATTAAGTCATACAGTCCAAACACACCTGTTTTAGGAATGCCCATTGGTCTTCCAAAAATTGCATCTGCTTCTTCGACTGAAAGTTTCATTTTAAAAGCTTCAGTCATTGCTATTTGCATAGCATAAACACCAACTCTATTTCCTAAAAAACCTGGTGTATCATTACAAACTATTGCTCCTTTACCTAATTCAATTTCACAAAATTCTTTTAACTGATTAATCTTATTAAGATCATTATTTTCATTTTTAACAATTTCTAACAAGCCCATGTATCTAACAGGATTAAAAAAGTGTGTGATGCAGAAATCCTTTTTTTCCGTGTCTGTTAAGTGTTGAGATAAAACTTTAATTGGAATGGAAGATGTGTTTGATGAGACTATTGCACCGTTTTTTCTTGCTTTAAATATCTTTTCATAAATCTGATGTTTAATATCAATTCTTTCAACTACTGCTTCAACGATCCAGTCAGCATCTTTAACTACATCAAAGTCATCAGAAATATTTCCAACTTTAATATTATTAATTTTTGTTTTATCAATTAATAATGGAGGTCTAGATTTATGAATTCTTTCTCTGGCGTTTTCACTAATTTCTGTTTTCAAATCAAGTAATGTAACTGGCACATTTGCGTTACACAAATGAGCAGCAATACCACTTCCCATTGTTCCTGAGCCAATCACCACTACGTTCTTAATTTTCATGAATTGATTTTTACTATCGGTTAATTCCTCTGAGTCTCTCAGATCTTCTTCTCAAGAGTTCAGCGGTAACCAATATTAATGTTGATAATATAATTAAGCAAGTTGCAACTGCAAGAATTGTAGGGCTTAATTGCTCTCTTAAACCTGTCCACATCTGGATTGGAATAGTTGTATTTTCAAGACCGGCCAAAAATAAAACTACAACAACTTCATCAAATGATGTCACGAATGCAAATAATCCTCCTGAGATTACTCCAGGTAAAATTAATGGTAATGTAATTTTCATAAAAGTGTTTACTGGATTGCTTCCAAGACTGGCCGCCGCTCTAGTAACACTGTGATCAAATCCTGATAATGTAGCTGTAACAGTTATTACTACAAACGGAGTACCTAAAATAATATGCGCAAGAACTATTCCTGTATGTGTGGCAGCTAGTCCTGCTTTAGCCATAAAGAAAAAAATTGCTACACCTGATATAATTAGAGGGACAATCATAGGAGAGATTAATACTGCCATGATAATACCTTTGTATGGCATATGCCTACTACTTAAACCTAATGCTGCAACAGTACCAAGTAAAACTGAACCAATTGTTGCAAATATTGCAATTATAAAACTATTTTTAGCAGCTAAACCCCAGGGGTTTTTAGTTCCATAGATCATATCCTTATACCATCTTAATGAGAAAGCATCTGGATCAAGACTTTTCATACCGTCTGAGAAACTTAAAAATTCTTCTGCATTAAAAGACAGTGGAAAAATTACAAATAAAGGTGCAATCAAAAAAAAGAAAACTGATCCACAGATAGTCAGATAAAAATAGTGCCAAATTCTATAATGCAGTTCTGTATGTTTTGGTAAAGCCATTATATCTATCCTAATTTAATATTATCTATTCCTACTAATTTATTATAAACCCAATAAATTGCTAAAACCCCACTTA
>JACWEK010000031.1 GCA_014653535.1 Pelagibacterales bacterium SAG-MED43
AATTTATTTATATACTTAAACAAAGTATCTGGAGTTTTACATTCCTGTTGAATATAAGTTTCAAGATGATCTTGTAGATTTCTTCCTACACCAGGAATATCTTTAACAATGTCTATTCCTTTTTCTTTTATATGATTAGCTGGTCCAACTCCTGAAAGCATTAGCAATTGTGGAGAATTAATTGATCCACCGCTAAGTATTATTTCTTTATTCGCAAATATTTTGTTACTTTTACCTTTAATATTAACTTCAATACCTATTGCTTTTGTACCTTCAAATATTATTTTTTCCACAAATGACTTAGTAAATACTTTAAGATTAGGTTTTTTTCTTGCTGGACTTAAATAATATTTTGATGCGCTAGCTCTTTCACCTTTATGAATGGTAACATCGTACATCCCAAATCCTTCTTGATCCTCTCCATTCATATCGTTATTAATTTTATGACCGGCTTCTTCAGCAGAAGCTAAAAATGCTTTAAACAATGGGTTGTTGTTTTGAGATTGATTAATAGGAAGTATACCATCTCCACCTCGATATTCATTTTCTCCACCTGACCAAGTTTCAATTTTTTTAAAATAAGGTAGGACTTTTTCATAATCCCAGTCCTTTAGTCCAAATGAGGCCCATCTTCTGTAATCTTCTTTGTTTCCTCTTACATAGACCATTCCATTATGAGCTGAACAACCCCCAATCATTTTTCCTCGAGGACAAAATAATCTTCTATTGTTTAGATATGGTTCAGGTTCTGAATAGTATTTAAAATTATATTTTGGATCATGCATAGTATAAAGCAAAGCAAGAGGCATGTTAACTTTCCAAATATCACTATTTCCACCAGCTTCAAAAATTGCAACATTATTTTGTGAGTTTTCTGAAAGTCTATTTGCAAGGACACAACCCGCAGTTCCTGCACCAATAATTAAATAATCAAATTTCAAAGATATTTACCTAAAGGGGATTGTCGCCTTCAATTGCAATACGGTCCATTACTCTCTCGTGCCCCAAACCCCTACCTGGAAAAAAATCAGTTAAACCTTGATGCAAAGTACTTCTATTATCCCATATTGCTACTGCATTTTCTGTCCATTTAAATCTACAAGTAAAATCAAGTCTTTCTTGATGATTAAATATTTCGCTTAAAATTTCTTTACTTTCTTGTTCCTCAGTATCTAGAATTTTTTTTGTATACATCGAATTCACGTATAAGATTTTTTTCCCTGTTTCAGGATGAGTTCTAACCATTGGATGTGCATTTGAATATTCATCTAAATTTCCATTTCCTTCCATAGCTTTATAGGCTTCAGTAAAAGCTGCAGCACCAAGAGAACTATGGACTGCTTTTTTATCTTTTATTTTAGTTTTAATTTTGTCATCTAGAGTTTCATATGCTATTTCCATGTTCGAAAACATTGTGTCTCCACCCACAGGTGGAATTTTTAATGATCTTAAGATGATTACTTTAGTAGGTTTTGGATTATAACTTACATCTGTATGCCATGTTTCGCCCCACTGACGTTTTTCATCTGGTTCTTTAATTATTCTTAAAATCTCAGGATATTTTTCTCTCCCTTTAACATAGATATGCCTTTCTAATGGACCAAACCACTTAGCTAAGTTTATCTGTTCTTCAGAGGTTATATTTTGGTCTCTGAAAAATAATGCTTTATGTTCTAATAGAAGATTATTTATGTTGCTCCAATTTTCAAAAGAGGAGTCTTTTAAATCAATACCAGAAATTTCTGCACCAAGTGCACCTGATAACATTTTAATTTCCATTAAATTAACTTAATACTAGATCTTTATTTTGTCAAAATGTATAAGTAAAAATGACTTTAACCCAAGCATATCTATTGTTGCTAGTTGCCATAGCTGGAGAAATTATTTCAACAGGAACTCTTAAAGCTACAGACGGTTTTACAAAACTAATGCCATCATTAGTTTGTGTTATTTCAATCATTGTTTGCATGTACTCAATGTCACATGTAATGAAAATACTCCCTATTGGAATAACCTACGCCACATGGTCAGGTGTAGGTATTGTTGCTTTATCATTACTTGGT
>JACWEK010000032.1 GCA_014653535.1 Pelagibacterales bacterium SAG-MED43
ATTTGTCCAAGTCCAAAGTAAATAATAAAAATTTGAACCAGTAATGGAGTACCTCTGAAAACATAGGAATAGCCATAAGCAAACTTATTGATAAATACATTTTTATTTAATCTTAAAATTGCAAACAACAGGCCAATAAACAAACCAAAAAATAAAGAGGCAGATAATAATTTTAAAGTAATGACGGATGCGCCCAAAAGTTTAGGAAAGCTGGTGATCATTAATTCAAAATCCATTAGTACCCCCTGCTATACTTTGCTTCTAATTTGTTAATTAATTTCATACTCAAATATGTGAGTAATAAATATAAAACTGCAGCAAATGAATAAAAGAATAAAGGATCTCTTGTAGATCCTGCTGCAATATAGGATTGTCTCATGATTTCAACTAAGCCTGTTACTGAAATTAAAGAGGTATCTTTTAAAGTAATTTGCCAAACGTTACTTAAATTTGGAATAGCTAGTCTTAACATTTGAGGTAAAATTATTTTATAAAATTGAGTAAATTTACTTACCCCTAATACCTTTGCAGCTTCAAACTGGCCTTTATCTATTGATTGAATTGCTCCACGAAATACCTCTGTAGAATATGCTCCAGAAATTATACCAATTGCTACTGATCCAGTAATAAATGCATTTATCTCTATATATTCGTAATATCCAAATATTGAAGCTACATACATAATTGCTCCGCTACCTCCAAAAAAGAAAAGATAAATAACAAGTAGCTCGGGTACACCTCGAATAACTGTGGTGTAAAAATTTCCAACCAAGTTTAATGATTTGTATTTAGATAATTTTAAAGGAGTAAAAATTAAAGCAAATAAAAAACCAATTAACATTGCTGTAATTGATACAGCAACAGTCATTAAGGTAGCGTAAAATAGTTCGTCACCCCACCCTGTTTTGCCAAATGCTAGAAGTTCCATAAAGATTGGCGACTATATAATATAGTCGCCAAATCTAAAGAATTACATAGAAGCGTCGAAACCAAAGTGTTTAATAGCAAGCTTGCTAATAATACCTTTTTTTCTAGCTATATTAATCGCTCTGTTGAAATCTTTAATAAGTTTAGCGTCTCTTTTTCCGATGGCATCATCTCCACCTTGTCTAATTCCAACACCTACACCGTTACCAAAAGCACCACCTGAAAAAGTTGGTCCTACAAGCACAACTGCCTCTCCAGATTTATCTGCATAATCAGTAAATGCAACTGCTGCAGCTAATGCAACGTCACATCTTCCTGAAGTAAGATCTAAGTTTACCTCATCTTGAGTTTTGTAAGTTCTAACATTTACACTTCCTACATCTCCAGACTCTAAGAAGTTTTGATGAATAGTACCTGTCTGAGTACAAACTGTTTTACCAGCAAGGGCTCCAGTTAAAGTTGAGAGAGCTTTTTTAACATCTGATCCACCTAAATTTAAATTAATTCCTTCAGGTGTGTCCATACCTTCCAAACTTGAACCCTTCATAACTGCAAGTGACGCAACTTCGTCTGCATAACCTTGTGAAAAAGTGATTGTTTTTTGTCTTTCAGCGGTAATTGACATTCCGGCCATAATTGCATCAAATTTTCTCATTAATAGAGCTGGAATCATCCCATCCCAATCTTGTTCCACTATAGTACACTCATATTTCATGATTGCACAAAGCTCATTTGCTAACTCTACCTCAAAACCAATAAGATTACCTGAAGCATCTTTTGAATTCCATGGAGGATAAGCTCCCTCAGTTCCAATTTTTACTTTATCAGCATAAACGTTACCAACAACTAATAAAGAAGCAAGAACTGTTAAAATAGTTTTTTTAAATATATTCATTATTTTCTCCTTTAATTAAAAGTAATTATTTCACAAATTTAATAATTAAAAAAGAAAAATTAATGATTTATAGACGATGAAAAGTTCCAGGAACAATCAAAACTTGGGATATAAACTCTTGATAATTTAGTGTTGCCAAAGTTTTGGTTAAACACATTCATCCAATTTTCAACTTGATGGGGTTTT
>JACWEK010000033.1 GCA_014653535.1 Pelagibacterales bacterium SAG-MED43
TTTTTCTAACAAAGTTTTGCCAATAAATAATCCAAGTCCTAAACCTGTTTTAGATGTTTCTTTTGAATAACTTGTTTTTAAATAAGGCTCCCCAATTTTAGGCAAAATATCTTTAGGAAATCCATCCCCATCATCTTCAATTGTTATTTCAGTCGTTTCACTATCACTTTTCAAATTTATAAAAATATTATCCCTTGAAAATTTATTCGCATTCCCAATAAAATTTCTTAATCCATAAACAATCTCAATGGATTTAGTTATTTTTTTTTGGATTAGAATCTTGATCAAAGTTAAATACAAAATTTTTACTACTTATTTCCTTAAAAGATGAAATAATTTCTGACAAATATTCTCTTACCGTTAGATCTTTATCTATAAAATCATCTTCCTCAACTGGGTTTAAGCTCAAACGCTTTAAAATTTCATCGCATCTCTCTACCTGGCTATTTAGTAATTCTATGTCTTTTTTAAGTTCTTTATTGTTTTTTAATTGTTTAGCTAAGTCTTGAGTAATTATTTTGATGGTAGAAAGTGGAGTGCCTAAAGAGTGTGCAGCTGCAGCAGCTTGACCACCTAATGACAATAATTCATGTTCTTGTGCCATTACTTCTTCCATTTTTGATAAAGCATCTTTTCTTAAACGAGATTGTGATCCAAATGTCATTGCAAAATAGTTTAGAAAAACTAAAGCAACAATTAAGGCAATAGGTATAGAAAAATAATAATAGGGGGACACATGATAATGCTCACTTAAAGGTGAGGGCAAATCTTTAGAATAAAAAGTAAGAATTATAATGGTAATACCAGTTAAACCTACTAGTAATGAGTTAGTTTTGAAACTTAAGTTTGATGAAGAAAATACACTCGGAATTAATAAAAATATAACAAAAGGATTAACAATACCTCCTGTCAAATAAAGTAAAATACCTAATTGAATTATATCAAGAAATAAAAAAACAAAGGCAGACCTATCTGATAGTTGGGTTTTTTTATAAATATAAATTAAATAAAAATTACTAACAACACCAAAAATAATTATTAGATTTGATAATAAAAAATTAAATTTAAAATTTAAAATTAAATATACAAAATTTACAGCTATGAGCTGGCCAATAACTCCAATCCATCTTAAATTTATATAGGTAGATTTTTTAAAAGAGTATTGTTTTGAGGTTTCAAAAAACTCCATTTTTATATATCAAGATTCTGAACATTAATTGCATTAGAAACAATAAAATCCTTTCTTAATGCTACATCATTACCCATAAGTGTATGTATTAAACTTTGGTCTTTTTTAAGGTCTTTTGAATATTGTACTTGAAGTAAATTTCTGGTTTCTGGATCAAGTGTAGTGCTCCACAATTCTTCAGGATTCATTTCTCCTAAACCTTTAAATCTTTGGATATTCATTTTAGACTTTTCTAAGTCTAGAGCTTTTGTAAATTCTTTTGTTCCTTTTTTTATTTTCTTAATTTCTTTTTTGTTATTTAAAATGTAATCTTCTAATTCTTTTTCATCTTTTATATAAATGCCTTTAGTTCCTTTATTTATTTTAAATAATGGAGGTTGAGCTAAATAAATATGACCATTTTCAATTAATTTATTAAATGGTTCATTATTAAAAAAAGTTAATAATAAAGCCCTGATATGTGAGCCATCAACATCCGCATCTGTCATAATTATTATTTTTCCATATCTTAAATCTTTTAAATCTATCTCTTCTACTTTGGGATCTAAGCCTAGTGCATTGATTAATGTCACTATCTCGTTTGAAGATATCATTTTTGACAAAGCCTTAGTCTTTTTATCTGATCCATTTCC
>JACWEK010000034.1 GCA_014653535.1 Pelagibacterales bacterium SAG-MED43
ATCTGAAATAATCTTGTCTTCAATTTTAATAATTTTATTTTTAGGGTTGAAAGTTTTTATATATTTTTCTAATTCAATTGCTTTTGCAACTTCTAAACATGTTTTTTTATTTACTAATGACGCAAATTTTTTATCAAGTATACCCTCTTTTTCATTAGGATAGATTTTTAAAAGTTTTTGAGCAATAACCAAACCAATTGAAATACAAATAAGAACAAGTGAAATGCATGAATTTGCAGAAAGAGGTATAGCATCACATTGGAAATATAAATCTTCAGAAAAGTTTAATTCATTAAGCTGGAAGGAATATGATTGGTTAAAAGATTTAGTTGAAATTATAGAAAAAAATGAAAATCCAGAACATTCATATGAATACACTAAACTTCAGATGTTCCAGGAAAACGTTTTTTGTTTTACACCTAAAGGTTCAGTTATCAAATTACCTAAAGAAGCTACTGCTATTGATTTTGCCTATGCTGTACATACAAAAATTGGTAACTCTGCAACTGGATGTGAAATAAATGGAAACAAAAGCGATCTACAAACAATTCTGCACAATGGTGATCGTGTAAATATCATTACATCAAAAAATAATTCCCCATCTCTCCATTGGATACCTACTACTAAAACTGGAAAAGCTAGAGCTGCCATAAGGCGGTATTGGCACGATAAGGGTGAACAAAAAGAGGAAAAAATTAAAAAATATAATACAACGCTATGGATGTCTTTACCTGATAAACCTGGTCAACTTGGTGATATCAGTTCATTAATAGGAAGTCATAAATTAAATATCTCTAGTTTAGAGATGGTAGGCAAAAATCCAAACTATATTAATTTTAAATTTAAATTAATTATAAGAAACCTTAAAAATTTTACAAATTTTATTGCAGTGCTAAAACAAAAGAGTATAAAATTTAAGATAATTAGACACGAAGAAAAAAGAAATGCTTTCACACAAAAAATCCTTAAATATTTTAAAAAAAACTAATGCATTGTTGGAAGGTCACTTCATTTTATCATCAGGATTGCATTCATCAAAATATATTCAATGTGCAAAACTTCTAAGTTTTCCAAACTTAGCTGAAAAAATTTGCAAATCACTAGCAAACCAAATTAAAAAAAAATATAAAAAAATTGACTTAATTTTAGCTCCAGCAATGGGTGGAATAATCATTGGATATGAAATTGGTAGACTTCTTAAAAAAGAAACAATTTTTTGTGAGCGAGTTAAGGGAAAATTTACACTCAGACGAGGTTTTTATATTAATAAAGGTGCTAGAGTTTTAATTATTGAAGATGTTATTACTACAGGAAAATCAAGTTTAGAATGCGTTAAGTTAATAAAAAAAGCAAATGCTAAATTATTAGGGTTTGCATCTATCATAGATAGATCTTCTAAAAAATCTTTAAAAATAAAAACGAAAGTTGTTTCCCATTTAAAAATAGATGTGCCTGTATACAGCTCAAAAAAATTACCTGAAACACTTAAATCTATACCAATAACAACACCAGGAAGTAGATTTATCAAGTGAAAAGACTAGGTGTAAATATTGATCATGTTGCAACTTTAAGAAATGCAAGAGGTGAAAAACATCCAGACCCAGTCAGTGCTGCATTACACGTAGTCAAGTGTGGAGCGGACTCTGTAACAATACATTTAAGAGAAGATAGAAGACATATTAATGATAAAGATGCAAAAAAGATATGTAATTTGAAAAACGTATTGGTTAATCTTGAGCTTTCAATGAATGAAAGTATTGTATCTAATGCTCTAAGAA
>JACWEK010000035.1 GCA_014653535.1 Pelagibacterales bacterium SAG-MED43
TATATTCTTGCAAGAGAAAATTTAACTGATCATTTAGAAAAAAAAGATAAAAAAAATAAAATTAGACAAAGACTTCTTAAAATTAGAGCTAAAAAGGTTATCTTAGCAACTGGTGCACTTGAAAGACCATTAGTATTTAACAACAATGATAGACCTGGAATTATGCTTTCATCAGCTGTAAAGAAATATAGTGATTTTTACGGTGTTGCTTGTGGAAAAAAAAATATTTTTTTTACAAACAATGATAGCGCTTATGAAAGTGCTTTATCTTTGCACAACAAAGGCATTAAAGTTGATGCTATTATTGATATCAGAGAAAATTCAGACGCAAAAATAGTTAAAAAAATTAATGATGCAGGCATAAGAATATACTGGTCCCATACAATAGTTGATACTAGTGGATACAAAAGGTTAAGTGATGTATCAATAATGAAACTTTCAAATGACGGTATGTCAGTTACTGGTAGTAAAACTTCTATTTCCTGTGATTGCTTAGGTATTGCTGGTGGTTGGACTCCTGCTGTACATTTATATACGCAATCAGGAAGTAAACTAATTTTTGATGAAGAACGAAAAATTTTTATTCCTAAAAATGACACTTTAGAACAAATTAGTGTTGGCTCATGTGGAGGTGATTTTGAGCTGAATGAAATAATTCAAAATTTAAATCATAAATTAAAAAATTTTCTAAATATAAATAAAACCGATTTTGAGGATCTTAAACTTGAAAATGATAAAGAGACTTCAAAAAGAAATATATGGCTTTTACCCTCTGATAAGCCTACTGGAAAAACTAAACCATTTGTTGATTATCAAAACGATGCAACGGCAAAAGATATAAAATTGGCATTAAGAGAAGGTTTTAGATCAATCGAGCATGTTAAAAGATATACAACAACAGGAATGGGCACTGACCAAGGTAAACTTGGAAATATGCATGCTTTAGGAATCATTGCAGATACAGCAGGTATAAAAATGGGAGAATTAGGGACGACAACTTTTAGACCACCATACACTCCTTTAACATTTGGAACTATTGTTGGAAGAAATGTAGGAGAATTTTTTGATACATTTCGAAGAACTCCTATGAATGATTGGCACATTAAAAATAAAGCTAAATTTGAAAATGTTGGACAGTGGAAAAGATCTTGGTATTACCCTGAAGAAGATGAAACAATGCATCAAGCCGTTCAAAGAGAAAGTAAAGCAGCTAGACAGAGTGCTGGAATATTAGATGCTTCTACCTTAGGTAAAATTGATATTCAGGGAAGTGATGCTTCTGAATTTTTAAATAGAGTTTACACTAACGCATGGTCAAAACTTGCTATTGGTAAATGCAGATATGGATTGATGCTTAATGAGGACGGTATGGTTTATGATGATGGTGTTACGACAAGACTAAGTGAAAATCATTATATTATGACAACTACAACAGGTGGTGCCGCAAATGTTTTAGGAAAACTTGAAGATTACCTTCAGACTGAATGGCCCGAGTTAGACGTATATTTAACTTCTGTCACAGATCATTTTGCAACAGCTAGTCTATGTGGTCCTAACAGTAAAAAAATTTTAAATAAAATTATTCCTGATTTAGATTTATCAGATGACAATTTTCCACACATGTCATTTAAAGAGGTATTAATTGATAAAATCAAATGTAGAATTATGAGAATAAGTTTTACGGGTGAGCTGAGTTATGAGATTAATGCACCAGCAAGTTATGGTGAGGCTGTATGG
>JACWEK010000036.1 GCA_014653535.1 Pelagibacterales bacterium SAG-MED43
TTTAGCGTTTAGCATCAACACTTATATAGGTAAAAAAAAATCCTCAATCTCTTCTTCAAATTTATTGGACGAAAATTTAAAGACTTTGATTGAAAAATGTATTGAAACTACAAAAATTACTCCTGAGGACGAATTTAATTCTTTGCCAGACAAAGATTTGTTAGCTAATAATTTAAAAAATTTAAATCTTTATGATGATGCACATATAGAAAATAGCAAAAAAATAGAATACCTAAAAGAGTTAGAAGATGTGGCGTCTAAAGAAGATAAGATAGTAAATACAGAATCAAGTTTTTCTGAAAAAAAATCAAATTTTATCTTAGCAAATAGCGTCGGTTTTTCTGGAGGCTATAGAACTTCAACTTTTACTTCTTCTTGTGTGACAGTTGCTAAGGATGAGAAAAGTATGGAACGAGATTATGAATATTCTAGTAAAAGATATCTAAATGACATCAAGGACCCCAAAACATTGGGAAAACTTACAAGTGATCGTACAATTAAAAAGCTTAGTCCAAATAAAATAGGGAGTGAGAAACTAAGTATTATTTTTGACAAAAGAATAGCAAAAGGTATGCTAAGTGCATTTGCTAGTGCGATTTCAGCTTCTGCAATAGCAAGAGGCACATCATTCCTAAAAGATCAAATCGATAAGCAAATTTTTTCTGAAACTATAAATATATTTGATAAACCTGACATAATTAAAGGAGTAGGGTCAAAAAACTTTGATTCAGAGGGCGTTAAGTCTGAAACGTTAAAACTTGTAGAAGCAGGTGTGCTTAAAAAATATCTTTTAGATACATATAATGGAAAAAAATTGAATTTGAAATCTAATGGCAGAAGTGGTGGAACAACTAACCTTTATTTTGAAAATGGAAAATGTAGCTATGAAGAACTATTGAGAATGAATTCAAAAAGTATTTATGTTACGGAGACTATTGGTCATGGAACAAATGTAGTAACTGGAGATTACTCGGTTGGCGCTACTGGTTTTTTAGTTGAAGACGGAGAATTTAAATTTCCAGTAAATGAAATAACCATTGCAGGAAATTTTAAAGAAATGTTTAAAAATATAATCTTAGCAAATGATTTAGATTTTGAATATTCAACCAATTCACCTACCATGATGATTGAAGGTATGACAGTAGCTGGTAAATGACCAGTTATTGTGTGATTGGTTCAGGAATTTCTGGCGCAACAATCGCTAATCTTTTAAGTAAAAAATATTCTGTAGATGTGTATGATAAGGCCAGAGGTCCTGGAGGAAGATCTAATCATAAAAGACTTGATAAACTAAGAGGGTTTGATCATGGCACTCAATATATTTCTCCAAAAAGTACAGCTTTTAAAAAATTTACTAAAAAATTAATTGATAAAAAAGTTTTAAAAGTCTGGGGAGGAGAACATAAATTTTTAAGTGTAACCATAAAAGAGAATAAAAATCATCTTAAAATTATTGGAAGAAAAGGAAATAATGACTTAAGTAAACACTTATTAAAAAATATTAAGTGTTATTTTGGCAAAGAATTAAAAAAAATTAATTATCAAAATCGAATTTGGAAATTAATTTTTAATAATGGGGACATTAAAAATTACGAAAATTTAATTTTAACTTG
>JACWEK010000037.1 GCA_014653535.1 Pelagibacterales bacterium SAG-MED43
TATAGTATTTAACTGCTTTACCTTGACTTAAATTTAAACCAATCTTTGCTTGAGAAATAGCTAATAAATAATCATCAGCCCAAATTGGCTGGATTCCATTCATGCCATATAAATCAAACCTTATGTTTGGAGTAACTTTAATAAGTTTGTTTAAAAAAATTTCTCTATCATCAAACTTTCTTTTTTTTAGAACACCTCTATGCACCCCATGGCTCATTGCAAAAAAAACATCATTATTATGAAAGTTATTTTTATAATTTTCTAAAGTTTCAAAAGATTGATCGACTGGATTTGGAAGATAATGAATATTATCTTTATAATTAATTTTTAAAACCTTAGGATCTGTAGTGCAAAAACTAGCATCCATTAGTTCAATTTTGTCCAAAAATCTTTTTTTATTATTAATCCATTGACCATCCATTCTATCTAAAAACCATTGAGCCATTTTTATATTTGGATAATTTTTTTTAATGTGAGTAAGGGTTTCTTTTTTAATAAGATCTGCGTGACCAATAATTAATATATCTGGTACATAATTAGATATGACCTCTATAAGTTTTTTATTTAATCTTTTAGAACCATCAAAATCATTGATAGATCGATAGTAACTTACTATATCTCTATCACTAAACTCCAAAACACTATGGCCTAATCTTGTAAAACCGTTGTTAATACGTTTTCCAGTATTATAAAAAAGTCTACCATTATGTCTTTCATTAAAATTTGTTACATGAAGAATCTTTATTTTTTTTAGTTTATTATTATTAAATAAATTTATCTTATATAATTGATTTAATAAATTTCTATAGTTATCAATTTTCTCAGAAATGAGATTATCTGTAAGAAAAAAGTTTTTAACTGATTGATTTTGAAGATAGAACAACTTTTTTTTATTTTGGATTAGATTTTCTATAGCTGAAAATAAAGTTTGAGGCTGAAGGTTACTTAAAATAATACCATTCGTTATTGTTTCAGGAAGCCCACCTCTATTAGAAATAATAACAGCACATCCTCTGCTAGCTGCTTCTAAACTTGTTCTCCCGAAAGGTTCTTCCCATCTAGAGCATGCAACAGCTATGCTAGTTTTATTAAAAGTCTTTAAAACTGATTGGTGACTCTGAAAACCAAGATTTTTAAGATTTTTATGATTAAAAAATAATTTCTCTCTTGGTTCATCTCCTATCACTATTGATTTCCAGTCAGGATATTTATTCAATATACGAATAATTGCTTCTCCAAAAATATCATAACCTTTTGCAGAATTTAATTTACCAACAAAAGTAATGATTTTTTCTTTTTTTTTAAGGTCTATTTTAGTTTTTGTAGTTGACTGATGTATTACCTCAAACTTTTTTGATTTATGATAAAAATTTTTTAAATCCTTTAGGTATTGTTTTTTTGACCATTCACTATTAAAAATTATCTTTGAACATACATTTAATAAATTTATTCTCTCATTAATTGACTTAGATCCGATCATTGAAATTGGATCATTGTGAAAATATAAAACTAGCTTAGATTTGAGTTTTGTTAACTTGTTTATATAATTTGGTCTATTGTGTACCTCAATGATATCAGAGTTAAATTTCAATTGGATATCAAAAA
>JACWEK010000038.1 GCA_014653535.1 Pelagibacterales bacterium SAG-MED43
CATTAAACTTTCTCTTTCAATATCGATTTTTTCAATTTTTCCAGTTTTTATACTTTCCATTACACATGCAGCGCTATCGGGCTCAACAACAATGATTTCTGGCACATTTTTTAAATATCTTGCAATTCCTGCTACCATTGCAGCAGCCATGCCGCCTACACCAGCTTGTAATATTATATGAGTAATCAAATTATTATTTATTTGTTCAACAATTTCTCCCATCATAACTGTATACCCAGCCATTGTGTATTTTGGAACAATCATATAGTCTTTCCAAGCAACATCTTGAACAATTTGCCAATTATTCTTTGTAGATTGTTTTATACATTCTATTAACGATTTTTCATAGTTGCCTTTAACTTTAATCACATCTGCACCAAGGTCTGACATTGCCTGACCTCGTGCATGACTAACATATTCGCTTATAAAAATTTTCATCTAGCGGTGAACCAAGAAACATAGGACCAAGAAACCCATGGTTGGTTACAGTAGGATTATTTTTAATTTATACTGGTTTTTGGGGATTCTATGCAGCTTGTAATATACCAATTTTTGATCTTGGACCTGAATACGGTATGGAAGGCATAAGTTATTGGACAGCAACAAACATTTACGTAACCCCTACTACACTTAGTGGTATTACTTTTAACTTCTTGATGTCGTTATCAGGAGGGTTATTAGCTGGTTATTGGATTGCTAAAGGTGATCCTTTCTGGACATATTCAAGTGGACTAGCAGGTATTATCTGTGCTTCGGCTGGAAATGATTTATATCATCCAATTCAAGCAATGATCATTGGTATGATAGGTGTCGTAATTGCATACAAACTTCATTATTGGGTTGAACGTAAGTTCAAAATTGATGATGCAGTTGGTGCAGTAGCAGTACATGGTTATGCTGGATTTGTTGGTCTAGTAATTTGTGGTTTTGTCTTAAATGGTTATCCATCATCTGGTTACAGTGTTGGAGCTATGTGGGATGGAACGACTTATGCTACAATTAACCCATTAGGACAATTCCTAGGAGCAATAATAATGTTTGTAGTTCTTGGACTAATACCAGGCTATGTCATAGCTAAAGTACTTCATGGAATGGGTAAACTTAGAATTCCTCGTGAGGTAGAAATAGCTGGACTAGACTATGAAATGATGGAGTCTGCTAAAAGTGATGAAAAAGCAGTTTCATCTGCAACCAGGTAAAGGAGAAACAATATATGGCTACAGTTAATAATTGGATCGACCACCTAAACAAACCTGCAGAAGAAGTTGTGGGTGCTGTTTACCCTGGTGCTGGGTCTGTAGAAGGTATGCTTGTTATCATAGGTATAATATTATGGATTGGCTGGCATGTTTTGACTGCGAGATCTGAAAGTGAAGAACTTTCAAGATTAGCAAGAAAAAGACATGGTGCTAATGATCATAAAAGCAATATTACCGATTGGTAATATAAAATAAAAATTTGGGCGCTACTTAATTGTGGCGCCCTTTTTTTTGGATTAAAAATATGGATGATAGAGAAAAAAAATGAAGAATTAAGACCCACCAAAA
>JACWEK010000039.1 GCA_014653535.1 Pelagibacterales bacterium SAG-MED43
TGGTGGAAAAGCATTAGCTGGACTTTTATCAGGTGAAACTCAAATCATTTCAACAGGTTTAGGCGAATTGATGGGTGCAAGAGACCAAGTAAGAATTATTGGTATTACAGCTCCTTCAAGAGTTTCTGATGCACCAGATGCTCCAACTCTAAAAGAGCAAGGATATGACGTACAATTCGTTAACTGGAGAGGATTCTTTGGCCCTCCAGGTATGAGTAATTCTGATAAAAAAGCTATTGCAAAAATGCTCGGCGATATACAAAAAACTCCTGAATGGGAAACTGTCAGAGCAAGAAATGCATGGGTTAATATTTATAACCCAGAAGGTAAGTTTGTATCTTTCTTAGAAAAACAAACTGAAGAAATGACAGATCTTATGAAAAAACTAGGCGTTATATAATCTTTAGGATTATTTTAAATTAGAGCAGTGAATATAAATACTACAAAAATTATATCACTGCTCTTTTTTGTATTTTCAGCATTCTATTTATATCTAGCATATCAAATTCAGGTTTTTACATTCGATGAAAATGCACCATTTAATGCAAGAACATTTCCAATTTACTTAGGTTATGCTGGATTATTTTTTTCTGGATCAAAACTAATTTTACCAGATCCAAATACTATAAAGGTCAAACATAAAAACTTAGAGTATAAAAAAACAGGTATACTTATACTTATCGCAATTATTTATGGAGCTACAATTTTAAAAGTTGGTTATTTTTTAACAACTTCTTTATTTTTATTTACATCTTATTATTTTTTAGGAGAGCGAAGATGGATCTTAATGTTTTTATTATCTTTTCCATTTGTAGCTGCTTTTATGTATCTCCTTCATGGTGTTCTTGATATTTATTTAAGAGATCCATTTTTACAATCAATTGGAGTTATGGGATGATTGATGGAATATTAATTGGATTAACAACTGCACTCACATTCCAAAATATATTAATGGTTATGGTTGGTTGTTTTTTTGGAACTATAATTGGAATGCTTCCTGGTCTAGGTCCGATGACTGCTATTGCTTTAATGATACCAATTACTTATGGTTTTGATCCTGCAACAGGATTGATTTTAATGGCTGGTGTTTATTATGGAGCAATATTTGGTGGATCTACCTCCTCTATATTATTAAATGCACCTGGAGTTCCTGGAACTGTTGCTACTTCATTTGATGGATATCCGATGGCACAACAAGGTAAAGCTGGAAAAGCTTTAGCTATTGCTGCATGGAGTTCGTTTGCAGGTGGAACATTATCTGCAATCTATTTACTATTTATGGCACCAAGTTTATCAAAAGTTAGTTTATCTTTTAGATCACCAGATTATTTTGCATTAATGATTTTAGGTTTAACAGCTATTGCAGCTTTTTCTTCTAAAGGTCAATTTTTAAAAGCAATGATGATGGTAGTGCTTGGATTAATGTTATCTTCTGTGGGTCAAGATAGTTTATCTGATATTACAAGATTTACATTTGATAATATGAACTTAACTGATGGAATTAGTTTCGTACTAATTGTGATGGCAACATTTGCGATG
>JACWEK010000004.1 GCA_014653535.1 Pelagibacterales bacterium SAG-MED43
CCAGACTCTTCTACTTCTGGTACCAAGAGTTTAATATTTGCTGATTTATACAAATCTGAATTTCTATTAGAAACAATTCCAATTAGAGTAATTTTCATATTTTTTGCATACTTGATGATATTTTTTAACTCATTTGTGTTACCTGAATAACTTATTAATATTAATAAATCTTGGTTTGTTAATCTTCCCAAATCACCATGAGAACAATCGCTCGCAGAAACAGAGAATGATGGTGTCCCAACAGAGGATAAAGTCGCTGATATTTTTGAGGCTATTATTCCACTTTTACCCACACCACAAATAACTACTTTAGATTTACACTTTTTAATTGCTTTAACTGCATCAATAAAAGATTGGTCAATTGAATTTTTTAATTTCTTAAGAGCTCTAATTTGCAATTCAATTACATTTTTACCATTTTCTTTAATTATATTTTTCATATTAGTGTGACCAGATATCATCCTTAAATGATGCAAGATCAAGATCAACCCGCGTTTTTAAAAATTTTATGCATTCTTTATAAAGTTGAATTCTATTTTCTCTTTCAAGAATTTTTATTAGTTCATCATGAATTTTGTGAAGATAAATAACATCGTTAGCGCAATACTTAAGTTGTGCAGGCGATAATTCACCTCCAAAATCAGAGCTTTGAAATTGTTTACTAACATCAACATTCACAAATTCTTTAATCAAGGTTTTTAAAGAATGGTTATCCGAATACGATCTTGCCAATTTTGATGCAATTTTTGTATCAAAAATATTGTTAGTGTCAGTTTTTAAATAATACTTTATATGAGCTATATCAGCTCTACCAAAGTGAAAAATTTTAGTAATTGATTGATCAGCCAGTATCCTTACTAAATTTGGTGCATTATAGTTGGATCTATCTAATTGAATTATATGAGCATCTGAGTCTCCTGAGGATATTTGTATTAGACATAATGGATCTCTTTTCACATCTAATCCCATGAATTCACCATCAACAGCTATAACATTGCCTAATTTTATATCATCTGGTAAATCTTTTTTGTGAAGTTTAATATTAATACTCATTTTTAAATATATATATATGAAACCTAAAAATTGTCTAATTTTTGGTGGAAGTGGTCAAATAGGAAGACACCTCATCAGAAAACTAACAAAAAATAATATTAAAGTTACCGTAGTAACAAGAAACATACATCAAAAAAGTTATGCTATTAAAACCCAAGGGAATGCTGGATATATCGATATTGTTGAGGCTAATATATATGATGAAAAAAAAATAAGAGATTTATTATCAAGATCAGACTTTTGCATAAATTTAATAGGTATTTTGTTTGAAAAAAGAAAGGGAAATACTTTTCACAATATCCACTCTCTTTTTCCGTCTTTATTATCAAAATTAGCAAAAGAATACAGATTAAAAAATTTTATTCATCTATCAGCTCTTGGAATTAATGAAGCAAAGGAAAGCAATTATGCAAAAAGTAAATTAGAGGGTGAAAAGAATATTTTAAATAATTTTCCAACCTCAACAATTCTAAGACCTTCCATTGTTTATTCAGTAGATGATAATTTTACGACAAATTTTATGACTTTATTAAGTAGACTTCCTGTCTTTCCTTTATACTATTCTGGAAAAACTAAATTTACTCCTATTCATTGTTCAGATTTAACAGATGTAATATATGATGTTATTACAAAAAATATTAATTCAAAGATAATTGAATGTGTTGGGCCAGAAGTAATCAATTTAAAGCAAATAGTAGAAAGACTTTTAAAATTAATTAATAAAAAAAGGTTATTACTACCCATGCCGTTAACATTAGCTACATTAAGTGCAAAATTTTTTCAGCTATTGCCAAACCCTATTTTAACTGAAGATCAATTGAGATTATTAAAATATGATAATATTTTAACAGGTAAGTATAAAAGTAATTTTGAGATAGGTACTCCTAGTAAAAAATATTTTAATGAGGAAGTAAAAAAATATTCTTACATGTGGCGTGAAGGGGGACAATATTCAACTGAAAAATATTTAAGAAAAGAAAATACTTAGACCTAATTAAGCTGATTGAATTTTTTTGTCAATAAATTCAGGAACCTCTTCTTTATCGCCAACATCCTCTTTTTTACCTTTTGGCTGATATGCATAAAGTAAATGGAGTTTGCAATATGAAAAATCTTTCAAGGATGACCTTCCACAAAAGTAAAAATCTTTTTCATCCGGATGTCCTATAGGCCATTTGCATGAATTTTCATCTAATTCTTCTAATTGCTTTGGATTTTCAGGCTCAAAATCTTTTTCAATGATTAATGATTTAAATTTACTTTTTCTTGCTCTTTTAGAATGAATTTTACTTCCTTCTATAGTGTTATCAAAATTTTTATTTGATGTGGCTGTTCTAGTTTTTATTTTTGCTGATAAATTAAGTCTATGAGCCTTACCAATTACTGCATTTCTGCTAATGCCACCAATAATTTCAGCTATTTGGCTAGCCGTATTTCCTTTACCCCATAACTCCTTTAGTTTTGAGACTTTTTCATCTGTCCAACTCATAATATCTACATATTGTATTGGTTTTATTAAAAAACACAATATAGAGTTATAAAACATCCATTAACAAGTATTTTTTAGCACTTATTAACAATTTTTTTTAGCAATTTCTGATAAATTTCAATTAAAAATTGAATCAAATTAATTTGATTTAAATCAATTTAGTAATACTTAATTTTAAAATGAGCTTTCTTGCAAAAAATTATAATCGAAAAAAAATCGCTTTTAGTAAAGGCAAAGGTAGTTTTCTAATTACGGTTAAAGGTGATAAGTACTTAGATTTTGTACAGGGTATCGCAGTAAATTCTTTGGGCCATGCACACCCAAAACTAATTAAAACTTTAAATATACAATCAAAAAAAATTTGGCATGTATCAAATGCATTTCTTATTCCAGAAGGAGAAAGATTAGCAAAAAAAATTGCACAAAAAACATTTGCTGATTATGTTATGTTTCAAAATAGTGGTGCTGAGGCCACAGAAGCTGCTATCAAAGTAGCAAGAAGATATTTTTATTCAATAGGCAAAAAAAATAAAAATAGAATTTTGTGTATTAAAAATTCCTTTCATGGAAGAACAATTGCTGCGATTTATGCAAGTGGATCAAAAAAAATGACTGAGGGCTTTGGTCCAAAAGTGAATGGCTTTGATCATTTCAATTTTGGAGATCATAAATCTTTAAAAAGATTAATAAATAAAAATACAGCTGCTGTAATGGTGGAAACTATTATGGGTGAGGGTGGAATTAAGATTATTCCTGATTGGTGTTTAAAAGGTCTTAGAAAATTATGTGATAAAAAAAAAGTTTTATTAATTTTAGATGAGGTGCAGTGTGGGGTGGGGAGATCTGGGGATTTTTTTGCTTTTGAAAAATCAAAAGTTAAGCCAGATATTGTTCCAATTGCAAAAGGAATAGGTGGCGGTTTTCCTATAGGAGCAGTTTTGATGAACAAAAAGGTTGCATCAGGTATGGTTGCAGGGACACATGGATCAACTTTTGGAGGTAACCCCCTTGCAATGCAAATTGGCAATACTGTTTTTGATATTATTTCTAAAAAAAGTTTTCTTAATAAAGTAAAAAAGAAATCTGAATATTTTCTTAATCAATTGGTTAAGATTAAAAAAAAATATCCAAGTATAATTAAAGAAGTAAGAGGCAGAGGTTTTTTGATAGGATTACAGCTTCATAAAGATCAATCAACTTTTATTAAAAATTTAATGGACAACAAGTTATTAACGATTAGAGCAGCAGAAAATGTTGTAAGAATTTTACCTCCGTTGAATGTAAAAAAAGCAGAACTTGATTTAGCTTTAAAGATAATAAAAAAAGTTTGTGCTAATTACTAATTATATGAAACATTTTATTCACCTTAAAGATATCCCAGCTAACGATCTTAAAAAAATATTAGCTGATGCAAAAAAAAGGAAGCAAAAAAGATCTAAATTAAGCACATTACAGCTTGATAAGGATTGTCCTTTAAAAGGTAAACTATTAATTCAAATGTTTGAAAAATCAAGCCTCCGAACTAGATTAAGCTTTTATTTAGCAATTAAACAACTGGGTGGTGGAACAATTACACTCAGATCTAATGAATTACATTTAGGAGAAGGAGGAGAATCTCTAGAAGATACAGCAAAAATTTTATCTACTTATGGGGATGGCTTTATGCTTCGCACAGATAGTGATGAAAAAGCAGATAGTTTTAAAAAATATTTATCAATACCAATTATCAATGGCTTATCTCCTTCTTCACACCCAACACAAGTATTGTCAGATATTTTTACTGTACAGGAAATAAAAAAAAAACCAATTTCAAAATTAAATATTTCCTGGATAGGTGACTCTAATAATGTTCTCAATAGTTTGATAGCTGCATCTGTAAAATTTTCTTTTAAATTAAGTATTGGTTGTCCAAAAAGATACGAACCAAAAAAAATCATTTTAAATTGGGCAAATAAAAAAAATAAAAAAATTTATGTTTTTAATGATACAAAAAAAGCAGTAGAGAATGCAGATGTTATATTTTCAGATAAAGTTATATCTCTTAATGATAGGGTTAATAAAAAAAATAAGATTAATGATTTTAAGAATTTTAAAGTGAGCAAAAAACTATTAAATTATGCAAAAAAAGATTGCACTTTTTTACATTGCCTTCCTAGAGGGTCTGAAGTTGACGATGACGTCTTTAGAAGTAAGAATTCAAAAGTTTGGTTACAAGCTTTAAACAGAGTTCATGTACAAAAAAGTATATTATTATATTGTCTTGGTAAACTAAGGTAATGGCTGAGGATTATCAGAATTTTTATTTAGATATTTTATAATTGAAGCTCTATCTTCCTCTTTTCTCAAGCCCGCATAAGCCATCTTAGTACCTTTAATCCATTTACTAGGTTTCAATAAAAATCCATTTAACTCCTCAAAATTCCACTCTTTATTGTATGTTAATAGTGCTTTTGAATATTTATACTCAGCTTCCTTACCAATTTTTCTTCCCACAACATTATATAAAGCTGGACCAATTTTATGAGCACCACCTTTGTTAATTGAATGACAAGCAGCACATTTTTTAAAAATCTTTTCACCAGAAGATATATCTCCAAGAGACATCAAGGCTGCAATATCAACTTTTTTTTCACTAGTTACCTCAGCAGTTTTTTCTAAAGACGACGATGCTTGAGCAACTTCTACCTCATATCCAGGTTTTTCAGGTTTCTCTACATAAAATATTATATTAGATAGTTTTCCAATTCCAATAATCAGAAGAGCAACTAAAAGAACTGCAGCGATAATTTTATTAATTTCAAATGAATCCATTTTGATAAATATTTATACCAAACCTATAACATTAATATTTTAAAATTTCTTATATTTTACTGTACAATTTTGCCCCTCTTTATAATCTAAACAAATATAAATAATCTATGAAAACTCTAATAATTATACCCTCTAGATTGTCAGCTACCAGACTGCCAGGAAAACCTTTGCTAAAATTAAATGGTAGATCCATTATTTCTCATGTTTTTAAAAGAGCTGAAAGTGCTGAAATTGGTGAGGTTGTAGTAGCTGCTGAGGATCAAGAAATAGTAAATGATGTTAAAAAAAATGGTGGAAATGCAATTTTGACTTCCAAAAATCCTAAAACTGGTACTGATAGAATATATGAAGCATATAACCTATTAAATAAAAAAGATGTGAATTTTATTATGAATGTACAAGGAGACGAGCCCGATATTGATATCGCCGATATTCAAAATCTAAATATCAAGATGAAATCAAGTCAATCACAAATTGGAACTTTAGCAGCTCAAATCCATAATAATAAAATGTATAATAATGAAAGTGTAGTTAAAGTTGAGACTAAAGAACCATTAAATGAAAATTCTTTTCCTTTAGCTGAAAATTTTATGAGAAATATGAAAGATCAAAAAAAAAATAACATTTATCATCATATAGGTATTTATTGTTATGAAATACAAACTTTAAAACAATTTATTTCATTCAAACAATCTAAAAATGAATTAGCAAATAAATTAGAACAATTGAGAGCCTTGGAAAATAATATAAATATTAATGTAGCTCTTGCTAACAGATCTCCGATAGGTGTAGATACTGAAGAAGATTATCTAGCTTTAAAAAAAATAATAAAATATAAATAATTATGAATAAAATTTATTTTCAAGGCACCTATGGAGCTTATTCTCATCTAGCGTCAATTGCAATGGATCCAAATGCTGAAATTATTCCATGTAAAACTTTTGATGAATGTTTTTTAAAAGCATCTGACAATAAAAATTCAAAAATTGTAATTCCAGAGTCGAATAGGATTACTGGAAATATTGGAATTGAGTATTTAATTTTTAAATATCGATTAAATATTTATTCTGAGTATTTTCAGAAGATTGAGCATAATTTATTAGGTATTCCAGGTACTAAAATAACTGATATTAAAAATGTATTTTCTCATGCCCAAGCATTATCTCAATGTTCTAAGTTTATAAAAAAAAATAATTTAATTGAACATATAAGAGCTGACACAGCTGGTTCGGCAGAAATGATTTCAAAAAATAAAAAAAAAAATGAAGCAGCAATAGCCTCTACTTTAAGTGCTGAAACTTATGGATTAGAAATAATTAAAAAAAATATTGAAAATGAGCCAGGAAATTTAACTAGATTTTTAGTTATGGGTAAAGAGCTTTTACAACCAGAATTCGGTGATAAAAAATATATAACATCTTTTTTATTTAAGCTTAAAAGTAAGCCAGCGGCTCTTTATCAATCCTTAGGTGGTTTTGCGATTAATGGAGTAAATTTAACTAAACTTCAAAGTTATCCAGAAAAAAATTCTTTCGACTCCTTCTTTTTTTTATGTGATCTTGATGGACATATTGAAGATAAAAAAGTTCAAAAATCACTTGAAGAGCTAGGTCTTCATTGCCAAGATTTTCATGTTCTAGGTGTTTTTGAGGCAGATCCTGTTAGAGAAAAAAAATCCTAATCTTTTCTTGTGGATTAGAAAATAATACTGCTATAATAGTTTCGGAGGCTAGAGGTGTATGCTGCTTTAACCCGACCAGATCTTAACAGAAGCAGTCGTAGAGACAGTTATTCAGGTTCTAGTCTCCTAAATAAACAACATGAATAAAAATAGTAAAGTTTTAGCTCTTAAATATAGACCTCAGACATTTGATGACTTAATTGGCCAAGAGATTTTGTCTGATACAATTATAAACTCTATTAAAGCTAATAAAGTTGCAAATGCTTATCTTTTTACTGGAATTAGAGGAGTAGGCAAAACTACAACAGCAAGAATTGTTGCAAAGTCACTAAACTGCATAAATGGAATAGAAAACTTATGCAAAGAAAATTTATGTGAAAATTGTGATGCGATAGCAAGTTCCAGACATATTGATGTTCTCGAAATGGATGCAGCAAGCAAAACTGGTGTTGATGATGTGAGAGATTTAATTGAATTTTCAAGATATGGGCCGACTTCATCTAAATATAAAATTTTTATAATAGATGAAGTTCACATGTTAAGTAAGCAAGCCTTTAATGCTTTGTTGAAAACATTAGAAGAACCTCCTGAATACTTAAAATTCATTTTTGCAACAACTGAGATTAAAAAAATACCAATAACAGTTGTATCAAGATGTCAAAGGTTTGATCTTTCTAGGATAAAATCACATGAGCTACTAAATTTTATAAAAAAAATAAAAGAAAAGGAAAATGGCAAAGTAAATGATGAGGCTTTAAGGTTAATTGTAAAAATTTCTGAGGGATCAGTAAGAGATGCGCTATCTCTACTTGACAGAGCTCTTTTAAGTTTTGATGGTAGTAAAGAGTTAGATTTAGCTGCAGCTCAAAAAATATTTGGTTATTTTGATAAATCTCAACTAATAAAAATGTTTAATTTAATTTTAAAAGGTGATGAAAATAGGGTCATTGAAAGTTACAGAAATATTTATGATCAAGGTGTTGAACCAAAAATATTTATCAATGATTTTTTAGAGGTTTTATACTATTTCAAAAATATAAATTCACTTACGCTAGAAAGTACCAATTTTTCATTAAATGATGAGCAGTTTGATATGATAAAAAAAATATCAAATAATGTTGATAGTGAAGTTTTTATTTTATTTTGGCAATTTACAATTCAAACACTTAGTGAATTAGATGTTGTTTCTAACCAACACTTATCAATTGAAATGTTTTTGTTAAGATTAATTCATCTAAAAGGTTTAAAACCTAAAGATCAAACCCAAAATGAAAATGATAAAATAAATAATCTGAAAGATGACATTCATAATAATGCATCGTCTAAGATATTAAATAAAGATGTGATTAACCAAATCAAAAATGTTGTACAAGAAAAAAAAGATAAATCAAAACCAAAAATTGAAACAAAAGTTACTAACGAAAGAGCTATTGAGTCATTTGATGAATTGGTGGCAGTATGCTCTGATAAAAAAGAGATAAAACTTAAATATGAACTTGAAAAAAATGTTAATTTAGTAAAATTTGAAAACGGTAGAATTGAAATTTCTTTTAATGACAATCTAGATAAAGATTTTGTAAAAAATTTATCCATAAAATTGTTAGAATGGACTAGTCAAAGATGGATTATAAGTTTTAGTAAAAATCGAGGAGAGATGTCAATTAGGGACAAGGAAAAAAATACACAAAAAAAATTAATTGAAGATGAAAAAAATTCTGATTTGTATAAGAAAGTATTAGATAAATTTCCAGACGCAGAATTAATAGATATTAAACATATACGAAAGGATGATGAGAAATGACAGATTTTTCAAAGATATTGGATAAAGCAAAAGAATTAGAGACAAAAATGAAAGAAAGCCAAGAAAAAATCAAAAGTATCAGAGCTGAAGGTATATCTGGCTCTAATTCTATAAAAATTATATTAGATGGTGAAGGGGAAATGCAAACAATTGAAATATCTGATGAAATTTTAAAAGAAGAAAAATCTATTGTGGAGGATTTGATAGTTGCAGCCCATAATAATGCTAAAGCACAACTAAAGCATAAAACAACTGAAGAAATTTCTAAAGCGACTGGTGGTTTAGGTATTCCTGGTTTTAAATGGCCATTATAATTAATGCAAAATATTACTGAAATAGACGATCTAGTAAAATTAATTTCAAAATTACCCGGACTTGGGCCAAAATCTGCAAAACGAATAGTTTTAAAATTTATTAATAACAGGGATGAAATTATCAAACCCATGGCAAATATTTTAGCTCAAGTTTACAAAAATGTAACCCGTTGTAATTCATGTGGCTCATTAAAATCAAATAGTGAGGGATGTTTTAATTGTGAAAATGTAAAAGAAAAATTTAATAAAATTTGTGTTGTTGAAGAAGTAGCCGATCAGTGGTCTATTGAAAACTCAAATATATATAAAGGGTATTTTCATATTCTCGGAGGAACTATTGCTTCAGTAGGTCATAGAAAAGAAGAACTTTTAATTGACTCTTTAGTAGAAAGAGTAGTTAAAGATAATATTGAAGAAGTCATTCTGGCAACTAGCGCAACAGTAGAAGGACAAACCACTGCATATTATATAAAAGATAGTTTAAAAAAAACTAAAGTTAAAATCACTAAACTAGCTCAAGGTTTACCTGTTGGAGGAGAGATCGAAAGCTTAGATGATGGCACTCTTTTTTCAGCTTTTAAAAATAGATCAAATTTAAAATCTAATTCTGATTAATTTTCCTTTTTAATCTATTATAATGTAAAAGTGGTTCAGTATAACCAGAAGGTTGTTCTTTGCCCTTAAAAATTAACTCACAAGCAGTCTTAAAAGCACGTGATCTTTCATAATCATCACTCATATTTATATATTTTATATCAGTCTTATTTTGTTTATCGACGATTTTTGCCATTTCTTTCATTATTTCTAATACTTTTTTTTTTGTAGTTATCCTATGATGTATCCAATTTGCAATGTGTTGAGATGAAATTCTAAGAGTTGCTCTATCTTCCATAAGACCTATGTCATTTATATCAGGAACTATTGAACAACCTATTCCTTGATCGATCCATCGCACTACATATCCTAATAATGTTTGTGCTGAGTTTGATATTTCTGCATTAATTTCTTTTTCAGACCAATTTGGCTTATTTGTAATTGGGATATTTAAAAGATCATCTAATTTTGCTTGATCACGTTTTTTTATTTTCACTTGTTCTTCAAATATATTTATTTGGTGATAATGCAAAGAATGCAATGAAGCTGCTGTAGGGGATGGTACCCAAGCACAATTTGCACCAGATTTTAAATGATTTACTTTATCTTCCATCATTTCTTTCATTTTATCTGGCATGGCCCACATACCTTTTCCAATTTGAGCTTTACCAGAAAAGCCACATTTTAAACCTATGTCAACATTGTTATTTTCATAAGCAGTAATCCACTTTGAAGATTTCATCTCTCCTTTTTTTATCATTGGACCAGCTTCCATTGAGGTATGCATTTCATCTCCAGTTCTATCTAAAAAACCAGTATTTATAAAAAAAACTCTATTTTTAAGAGTTCTAATACATTCTTTAAGGTTGACCGAAGTTCTCCTCTCTTCATCCATTATCCCAATTTTACATGTAAATTTTTTTAACCCTAACATTTCTTCAATTTTAGAAAAAATTAAATTAGTAAAAGCGGTTTCTTCTGGACCATGCATTTTTGGTTTAACTATATAAATTGAACCAGATCTAGAATTTCTTTTTTTTCGTAAATCATGCAAAGCTGCTGTGGTTGTAAAAAATGCATCCATAATACCCTCGGGTATTTCAGTTCCATCTTTAAGAATAATAGAAGGATTAGTCATAAGATGACCAACATTTCTTATCAAAAGCAGGCTCCTCCCATGAAGTTTTAAACCTTTACCCTCTTTTGAAATATAGCTTCTATCAGGATTTAGTTTTCTTTCTAAGTTTTTCCCATTTTTTTCAAACTGTATTTTTAAATCTCCTTTCATAAGACCTAACCAATTTTTATAGCAAATAATTTTGTCCTCAGAATCAACTGCCGCAACACTATCCTCGTTATCACAAATAGTTGTAATAGCAGACTCGACTATAACATCACTTATCCCAGCGACATCATGTGCTGCACTAAATGCTTTTGGATTTATAATTATTTCAAAGTGTAGTTTATTATTTTTAATAATTATAGCAGTAGGCTTATTAGTTTCACCTCTATGTCCTACAAATTTATCTTTATCTTTTAAGAAATACTTATAATCATCTTTTAAAATAATTAAATTGTTATTTTCTACTTTTAAACCTGCAATATTTTTCCAGCTCGTTCCATCAATTGGAATATATTTGTCAAAAAATTCTCTTACATACTTAATAACTTGTTGTCCTCTATTTGGGTCGTATCTTTCACTTCCACCTTCCTCTGACTCAATTATATTTGTTCCATACAAACTGTCATACAAACTTACCCATCTCGCATTGGCTGCATTAAGTGTATATCTTGCATTCATGACTGGCACTACTAGTTGAGGGCCAGCAATACTAGCTATTTCTTCATCTACATTTTCTGTTTCAATATTAAAGTCAGGTCCCTCTTCTTTTAAATAATCAATTTCTATTAAAAATTTTTTATATTTATCAATTTCAATTTCGTTTTCCCTATTTTTGATATGCCAAGTGTCAATTTTTTTTTGTAAATTTTCTCTAATTTGTATTAATTTTTTATTTTTAGGAGCGAGTTCGTGTGTAATTTTATCAAAGCCTAACCAAAATTTTTCAGGTGAAATACCAGTGTCTTTAAGTAATTCTTGATTTACAAATAATAATAAATCTTCAGCAATTTTTAAATTATTTACATTTTTGTACAAGATAGGCATTCTACGATATCTTAAATTCAAGTAAAATTATGTCAAATAATTAATAGTAGCATTGACATTATGTTGTCACTTTTAATTTTTATGACATAATTAAACTAATGAAAAATTATCTTAATTTTGAATCTGATATAAAAAACTTAGAGAGTGAACTTGATAAGTTAAAAGACCCTTACAACCAAGGTGGCCTCTCAGAAGTTGATACAAATAAAATTTCAAAAACTCAGGAGGAGATTGATATAAAATTAAAAGAAATTTATGCATCACTAGACCCTTGGCAAACAACAATGGTTGCAAGGCATGAAGATAGACCTAAATCAAAATTTTTTATCGATAATTTATTTGAAGAATTTATCTCTTTGGCTGGAGACAGATATTATGGTGAGGATAAATCTGTAATAACTGGATTTGCTAAATTTAATGGGCAATCAGTTTTAGTAATAGGACAAGAGAAAGGAGAAAATTTAGATACTAGAATTGAAAGAAATTTTGGAATGATGAGACCTGAGGGATATAGAAAAACTATTCGTTTAATGGAGTTAGCTGATAAATTTGATATACCGATAATATCTTTTATTGATACTCCAGGCGCTTATCCCGGTGTTGGTGCGGAAGAGAGGGGACAGGCAGAAGCTATTGCTAAATCAATAGAATGTTGTATGAAATTAAAAGTTCCTACATTAGCAATTGTCATAGGCGAAGGTGGCTCAGGAGGAGCAATAGCATTAGCTTCATCAAATAAAGTCATAATGTTTGAAAATGCAATCTATTCAGTTATATCACCAGAGGGGTGTGCAACAATTTTATGGAGAGACCCAAAAAAAATGCTTGATGCGGCAAAGGCTATGAAACTTTCCGCAAGAGATCTTTATGGACTCAAGATTATTGATGAGATCATTTCAGAACCTCTTGGAGGGGCACATCGAGATAGAAACTTAATTTTAAAAAACGTTAGAGATTCAATTTTAAAAAATTTGAGCTTGTTTAAAGAAATGTCTGCTGAAGAAATTTTAGAGCAAAGAAAAAATAAATTTTTAAAAATTGGAAGAAGCAAAGGTTTTATTAACAATCTAGAAAATTTAAGCTCATTGGATAATAAAAAAAATAACTTAGATCAATTTTTTACTAAGAATAAGAAATATATATTTTTAATTGGTACTTTTTTACTTTTAATATCTTTTTTATTTGTAATATTATAAAGCTCCACAACATTTTTTAAACTTCTTACCTGATCCACAAAAACATGGCTCATTTCTACTCATTTTTTTCCCTATATATTTTGGGTCAATTTTTGTAGGCTTAATATTTTGTTGGATTTCTTTTGGTGCTTCAACAACTTTTAAATTCATCAAAATAGTTACATAATCAATTTTCAATTTTTCCAAAAGAGTTGAAAATAATTCAAATGCTTCTTTTTTATATTCAACTAATGGATCTCTTTGTCCATAGGACCTAAGCCCAACAACTTGCCTTAATTGTTCCAAATATTGTATATGAGATTTCCAATTAAGATCAATTGATTGTAATAAAATTCTTTTTTCTATTTCTTTAGATTGATTTTCACCCAACATATTAGTTCTTTCATTTCTATTGATATTAAAATATTCAAATATTTTTTTTTTGAACTCATCATCTTTTAGAGAAACGAGTTCTAAAAACTCTTTTTCTTCAATACTCTTTCCCATTAATAATTTTAACTTGTTATTAAATTCATTATTTTTGGGTTTTGCAATTTTTTGTATTTTTAATTTTATCAAATCATCAATAATTTCAATTAGAAAATTTTCTGAATAAGAAAATATTTGATCACTATTCATTGCATCATTTCTTTGAGAAAATATTACGTGTCTTTGATCATTTAAAACATTATCAAATTTTATTAATGTTTTTCGAATATCAAAGTTTCGGGCCTCAACTTTTTGTTGTGCTCTTTCCAAAGCCTTATTAATCCAAGGGTGATCGATGCTTTCCCCATCTTTTAAACCAAGTTTTTGAAGAATATTATTCATAGACTCTGAGCCGAATATTCTCATTAAATCATCCTCTAGACTTACGAAAAATATAGAATTTCCTTGATCACCCTGTCTACCTGATCTTCCTCTTGCTTGATTGTCAACCCTTCTTGACTCCATTCTTTCAGTTCCAATTACAAATAAACCTCCCAAAGTTTTAATTTTATCTTTCTGGGTTTTTAATTGATTTTCAGAAATGGATCCTTTTTTTCCTCCTAATTGAATATCAACGCCTCGACCAGAAATGCTTGTTGTTATAATTACGGAACCTTCTTTTCCAGCATTAGCTATAATTTCAGCCTCATTTTCATGGTTTTTAGCATTTAGAACAACATGATTTATGTTTTCCTTGTTAAGAAATTTTGAATAAATTTCAGATTTATTAATGCTCGAAGTAAAAATCAATAATGGTTGGCCAGTTTTATTACACTCTTTTATCTTTTTTATTATTGCTCTATTTTTTTCTTCTTCCGTTCTAAATATTTGATCATTGTAATCTTTTCTTATCATCGGATTATTAGTTGGGACTACAACTACAGGTAAGTTATAAATTTCATAAAATTCTTCAGCTTCTGTAGCCGCTGTACCTGTGCAACCTGATAACTTTTTATAAAGTTTAAAATAATTTTGATATGTAATAGACGCTAGAGTTTGATTTTCGGCTTGAATTTCTATTTTTTCTTTAGCTTCTAAAGCTTGATGTAGTCCGTCTCCAAACCTTCTACCTTCGAGAATTCTTCCCGTAAGTTCATCAATAATTTTTAAACTATTTTCTTTGATAATATAGTCTTTGCCTTTTTCAAACAAATGATTTGCTTTTAATGCTTGATTTACATGATGAACTAAAGCTAAATTTTCTGGGTCATAAAAATTATTATTTTTTAGAATTCCTGCATTAGAAAATATTTTTTCCACGCTATTTATACCATTGTTTGTGAGTAAAATATTCTTATCTTTTTCATCTATTTCGAAGTCATCTTTTTTTAGCTGCTTAACTAATTGATCAATAGCCAAATATTGATTAGTTTTATCTTCAGCAGCTCCTGAAATTACTAAAGGTGTTCTAGCCTCATCAATTAAACAAGAGTCTATTTCATCGACTATGGAGTAATGATGTTCTCGTTGAACTTTTTCATTTTTTGAGTATTTCATATTATCTCTAAGATAATCGAAACCTAACTCACTATTTGTTGCGTATGTAATGTCACAATTATAGTTTTTTTTTCTTTCAAAATCATTTTGATCATTATTAATAAATCCTGAGGTTAAACCTAAAAAATTATAAATTTGACCCATTTCTTGTGAGTCCCTTTTTGCTAAGTAATCATTTACAGTAACTACATGAACTCCTTTTCCTTCAAGAGCATTTAGATAAGCTGATAATGTAATTGTCAAAGTTTTTCCTTCTCCAGTTCTCATTTCAGCAATTTTATTTTCATGTAAAACTACGCCACCAATTAATTGAACATCATAATGACGTTCATTTCGAGATCTTCTAGAGGCCTCTCTTACTAATGCAAAGGCATCGGGCAAAACTTGATTTAAGGGCTCCCCGTTTCTAATTCTTTCTTTAAATTCATTTGTTTTTTTTGGGAAATCTTCATCAGCTAAATTTTTGAAATTCCCTTCTAAGGTGTTAATAGTTTCAACAATTTTACCTATTCTATCTAATTCCTTTTGATTTCCAGATTTGATAAATTTTGAGATAAAGCCTAGAGGATTAAACATTGGTTTTGATATATAATTTAATTATAAGATCAATATAACTATTAAATAACTATTTTAAATAGCATGGTAATTAATATATCGAATTTTTTAAATTCTAAATCAAAAAATCATAAAATGATTGATTTTCAGGATCTAGATCACTTAGATGGTTTATCTATTTCAACAGTTAGTGCAAATCTCTATAAGACTAAAAGAGACGATTTAGTAATGTTTTATTTTAGAGAGGGAGCAAACTTTGCGTCTGTTTATACTAAGTCTAAAATTTTGTCTGAAAATATTAAATGGAATCTAAATCAAAAAGCTAAAAAAATATTCTCTCTAATAGTTAATACCAAAAATGCCAATTCATTTACCGGCGATCATGGTTATAGAAGCATGCAGAGTATAGCAGAGGCAATATCATTAGAATTAACTAATAAGCAAAAGCAAGATGAAAATGAACCTAAAAATATTAAAACCAAAAACATAATATTTGGCTGCACAGGTACGATCGGTGAGATTTTTCCTGTTGAAAAAATAATTTCAAAAATCCCAGAGTTAATAAGAAATATCAAATACACTCAGAATAAACTAATTTGGATCAAAGCTGCTCTAGGTATCATGACTACTGATACCCAGCCTAAAATGTCTATGGAGGAATGTTATATAGGAAAAACTTTGGTTAAAATTTACGGGATAGCAAAAGGATCAGGAATGATACATCCAAATTTAGCCACCACATTGGGTTATGTTTTTACTGACGCGGATCTTTCTAATGATATTCTAAAAAAACTTTTAAAAAAAAATGTTCAGACATCATTCAACGCGATTAGTTGCGATGGAGACACAAGCACCAATGACATGATCTCAATTTTTTCTACTGGTCAAGCTAAACACATAAAAGTCAGTAGTATTAATGATAAAAAATTAGAAAGTTTTAATAAATCACTAAATAGTGTTTTATTAAATTTAGCAAAAAGAGTAGTAGCTGATGGAGAAGGTGCATCAAAATTTATTACTATCAACGTATATGACACAAAGACTGATGTAGATGCAAAAAAAATTGCTTTTTCCATAGGTAATTCTCCTTTGGTAAAAACTGCAATAGCAGGTGAAGATCCTAACTGGGGTAGAATAATTATGGCTATAGGCAAATCACAAGCATCAATTAAAATTAATAAACTAGTAATAAAATTTGGTAATATTAATATTGTACAGGACGGAAAACTTTATCCATCATATAAAGAAAGAGAAGCAGCAGAATATATGAAAAATCCCAATATTGAAATTAATGTAAAAGTTGGAACTGGTAGTAAAAATTTTACAGCATATACGATGGATTTGACAAAAAAATATATAGAAATAAATGCAGACTATAGAAGCTAAATATATTGAATTTTTAAATAGAATTACCACATCAGATATATGATAAAGTATAGTTTAATTTGTAACAGTTGTAATTTAACTTTTGAAAGTTGGTTTGCAAATTCTAAAGATTACGAAAAATTAAGGAAAAAAAATTTATTGAGTTGTCATAATTGCAATTCTATTGATGTAGAGAAAAGTTTAATGGCTCCAAGTCTTATAAGTAAAAAATCCAATATGTTAAAAAAAGAAGACTTAAAAAAATACAATAAAATTAAAAAAACGATAATTGAATATCAAAAATTTTTAAAAAATAACTTTAAATATGTTGGAAATAATTTTGCCTATGAAGCAAGATCTATTCATTATAATGGAAAAAAAAAACAAAAAGGCATTTATGGTACAGCATCAAAACAGCAAATTAAAGAGCTCAAAGATGAGGGAATAGATACACAGCTGGTTCCTTGGATTAAAGATAAAAGTAATTAGTTTTTAATAAACTTGGCAATATAATTAATTGATTTATCTTTGCTCACTTTCCACCTATCTGTCAAAATATTAAATTGCATCCCATCAATTCTATCTAAGATCAGATTATTATTTTTGAGGATTGAGATTAATTCCTTTGGTTTTAAAAATTTTTCCCATTCATGAGTACCAATTGGAAGCCAACGCAATATATATTCAGCCCCAACTATTGCAAAGACATAAGATTTAAGAGTTTTATTTAAGGTAGCAACAAACATAATTCCATTTCTTTTTAGAAGTTTGCCACAGGATTTTAAAAAAAAATTTACATCTTCAACATGTTCTACGATTTCCATATTTAAAATTACATCAAACTGTCTTTTAACCTTCATTTTTTCTGGTGATGAACAAATATAATTTATTTTAAGATTATTTTTTTTTGCATGAAGCTTTGCAATTTTAATATTTCTTATAGATGCATCAATTGCTGTAACTTCAGCTCCTAACCTACACATTGGCTCCGATAATAAACCACCACCACAGCCTATATCTAAAATTTTAATATTTTTTAAAGGAGTCTTTTTTTGATCTAATTTGAAAGTTTTAATTATATTTTCTTTTATATAAGCAATTCTAATAGGATTGAATTTATGTAAAGGCTTAAACTTGCCCTCAGGATTCCACCATTCCTCAGCAATTTTTGAAAATTTTTCTATTTCTTTTTTATTAATTGTGTTATTTTTCATTTGAAAGTTGACTTTATAATCAACATGTATTTATTCAATATTTTTTAAATTTAAAGAATAGCTTATCATGAAAATTGTAGTATTAAAATTTGGAGGTACATCAGTCGGCACAACAAAGAAGATTAAAAAAGTTGCTGAAATAATTGCTGATTATAAAAAGAAAAATTATAAAATTATTGTTATTTCTTCTGCAATGAGTGGTGTGACAAATGAGTTAATAAAGAAATCTTTAGAAATTAGCAATAATTTTTCTGCTTCTGAACACGATGTTTTGGTTTCTTCAGGGGAACAAATGGCATGCTCTTTAATAGCTGGAAGATTAATTCATAAGGGCTACAAATCTAGATCTTGGTTATCCTGGCAAGTTCCAATAATAACTCTTGGAAAACACAAGAACTCGAGAATTAATATAATTAATAAAAATAAGATTATCAAATATCTAAAAATGGGGGGCATACCTATTATTACTGGGTTTCAAGGAATTAACGATGAAAATAGAATTACAA
This sequence comes from Pelagibacterales bacterium SAG-MED43, assembly GCA_014653535.1. Taxonomy (GTDB): domain Bacteria; phylum Pseudomonadota; class Alphaproteobacteria; order Pelagibacterales; family Pelagibacteraceae; genus Pelagibacter. Next base: position 18,712 of record JACWEK010000004.1, read on the forward strand.
CTATTGGACGAGGTGGATCTGATGCAAGTGCAATTATGTTTGCCAAATTTTTTAAAGCTGAAAGATGTATAATTTACACAGATGTTGAGGGCGTGTACACAACAGATCCAAATAAATTAAAAAAGGCGAAAAAAATTAAAGTAATTTCGTATGAAGAAATGCTTGAAATGGCCTCACTTGGTGCCAAAGTTATGCAGCCAATTTCAATTCAAGATGCTAGATTAAATAGAATTGATATTGAAGTAAAATCATCTTTTGTTAAAAAATCAGGAACATTAATTACTAAAAGGTCGAACATAATTAAAAATAAAATTATTACAGGAATATCATCCACTCAAAATGACTCCAAGGTCTCACTTATTGGAGTTAAAGATAGACCTGGTGTTGCTGCATCTATTTTTAAACCATTATCTAAAAATTTAGTTAATGTAGATATGGTTGTTCAAAATATTTCAGCAAATGGCAAAGAAACAGATTTAACATTTACAATTAAAAAAGAAGATTTGAATAAAACAAAAAAAATAATTCAAGAAAACAAAAATATTAATTATAGAAAATTGATATTTGAAAAAGGTGTTTCAAAAATTTCAGTAATTGGAGTTGGTATGATAACAACACCTGGAGTAACATTTAGAATGTTCCAAGCACTTGCAAATCAAAAAATTAATATACAAGTTATTTCAACTTCCGAAATAAAAATTTCAGTTTTAATAGATAAAAAGAATACTAAAAAAGCATTAATTGCACTTCATAAAGAATTTAAATTAAATAATAAAAGATGAGTATTAGACCATTCAGAGACATTAAAAGAAGAAAAACAAAAGTAATTAATGTAGGAAAAGTTAAAGTAGGAGGAAATAATCCTATAACAGTTCAATCAATGACAAACACTCTAACTACAGATATTAAAGCAACTATTAACCAAATAAATGAAATTCATGGTGAAGGTGCTGACATAGTAAGAGTTTCATGTCCAGATGAGTCATCGTCTAAAGCGCTAAAAGAAATTATTAAACATGTAGACGTGCCCATAGTTGCTGATATTCATTTTCATTATAAAAGAGCAATTGAGGCTGCAGAAAGTGGTGCAAGTTGTTTAAGAATAAATCCTGGAAATATTGGCAATATAAATAAGATTAAAGAAGTTATAAAAGCAGCACAAGACAATAATTGCTCTATAAGAGTAGGTGTTAATGCTGGATCTTTAGAAAAAGATATTTTAGAGAAATACAGAGAACCATGTCCAGAAGCATTGGTTGAAAGTGCGTTGAGAAACATTAAAATTTTAGAAGATGAGAATTTCAATAATCTTAAAATAAGCGTTAAATCATCGGATGTTTTTTTATCAATAAAAGCCTACCGTCAGCTATCAGGTGTTACTGATTATCCTCTGCATTTAGGAATTACAGAGGCAGGAGGTTTTATCCCTGGGAGTATAAAATCTTCTATTGGATTGGGTACATTATTATTAGATGGTATAGGTGATACAATAAGAATTTCCTTATCCGACGACCCAGTTGAAGAAGTTAAGATTGGAAATGAGATTTTAAAATCCCTTAATTTAAGAGAAAGAGGAGTTAAAATAATTTCCTGCCCTTCATGTGCAAGACAAGGTTTTCAAGTGATTGAAACTGTTAAAGTTTTAGAGAAAAAACTTTCCCATATAAAAGCACCAATTACTCTTTCAATAATAGGATGCGTGGTTAATGGTCCAGGGGAAGCAGCAATGACAGATATAGGCATAACTGGAGGCAAAAAAGGAAACAATATGCTTTATTTGTCAGGTGTACAATCTGAAAAGGTTTTAACTACTCACATGATTGAAAAAATTGTAAGCGAAGTTGAAAAAAAGGCTTCTGAATTAGAAAAGAAATAAATGATTCCATTAAAAACAATAGAAGAATTAATTGATAAACACGCTTTACTTGAAAAAGAGCTCTCATCAGGATTGATAGATAAAAAAAACTTTGCAGAAAAATCTAAAGAATATTCTGATTTAAATGAAATTATTGATAATGCTAAAAAATATATTTCTTTTGAAAATAATAAATTAGAACTGCAAAAAATTGTAGAAGATAAAAGTTCAGATGAAGAACTAAGAAAAATGGCAGAAACTGAGTTAAGTGATCTTAATACAGAGAATGAAAGAAATGAAAAAAAATTAAAATTATTTTTACTACCAAAAGATGAAGCTGATAAAAAAGATGCAATTATTGAAATTAGAGCAGGAACAGGTGGACTAGAGGCAAGCTTATTTGCTGCAGATTTGTTTAAAATGTATGAAAAAGTTAGCAATAAAAAAAAATGGTCAGTTGAATTAATTTCTATTTCAAGAAGTGAAGCTGGTGGATTAAAAGAAGTCATAGCATCAATAAAAGGGATAAATATTTATTCAACACTTAAATATGAAAGTGGAGTTCATAGAGTTCAAAGGGTCCCAGATACTGAAACCCAAGGGAGGGTTCATACCTCTGCTGCAACCGTTGCTGTTTTACCTGAAGCAGAAGAAGTAGATTTAAAAATTAATGAGTCTGATCTAAGAATTGACGTATTTAGAGCAGGCGGACCAGGAGGACAATCTGTTAATACAACCGATAGTGCTGTAAGAATAACTCACATTCCAACTGGCCTTTCTGTTTCGCAGCAAGATGAAAAGTCTCAGCACAAGAATAAAGCAAAAGGAATGAAAATATTAAGGGCACGACTTTATGAATTAGAAAGATCAAGAATTGATCAAGAAAGATCGCAAGAAAGGAAAAGTAAGATAGGAACAGGAGATAGATCTGAAAGAATTAGAACTTATAATTTTCCCCAGGGAAGAGTTACGGACCATAGAATAAATTTAACTCTTCACAAATTAGAAGAGTTTTTAGAGGGTGAAGCATTTGATGAAATGATTGAATCTTTAACACTACAAGCCCAAGAAGAAAGCCTCGGCAATCTAAATTGATTATGAGATTACAGACAGCTATTCAAAATGCTTATCAAAAGTTAAAAAATAATAATATTATATCAGCATTGCTCGATAGTGAACTATTAATGGCAAACGTAATAAACAAAAGCAGAGAATACATTCTTTTAAATTCTAACCATAAAATTAGTAAAAAAGATTTTAATTACTTTCAAAAATTGGTTAATCAAAGATCAAAAGGTAAACCTATTGCATATTTAACAAATAAGAAATTTTTTTGGAAATATGAATTTCTAGTTGATAAGAACGTTTTAATTCCAAGGCCAGATACAGAAATTATTATTGAGCAGGTCTTAAAAATTTATAAAAACAAAAATAAAATAAATTTTTTAGACATAGGTTTTGGTTCAGGCTGTATTTTGATTTCAATACTTAAAGAGCGAGAAGACTTTAAGGCCACAGGAGTAGATATTAGCAACCATGCCTTAAAAATATGTAAAATTAATGCTTATAAATTAGGAGTTAAAAATAGAGTTAAATTATTTAATTCAGATATTGACAAATTCTCTTTAGGGAAATATGATTTAATTATATCTAATCCTCCATATATTAAAAATTTAGATTTTAAATATTTGAAGAAAGATATAATAGATTTTGAGCCTAAATTAGCTCTCGACGGTGGATTAGATGGTATATCAGAAATCAGGAAAGTAATTAAAAAATCATCTGAACTGATTAAAAATGGTGGCAGGTTAATTTTAGAGATTGCATACAACCAAAAAAATGAGGTTAAACGTTTATTAAAAAGAAATGGTTTTTATATTAATTTAGTAGCTAAGGATCTTGCAAATAATGACCGATGCATTATCAGCACAAAAATAGAAGAGTAATTAATGGTTACATTTAGAAATAACAATAACAGAAGAAGTAATTTTAGAAGAAATGACAGAAATTTTAAGTCTAATGGTGATAGACCTAAATATGTCTCAAATTTTTCCAACAGTGAAACTTTTCAAAGAAAAGTTCCAGGCAGAAATAATCATAATGCCTCTAAGCTTATTGAAAAATATAATAATCTAGCAAGAGAAGCATTATCAACTGGAGATAAAATTTTGTCAGAAAATTATTTTCAGCACGCTGATCATTTTATGAGAATATTAAGTGAGCAAGAAAATTTAAAAAAATCAAGATATTCACCAAACACTGAGGATAGTAAAAATTTAAAGGATGTTAATAAAGTTGAAGATGAAGTTAAAAAAGAAGAGTCTCAAAATAAAGCTGTAAACAAAGAAGAAATTCAGTCAAAAATTTCAGTATCTAAATAATCAATTTATACCTAATATTTTTTCAGATTTTAGAACATCTAATTTTATTTTTTTTGTTTCGAATATCTTTCTTTCTTTTCCTTTAAGAACTTTGCCAGAAGGCAACTTTAATTTTTGTGAATTCACTTTTTTACCATTTACAATGACTTCATAATGTAAATGTGGTCCTGTTGATTTTCCTGTAGAACCAACATATCCTAATGTTTGACCCTGTTTAACTCTTACACCTTTTTTAATTCCTTTTGCAAACTTTGACATATGAGCATAAACAGTTTGATATGTTGAGTTGTGTTTTATCACTACACAATTTCCTCCTCCACCACACCAGCCAGCTTTTTTTATATTACCAGATCCAGAGGCCATAATTGGAGTTCCCATTGGTGCAGCAAAATCTGTACCTCTATGCATTTTATTAAAGCCATCAATTGGATGTTTTCTCATTCCGAAAGGAGAAGACAACCTTGCACCATTGATAGGAGTTTTCATTAAAGCTTTTTGAATACTTTTACCATTTTTATCATAATGGCCAACACTGCCTTCTTTATCAAAATAGTAAAGAGAGTTTTCCTCTCCACTTAAAATTAGATTAGCAAATAATATATTACCTGCTTCTATTGTCTTTCCATTCTCATCTACAAATACTTCATACATGATTTGAAAACGATCTTTTTTTCTAATATCTCTTTGAAAGTCAACTTGGAAGCCGTAAATTCTTGCATATTCTATAATTGTGTTTGCAGGTATTTTTTTATCAATTGCAGATTTATACAAGCTTAGAAGAATTATATTTTCTTGATAGACAATTTTTTTATCTAATTTAGTTAAAATAATTTTTTGATTAAACTCATCTTTTATTTCATTTTTAGATAATAGTATTTTTTCCTTGTTAGATACTTGAAAAATAAAATTTTTAATTTTATTATCAGCTTGATCGATCGTTAAATGAATTCTTTGATTAGTATTAAGCTTATTTAAATTAATTTTTTTGGAAAGATTGTTTTTTAAACTTTGGATCTCTTTTTTATCTACAAAATATTGATTTAAAATATCATCAAATGTTTCTCCCTCTACAATTTGATGACTTATCTTTTTAAACTTTGGTTCTAATTTATTTAAAAAATGTTTAGAAGTTTTTTTAAAATAAATGTTATTGATGAGATCATTATAATTATCTTTAATTTTTTTTTGTGTGTAATTAAAGTATGTTGTAAAGGCAATTGTTATAACTATTAAGAATATTAATGCTAAAGTTTCTTTTTTATTCTTTATTTTTGGAGTAAATTTTTTAAACATTTTAAAGTTTTGAATTTTGCAATTAATAGTTTAGTATTAAAAATAATCAAAAAAAACCTTATAAAACAAAGGCTTTTTGATTAATTTTTTATTTCTAAACGCTTGATTTCCCTTAATATTAGCCTATAAGCATCAAACTTTCTCAGTAAATTATTGTAACAACAATAAATTAGTGAGTATTATTGGGCCTTTTTTGCTCAATTAGCTATTTTAAAAGTAAAAATTTAAGAAGAGAAGTGTGGACGGTTAAGGTTACCAAAAATTTGTCGTACACACTTCAACATCATATAAATTTTATTCTTAGAATTTATATGGAAGCTAGTGTGCGCCGTTTTTAAACTTGAGAGTTTGATCATGGCTCAGAACGTACGCTGGCGGCACGCCTAACACATGCAAGTCGAACGAAGTAGCAATACTTAGTGGCAGACGGGTGAGTAACATGTAGGTATCTGCCCTTTGGCCTGGAATAACACGAGGAAACTTGTGCTAATACCGGATAAGTCTTTACGGAGAAAGCTTTATGCACCATTGGATGAGCCTGCACTTGATTAGTTTGTTGGTGGGGTAATGGCCTACCAAGACTTTGATCAATAGCTGATTTGAGAGGATGATCAGCCACATTGGGACTGAGACACGGCCCAAACTCCTACGGGAGGCAGCAGTGGGGAATCTTGCACAATGGAGGAAACTCTGATGCAGCGATGCCGCGTGAGTGAAGAAGGCCTTTGGGTTGTAAAGCTCTTTCGTCGGGGAAGAAAATGACTGTACCCGAATAAGAAGGTCCGGCTAACTTCGTGCCAGCAGCCGCGGTAATACGAAGGGACCTAGCGTAGTTCGGAATTACTGGGCTTAAAGAGTTCGTAGGTGGTTGAAAAAGTTGGTGGTGAAATCCCAGAGCTTAACTCTGGAACTGCCATCAAAACTTTTCAGCTAGAGTATGATAGAGGAAAGCAGAATTTCTAGTGTAGAGGTGAAATTCGTAGATATTAGAAAGAATACCAATTGCGAAGGCAGCTTTCTGGATCATTACTGACACTGAGGAACGAAAGCATGGGTAGCGAAGAGGATTAGATACCCTCGTAGTCCATGCCGTAAACGATGTGTGTTAGACGTTGGAAATTTATTTTCAGTGTCGCAGCGAAAGCGATAAACACACCGCCTGGGGAGTACGACCGCAAGGTTAAAACTCAAATGAATTGACGGGGACCCGCACAAGTAGTGGAGCATGTGGTTTAATTCGAAGATACGCGCAGAACCTTACCAACACTTGACATGTTCGTCGCGACTCTAAGAGATTAGAGTTTTCGGTTCGGCCGGACGAAACACAGGTGCTGCATGGCTGTCGTCAGCTCGTGTCGTGAGATGTTGGGTTAAGTCCCGCAACGAGCGCAACCCTCACTTTTAGTTGCCATCATTAAGTTGGGCACTCTGAAAGAACTGCCAGTGATAAGCTGGAGGAAGGTGGGGATGACGTCAAGTCCTCATGGCCCTTACGTGTTGGGCTACACACGTGCTACAATGGTATCTACAACAGGAAGCAAGACGGCGACGTTAAGCAAATCCTTAAAAGATACCTCAGTTCGGATTGCACTCTGCAACTCGAGTGCATGAAGCTGGAATTACTAGTAATCGTGGATCAGCGTGCCACGGTGAATGCGTTCCCGGGTCTTGTACACACCGCCCGTCACACCATGGGAGTTGGTTCTACCTTAAGGCAAGGTTTAAAACCCTTGACCACGGTATAGTCAGCGACTGGGGTGAAGTCGTAACAAGGTAGCCGTAGGGGAACCTGCGGCTGGATTACCTCCTTTCTAAGGATGAATAAAAGTAAAATTTTATTCTAAATAATATACAGGTAATGTTGACCGTCCTCATTTCTCTTCTTAAAATAGTGTTTCTCTTGCATTGGGGCCGGTAGCTCAGTTGGTTAGAGCACACCCTTGATAAGGGTGGGGTCGAAAGTTCGAGTCTTTCTCGGCCCACCAATTAAAGATTAAGGGGGATTAGCTCAGCTGGGAGAGCGCCTGATTTGCATTCAGGAGGTCAGCGGTTCGATCCCGCTATCCTCCACCAAAAACACTTAGTTATAAAAACTGTAAATATAAAATAATAATTAATATCAATATCTATATCCGAACACTAGTAATGTTATTATCTAGTGTTCAAAATAAAAATTTGATTCAACACAGAATTTTTTTCTGTGCATAAATCAAGCGTTTAAGGGCGTGTAGTGGATGCCTTGGCACTGAAAGCCGATGAAGGACGTGATATACTGCGATAAGTTTCGGGGAGCTGTATGTAAGTTTTGATCCGAAAATTTCCGAATGGGGAAACCCACCACTTTATGTGGTACTTTAAATTGAATACATAAATTTAAAGAGACAACCTGGAGAACTGAAACATCTAAGTAACCAGAGGAAAAGAAATCAATTGAGATTCCGTTAGTAGTGGCGAGCGAACGCGGACTAGGCCAGTAGTTTTGTTAAAAAAATTTGAATAGTTTGGAAATGCTAACCATAGAGGGTGATAGTCCCGTATGAGTAATGTTTAACAAAATTCTTGAGTAAAGCGGGACACGTGAAATCCTGCTCGAATATAGGGGGACCACCCTCTAAGCCTAAATACTCTTCAGTGACCGATAGTGAACTAGTACCGTGAGGGAAAGGTGAAAAGAACCCCTATTAGGGGAGTGAAATAGAACCTGAAACTGCATGCCTACAATCAGTCGAAGCTCTTTTTAGAGTGACGGCGTACCTTTTGTATAATGGGTCAGTGACTTAATTTATAAAGCAAGCTTAAGCCATCTAGGTGTAGGCGTAGCGAAAGCAAGTCTTAATAGGGCGATTAGTTTTATGAATTAGACCCGAAAACGAATGAGCTTACCATGAGCAGGTTGAAAGTTGGGTAACACCAACCGGAGGACCGAACCAGTTGACGTTGAAAAGTCTTTGGATGACTTGTGGTAAGGGGTGAAAGGCCAACCAAATTCGTAGATAGCTGGTTTTCCGCGAAAACTATTTAGGTAGTGCGATGAATAAATAGACGTTTAGAGGTAGAGCACTAAATGGGCTAGGGGGAAGAGATTCTTACCAAACCTAATAAAACTCCGAATGCTAGACGTTGTTCTTCATCAGACAGACTGTGGGTGCTAAGGTCCATGGTCGAGAGGGAAAGAGCCCAGACCACCAGATAAGGTCCCCAAATTATGATTAAGTGTGAAAGGATGTGGAAATTCCTTAACAGCCGGGAGGTTGGCTTAGAAGCAGCCATCCTTTAAAGATAGCGTAACAGCTCACCGGTCTAATAGAGTTTCTGCGCCGAAGATGTAACGGGGCTAAAATCATATACCGAATCTGTGGGTTTATAAAGTTTTCGAACTTTATAAGCGGTAGCGGAACGTTCTGTAAGCCTGTGAAGGGATACCTGTGAAGGATCCTGGAGGTATCAGAAGTGCGAATGCTGACATAAGTAACGATAAAAGAAGTGAAAAACTTCTTCGCCGAAAATCCAAGGGTTTCTGCGCAAGGTTAATCCGCGCAGAGTTAGTCGGCACCTAAGGCGAGGGCGAAAGCCGTAGTCGATGGAAATAAGGTTAATATTCCTTAACCAGATGGTAGTGACGGATCTTGTAAGTTGTGAGTTCTTAATGGATTGAGCTTGCTGCGAAAAGGTTCCAAGAAATAGCTCCATCATTAGACCGTACCCTAAACCGACACAGGTGGATTAATAGAGTATATTTAGGCGCTTGAGAGAATGATGTTGAAGGAACTCGGCAAAATGCTTCCGTAACTTCGGGATAAGGAAGACCTTTTTAAAGGCAACTTTAAGAGGGTGGCACAAGCCAGGGAGAAGCGACTGTTTATCAAAAACACAGGGCTCTGCTAACACGTAAGTGGATGTATAGGGTCTGACGCCTGCCCGGTGCTGGAAGGTTAATGCGATGGGTGCAAGCTCATTTCTGAAGCCCCAGTAAACGGCGGCCGTAACTATAACGGTCCTAAGGTAGCGAAATTCCTTGTCGGGTAAGTTCCGACCTGCATGAATGGCGTAACGATTTCTCCGCTGTCTCCAACATCAACTCAGTGAAATTGAATTCTCCGTGAAGATGCGGAGTTCGCGTAGTTAGACGGAAAGACCCCGTGCACCTTTACTGCAACTTTACATTGGTATTAGGAAAAACATATTTAGCATAGGAGGGAGACATTGAAGCAAGAGCGTCAGCTTTTGTGGAGTCACCAGTGAAATACCTCTTTTGTTTTTCTTGATATCTAACTGATTGCCGTTATCCGGCATCAAGACATTGTATGGTGGGTAGTTTGACTGGGGCGGTCGCCTCCCAAATAGTAACGGAGGCGTGCGAAGGTAGGCTCAGAACGGTCAGAAATCGTTCGTAGAGTGCAATGGCATAAGCCTGCCTGACTGTGAGACTGACAAGTCGAGCAGAGACGAAAGTCGGTCATAGTGATCCGGTGGTTCTGAGTGGAAGGGCCATCGCTCAACGGATAAAAGGTACGCCGGGGATAACAGGCTGATACTGCCCAAGAGCTCATATCGACGGCAGTGTTTGGCACCTCGATGTCGGCTCATCACATCCTGGGGCTGGAGCAGGTCCCAAGGGTTTGGCTGTTCGCCAATTAAAGTGGTACGTGAGCTGGGTTCAGAACGTCGTGAGACAGTTCGGTCCCTATCTGCTATGCGTGTAGAAGAATTGAGAGGAGTTGACCCTAGTACGAGAGGACCGGGTTGAACATACCACTGGTGGACCGGTTGTAGCGCCAGCTGCAGTGCCGGGTAGCTAAGTATGGACGAGATAACTGCTGAAAGCATCTAAGCGGGAAACTCACCTCAAAACTAGTTCTTCCTATAGAGCCGTGGTAGACCACCACGTTGATAGGCTGGATGTGGAAGCGCAGTAATGCGTGCAGCTGACCAGTACTAATAGCTCAATTGGCTTGATTTATGCACTGAAAAAAATTTTTAAAAAACATATGAAAATGTTAGTAAAAACATCAAACATTTTTGATACTTAATTAATATTTTTAATTATATTTAATATTGTATATGTCCAAAACAACTAAGTTAAAAGGTTTGCATAATAGCAAAGTTTGGGATTATGAAAATGGATTTTATTGGTTTTCAGAAAACACCAGAATATCTAAAATTATAAGCTACTCTGAACTTTATAAATCTATAACAAAAATACCTGGTCACGTAATAGAACTGGGTGTTTACAAAGCAAATTCACTTATTCGTTTTGCGACTTTTCGTAATTTATTTGAAAACGATTATTCTCGAAAGATTATTGGTTTTGATACTTTTTCAACTTTTCCCATTAAAAACTTAAAGACTAAAGAAGATATAAATTTTGCCAAAAGTTTTGAAAAAAAAACTGGTATTGGATTAAGTTTAACAGAAGTTAATAATTTAATGGTATCAAAAGGTTTTAAAAATTTTAGTTTAATCGATGGAAATGTGCTTGATACACTTCCTGTTTATTTAAAAAAAAATAAACATACAAAAATAGCGTTATTACATTTAGACATGGATGTCGAAAAACCTAGCCAACTTGCACTAGAGTTGTTACATAAAAGAATTGTTTCAGGTGGTCTAATAATATTTGATAATTATAATGAAATATTCGGAGAAACTAGCGCTGTAGATAAATTTCTTAAAAAACATAAATTAAAATTAGAGAAACTGTCTTTTAACAATACTCCATCTTTTATTAGAATATAACTTAGCTGGTTTTTTTTATAACAATCTTTAAGTTAAAACTCATTAATAATTCACATCAGAAATAGAGTTCATATTAGAGTAAAAATCCCAATTGAAATAAAAACTTAAGCCAGAATTGCTTTAATTTTTTTAATAATAAAATTTTGCTCCATTTTTGATAAACCATAAAACACTGGAATACTTAATGCTCGCTCATAATAATTTATTGATTGAGGAAAATTTTTAGCCTTATAATTATATTTTTTTTTATAATAAGGCTGTAAAAAAACAGGTATGTATAAAACTTGTGATCCAATCCCATCTTCTGATAAAAGCTTCATAAATTTATTCTTAGATATATTTATTTTTTTAAAATCAATTAAAATTGTGTAAAGGTGGTAGGTATGTGTAATTTTTTTACTTTCATGAGGTATCTTTAAGATTTTTAAACCCTTAAAATTTTTGTTATATATATATGCGATTTTTTTTCTTCTTTTCGTAAATAAATTAATTTTTTTTAACTGCGATTTTCCTAAAGCTGCTTGTAAATCAGTAATTCTATAGTTGAAACCCAACACATCCATTTCATAGTACCATCTGTTTGGTTTATTTTTTTCATCAAATGCTAAACTTTTATTTTTAAAAAATTTAGGGTTTTTGTGAATTCCATGTGTTCTATGTAGCAGAAGTTTTTGATAAACTTTTTTATCATTAGTAGTAATCATGCCACCCTCAGCAGTAGTGATAGGTTTAACTGGATGAAAACTAAAAGTTGATATGTCAGAATATTTACAAGATCCGACTTTAAAGTTATTATAAGTTCCACCTAGGGCGTGACAAGAGTCCTCAATTATTTTGAAATTATATTTCTTTTTTAGTTTATATATTTTAGCCATATCACTTGAATGCCCGCATAAGTGAACTGGAATTACTAAATCAATTTTTTTTACTTTAAGTTTTTTTTCTAATTCTTTAACACTGATACAATATGTTTTATCGTCTATATCAACAAAATCTACATTAGCTCCTAAAAATTCTGCGCAATTAGCTGAAGCAACAAATGTAATAGCTGAGGTTAAAACTTTAGATTTTTGATTTATCCCTAATGCCAGGCATGATAAATGTAGTGCAGCAGTACCAGTTGCGCATGCTACAGCATATTTTGCTCCTACATATTTTGCAAAATCTCTCTCAAAATCAATGATATTAGGTCCTTGAGTTATAAAATCAGACTTTAAAACTTTGACTATTTTTTTTATATCTTCTTGGTCTATATTTTGTCTGCTGTAGGGTAAAAATCTTTTAAGCATATTATTTAAGACTCAAAAAGTTATTATATTTTTTGTTATCTGGATTTTTAATCTTTTTAAATTTAAAAATATTTTTAATTTCTTTTAAAGCACTTTCAATGCTTTTATTTGCAACAAACCCAATTTTATTTCTAATTTTGCTAGAATTCACTTTATAATTTCTATTGTCAGGCGATGCCTCTATTATATTAAGATTTGCATTTTTAAAAGTTTTTTTTATTTTTTTAGCAATTTCAATAATTTTCAAATTTAATTTATCATTTGATAAATTAAAAATTTCATTTTCTACATCTTTCTTTTTTGCTTTAATTATTGAAATAATTCCATCTGCAACGTCATCAACATGTATATTAGGCCGTAATTGAGTGCCACCGTAAACATCAATTTTATTTTTAAAATAGGCAAATTTTGACATTGTATTTACCACTAGATCGAACCTCATTCTTTTTGATGGGCCAAATACTGTTCCCAATCTTAATATAGTTGGTTTAAAATAGTTATTTGCACTAGTTAACAAAGCTTTTTCAGACATAATTTTTATTCGAGCATAATGAGAAACTGGATTCAAATTTGAATTTTCATTTAAAAGATCATTATTTTTATCTAATCCATAAACACTACATGATGATGTGTAAATATATTTTTCTATAGCAAGATATGAACAAAGATTTGCAAAACTTAGTACAGATAAATAATTTGTCTTTAATGCGTCTTCTGGTTTGGCGCTACAAGCAGGGTCACCAACAATTTCAGCCAAGTATACTACAATATCAATATCTTTAATTGCTTTTATTTGAGTATTAATATCACAAACGTCGCCAAATATAAAATTAAAATTTTTTTTATTTTTAAAATTATTTTTAATTATTTTATTATCGTAAATTAATTTATCCAATATTGTAACGTGGTAATTTTTTTCTAAAAGTTTAGATGTTAAAACAGTACCTATAAATCCTGCCCCACCAACAATTAGAATTTTTGGTAATTTTTTTTTATAAACATTATTTATTGAATTATTGGCCTCAAGAATATTCAAAATTTTCTCTACAGGCAAAATATCCTTAACTTTTTTATTTTTATCTATCACTGGTACATAAAATGTAGTGTCACCTAAACTATTACTTGTAAAATTACTTTTATTTAATTTTTTTTTATTTAATTCATCTTCAAAGACATATGTAACATTACGCTTATATATTTTTTTGATTTTATCATTAAGATTAAAGCCAGCTAATATTGCTCTACGTAAATCTCCAATTGTAATTAATCCAAGAAGTGTTTTTTTTTTATCAATTACTATTAATATTTTTCCGTATGCTCCAGATAGCTTTTTGAACGCAGATTGTATTGTATTTTTTTCAGCTATACTTGAAAATTTAGTCATCAAAGATTATCTAAACTTTATATTCCAATTATACCAAAGGTCGCTCTTAAATCTATAATCATCATTAATACTTTGTTGCAAAGAAAAAGTTGAAAAAACTAAAAGTTTTGAACCAGCTTTTAAATTTTGGGTTCCATGAGCATATCCTCCCGGTATATTCAAAATTTTAGGTGAATTAGCATCAACCACAAACTCTTTTACAGATAACTTTTTTGATGGATTTTTCCAATTGTTAATTTTAACAGCACATATTTTAAATGCTCCCTTCAAAACAAATAAAAATTTTTCTTCTTTTTTGTGACCGTGCCATGCTCTTACAAAATTTATATTATTATTTGTAATTTGATAAAATCTCTTAATTTTTTTTTTAATGAAGTTAAATTCGTTACAATGAACAATATCTCCTCTATCATCATAAGATGTGTTTACATTTATAATCTTTATATTTTCAAATCTCATTTGCAGAGTCATTTAAAATTTACGAAAAATCTATATATATTAATAACTATTTATAACAATAAATTTAATTAAGATGTACATAGAAAATTCTAAATCAAATATATAAAAAATACTTATAAAAATGTAGTAAAATCTTAAGAGAATTCATAGTATTAGATAATAAAAATGAACATAGCCATAATACCTGCGAGGAAGAACAGCAAAAGAATTAAAAACAAAAATATTAAGATTTTTAATGGCAAACCAATTATTTATTGGTCAATTAAAACTGCACTAAATTCTAAACTTTTCAAGGAAGTATTTGTTTCAACTGACTCAAAAAAAATTGCCCAATTAGCAAATAAGTATGGCGCAAAAACTTTGTATCCAAGACCATCAAATTTGTCAGATGACTATTCAACAATAACTGATGTAATTAAATTTGAAATCAAAAATTTAGAGTATCAAAAGATTAAATTTAATAATATTTGTTGCATTTTTCCTGCAGCACCTTTTTTAAAAGCAAAATATTTATTTAAAAGTTTTAAGTTGTTAAAAAAAAAAAAATTTAAAGGTTTTGTATTTGCTGCAAATGAACTTCCAAAATCTAATTTAAGAAGTTTTTATTTTAAAAAAGATAAACTTAATTTAATTAAATCTAATTTTAAAAATACTAGAACTCAAGATTTACCAAAAAACTATATTGATGCAGGCCAATTTTATTGGGGATCAAAAAAAAAATGGAAACAAAAAAATAACGTTTTTATTCAAGACTCAAATATATTGTTATTGTCACGTTCAGAGGTATTTGATATAGATAATTTGAACGATCTAAAAGCCGCCAGACATCATGCAAAAAAAAAATAAACATGTACTCAATCTTTTAACTGATAAACTTATATTTGTGTCTAGCGTTGGAAGAGGTGGAAAAAGTTTTTTAGCTCCATTGATTTCTACTTTTGAAAAAACTGAAATGTTTTTCTATAATTCTGTTGCTGAAAATGTTTATTTTTTAAATTATTTAGAATTATTAAATAATGATAGTGCATATTATTTATTTAAGCACATTTTAAATGAAAAAATTTACAATCTTAATATTGGCAGAGAATTGAGTAAACGAAAATATGACTATACTTCAATCAATAACTATAGAGATCCTAAGATTTATTTTGATAGAGAAAAGTCAATTAAGGAAGGGGACATTAAAATTAAAGATATTAAAAATGAAAAAAATTATTATCCAATACAATTTCATAATATTTTAATGAACCCTAAATTTATTTTCAAAACTTTTCCAAAATCAAAAATAATCTATATTGACAGGAATCCAGTAGATATGATTTTTGAATGGAAGCAAAAAAATTATACAGGACAATTTCATTTAAACCCGAGAAATGCAACGTATTCATATAAATATAAAAAAGTAGGATTTCCATTTTGGATAAATAGACATAAAGATGAATTTATTAAATTAAGTAATGTTTATGAAAAAATAATATTTTCATTTGAACAGCTATATGTTGCCCAAAAGAAAAATTATTTAAAATTTAAAAAAAAATACAAAAAACAATTATTATTGGTAAAATTTGAAAAAATATCTGAAGAAACTGACTCTCAGATAAAAGATATTGCAAAATTTTTAAATCTTAAAAAAACTAAATTTACTTCTTTAGAAATAAAAAAACAAAATGGTAATAGGGGTGATACAAGCTTAAGACGTAAAGTTAGAAGAAATAAAATAATTAAAATTGTAAGTAAAAAATATACTAAAAAATTAATTGATTTAGAAAAATTATATAACATTAATTAAGTCTCCAATATGGTAATTTACCTTGATGAAGAAAATGGTATTCGTTTAACAACTTATTGGAACAAAGCTGTAAGTAAGAAAATTCAAAAAGAATTGAAATATGTTTGATACTAAAGGAAATACTTTAAAAAATTTAGAGAATAAAATTAAAATATTCTTAATACCAAAAACTATAATTTTTAGAGTATACGAGTGGAGAATTAACAAACAAAGTATAATCAAGAAAATAAAAAAAGAATTTAAAAAAAAGATAATTATAAGATCGTCATCTACTCTTGAAGATACTAGTGTTCAGTCTGCAGCAGGAGAATTTGTTTCTTTTTTAAATATAGACGTTAAAAATACAAAAGAGATCTACGAGTATATTGAGAAAATTATTACTAGCTATAAAAAAAAAATTAAAAAAATTTCTAATCAACAAATTTTGATTCAGGAAATGATCCAGAAAATAAAGATGAGTGGTGTAATTTTTACAGGAAATAATTTGGGATATAATAATTATTACACAATGAATTACGATGATATAACTGGAAGAACAGACACAGTTACTTCAGGGAGTTCAGCTTACTCAAATAAATCCCTTTATATTTATAAAACAAAAAAAAAAATTGTCAGATCTTCAAGATTTAAAAAAATAATTAAAGCTACTGAAGAATTAGAAAAATATTTTAATCTACCTTTGGATATAGAATTTTGTATGACTAAAAGAAATCAATTGTATTTATTTCAAGTTAGACCAATAGTTTTAAAAAAAAAGATAAAAAAAAAATTTTATAAAAAAGATTTTGATAAAAAATTAAGAAATGAATTTTTCAAAATCAAAGATTGTTTAAAAAATAAGTCAGCGTTAAATGGCAAGATAACTTGGTTTAGTCAAATGTCAGACTGGAATCCAGCTGAAATGATTGGTCAATTTCCATCAAGATTAAGCTACAGCCTTTATTCTAATTTAATAACTGATAAATCTTGGTTAATTGCAAGAAAAAAAATGGGGTATAAATTTTTTAGAGATAGCTCTTTAATGAAAAGCTTTGCAGGAAGACCTTATATTGATATCAGAAAAAGTTTAAATTCCTTATTGCCAAAAGAATTAAGCAAAGAAATTTCTGGTGAATTAATAAACAAAAGTTTTGAAAAATTGAGTTACTATCCTTCTTCTCATGATAAAATTGAATTTGATCTTTTTCCAACATGTTTTTCATTTACGATAAAAAAAAAACTAATTAGTTTAGGATATAAACAAAATCACAAAGATATAGAAAAAAAATTGATAAAAATTTTTTTAAAAAATTTTAATGATAAAAGTCATGGAGGTATTAAATTTAATTTAGATAAGATAGAGACTCTAAATAAAATTCAAAATGATAGTATTTATGATAATAAATTTAACATTTTATCAATAAAAAAAATTATCAAGAATTTAAAAAAATATGGAATTATTCCTTTTTCAATTTTGGCAAGACATTGTTTTATCGCGAAAGATTTATTATTTTCTTTAAAAGAAATAAAAATATTAAGTGATCAAGATATTGAAAATTTTTTAAGATCTTTTACTACAGTTACTACTGATTTTTTAAATGACCAAGTTTATCTAAAAAAAAAACAATTATCATATAAAAATTTTATAAATAAATATGGGCACTTGCGTGCTGGAACTTATGATATTAAATCTAACAATTATTTTAAGATGAATAAAAAAATGTTATTAAGTAATGATATTAGATCTATTACAAGACATAAGAAATTTAACCTTTCTTTATTACAAAGAAGTAAAATTAACAAATTGTTGAAAAATAAGAAAATTTATTTAGATGCAGATCAGTTATTTGAGTATTTTGAAAATTCTATTAAATACAGGGAATATGCAAAATTTGTATTTACAAGGAGTATAAATTCAATTTTAGAAAAAATTATTTCTTTTTCTAAAAAGAAAAAAATAAAATTAAACGAGATTGAAAATTTAACTTTAAATCAAATTATTATTTTCTCTAAAAATTCAAAAAAAAATATAAAAAAAATAATAAATAGATACAGTAATGAAACCAAGTTGAATAAGATAATAAAACTACCTGAGCTTATTTTTGAAAAAGAAATTGCATATGTTGGTGCCTCAGTTGTAAGTATTCCTAATTTTGTTACAGAAAAAAATGTTACTGCTAAAACATTATTTTTAGGAAATAAAATAGAAAAAAAATTAGGAAATGACTTGGATAATAAAATAATATTACTAGAAAATGCTGATCCTGGCTTTGATTTTATTTTTAGCTTCAAAATAATTGGTTTAATCACAAAGTATGGTGGCGCAAACTCACATATGACTATAAGATGTAATGAATTAAACATTCCAGCTGCAATAGGTTGTGGTGATGCTATTTTTGATAAAGCAAAAAAATCTTCTGAGATTAATTTAAACTGTAAAAATTTATTTATTAAAGAATTATAAATTATGAAAAATGAATTTATTTTAATATCAATGCGTCAAGATTTTTTTTATAATAAAAAAGAATTAAGAATTGCAATTGATACAAAACTCATTGATTGGGTTTTAAGTTTAGGATTTAAGCCTCTTTTAGTTTCAGACCTTAAAACATTAGATTTCTTTTTAAAACAAGATAAGTTGAAAATTAAAGGTATATTATTGAGTGGTGGAAATGAAATTAATAAAAATTCTTTAAGATATAAAATTGAAAAACGGCTTGCAGATGTATCAAAACGAAAGAAAATCCCACTTCTCGGAATATGTCATGGCTTACAATTTATCAATTTTTTAGAAGGGGGATCTTTAAAAAAAATAAGTAACCATGTTGGAACTTATCACAAGATTAAAAGTAATGATAATTATCCTTTACGAGTTAATAGTTTTCATGAAAACGGTTTAAAAAAATTAGGGAGAAATTTTAAGATTATTGCTTATTCTTATGATAATCAAATTGAGGCAATTAAACACAAAAAATACAATTGGCTCGGATGGATGTGGCACCCTGAAAGAGACAGAGTATTTAATAAAAGCTTAAAAAAAATTGCAAAGTCGTTCTTTAATAAAAAATGAAAATTTATAATAAAAAAATATCAGTCAATCATCCACCATTTATAATTGCTGAAATATCAGCCAATCATAATAATAGTATTAAAAGAACACTAAATTTAGTTAAGGAAGCAAAAAAAGCTGGTGCTGATGCGATTAAATTACAGACCTATAAAGCGGAGTCTTTGACATTAAATTCTCGTAAATCACAATTTATTATTAATGATAAAAAAAGCTTATGGTTTAAAAAAAGTTTGTTTGATTTATATAAAAAAGGTGCACTTCCAACTAGTTACTATAAAGAAATTTTTAAAGAAGCTCAAAAAAATGACATTATCTGTTTCAGCACTCCTTTTGATGAAGTTTCTGTAGATTTCTTAACAAAATTTAAAGTGCCTGCTTTTAAAATTGCTTCTTTTGAAAATAATCACTTCCCCTTAATTGAAAAAGTAATTTCTAAAAAAAAACCATTAATAATTTCTTTAGGAGCAACTACATATAATGAGATTTTATTTTTATATAAATTTTTAAGAAATAAAAAATTTTATAACTTTGCATTTCTTCAATGCACAAGTTCATATCCAGCAAGGATCGAAGAAAGTAATATTAAAACAATTCTTGATTTAAGAAAAAAATTTAAAATAGAAATTGGTTTAAGTGATCATACACCAGGCATAGGAGCTGCAATTTCAGCAATATCTTATGGAGCCAGCATAATTGAAAAGCATTTTACGTTAGATAAAACTTCTGGTGGATTAGATGATGTTTTTTCTATGGATCCGGATGATTTTAATCTCTTAGTAAAAGAGTCAAAAAATGCATGGTTAAGCTTAGGAAAAACTTATTATGGCCTTACAAAATCTGAAAAGAGACATAAAGTTTTTAAAAGATCAATTTATGCAAAAAAAGATATAAAAAAAGGGGAAATATTTTCTGAAAAAAACCTTAAAGTTATAAGGCCAAATTATGGGCTTGAACCAAAATATTATAAAAAAATTTTAGGTAAAATTGCAAAAAGAAATATTAGTTACGCAACACCTTTAAAGAAAAAAGATATATAATTTTACAATAGTTTCTTTGTAAGATTATTAATTTTTGAATCACTAAAATGAATTTGTCTGAAAACTTTTGATGTTTCTTTTGGAGAATTTTTAAATGCAATTCTCAGTATATTCATCCAATTAATGTTATTTTTATTTCGCACTTTTTCAATCTCATAAATTGCATTTAAATAGAAATTTGCTGAATTGTTTTTAATTTTATAGTAAGTTGAAATATCTTTTTTACAATAAAGTTCACTGAAACCATTTTTTTCAAAAAAACGTATAGAAATAAGATTTTTTTTTTTTATTTTAGCAACCAGTATGCAATTGTGATTTATTTTTTTCTCAAATAATTTTAAACATTCAGTCCCAATATTTTTATTTTGGTTTTTATTATCCAATGCAATAGAAATGGCTATGGTATCACCAATCAAGTCTCCCCTTACATATCCAATTTTTAATTTGCCCCTGTAACAAGTAAAATAATATTTATTTTTATAATTTTTATTAAACCACTCATTATGATCTTTAATTTTGATTTTAGAGGAATTTAAAGAATTTTTTCTATTTTGAGGATTATTTCTGATAGTGAAAAATTTTTTACTATCAAATAAGTTTGTTTTTTTTATAGTTATTTGATTCATAAATTTATTAATCTATATTAAAATTTTCACAAATTAGCACTTCTTTTTAATAATATATTTTTTTAAAATCAAAGCTTAGACATGCATTTCAGATACCATCATTACTTAGATATTGATTTGCTCCTAAATTTGATATGTTGCAACGTTTACAAAAATTTATAGACGTTTTTTGAACACAATATTATATTAAGCCAAAAATCTCATAATGAAATTAAAAACACGATCAAATAAAATTTTTCCTATCATACTTGCTGCAGGACGAGGATCAAGAATGGGCAATTTAACAAAAAATAAACCAAAATCTTTTGTTAGAATTGATAAAAAAAAAAAACTTATCGATAACGTTATCGAAAAATTTGAAAATTCAGTATTAGAAAAAATAACAATTATTACCGGATATAAAAGTGATCAATTTAAAAATTTTAAAAAAGCTGATAAGATTAGAAATAAAAAGTGGAAAACTACAAATATTTTTGGAAGTTTAATTCACGCAGATAGAATATTATCAAAATATGTATGTATAATTTCTTATGCAGATATTTTTTATGAACAAGAGGCAATTGAAATATTGAAAAATTCAAAAACAAAAAGAGGAATAGTTGTTTTAAGCTATAAATATTGGAAAAAATATTGGAAAAAAAGATTTAAAAATCCTTTATCAGATTTAGAGACTTTCAGAGTCAATTCTAAAAATCAACTTATAGAGATTGGAAATAGGGCTAACTCGTATAGTAATATCAAAGGTCAGTATATGGGTTTATTCAAAATTGATCCTTATTCTTGGAATAAAATAAAGATATGTCTTTTTAAGAAAATAAAGAATTTAAATAAAATTGATATAACGGCACTATTTCAATTAATTATAAAAAATAAAATATGCAATATACATGTTAAAAATTACAAAAAAAAATGGTTCGAGATAGATAACATTAAAGATTACAAAGTTTTTAAAAAATCTTTAAAAAATTAAATGAATATATATATCAGTATTGAAACTGTTCTAAGAGAGCTTGATAGTAAACTTTTATTAGCAGTAGTGGCAGCTTCCAGAGGTCATGAGGTTATAGTTTCAGACACAGAGTCTATATTTAAGGGGTTAAATAGAAAATTTCTTAGACCAGGCATATTCCACGTTAAATCATTAACTCCTGGAGAAGCAAAAATTGATAGACACAATGCAATTATAAATAATGGTTGTAAACTTACAAGTATAGATGAGGAAGGTGGTTTGGTGGATTATGGATATGAAAGAATGATTAAACAAAGATATAGTGCACTAACAGTTAAACAAGCCTCAGCAGTTTTTGCTTGGGGACCTGATGACTTTAATGCTTTGAAGAAGTCTTTTAGAAATCATTATAAAAAAATATACATGACTGGTTCACCTCGTGTTGATTTGTGGAGACCAAATTTTTATGATTATTGGAAAAAAAATTTTAAAAAGCCATATTTATTAATTCCGTCTAATTTTGGTGCAGGACTATCTTTCTTATCATTTTATGAAAAAATGAAAATTAGAAAAAAAAGAGGTCAATTAGACAAAATTCCAAAACATTTAGATAATTTAATTCAGAGGGAAGCGGAACAATTTAAATTAATTTCATATTTTATAAAGGCAATTAAATATCTCTCTAAAACTAAAAAATACAATATTGTCTTAAGACCACATCCAACAGAAAATATCGAAATTTGGAAAATTTTAATTGATAACATTCCAAATCTTACAGTTATAAGGGAGGATAATATTTCCTTATGGGTTAAAAATGCTTTTGCAATAATGCATAATGGGTGCACTACTGCACTTGAAGCTAGTTTTTTTAAAAAACCAATAATTACATATGCCCCATTTAAGGCATATCATGATAGAAAATTAGCTAATGATTTAGGTCAAAAAGTTACTTCAATTAATGGATTATCCAAAAAAATTGACAATATTTTATTTAGTTATTTAAAAAAGAAAAAACAAAAAAAAATAAATCAACCACTTCCTAAAATACTTGTAAATAAAATCTTTGTTGATGAAAAGGAAACTGCTGCAAAAAAAATGATTAAAGTTTGGGAGAGCTTTAGTGAAGATAATCTCTTAAAACCAAATAATTGGTTTTTATTTAAATGTAGTTTAAAAATTATGAAATTAAATGGAATGAGAAGTCAGATGTTTAAAAGAAAGCCTAAAATTAATAGAGGTAATTTTAAGTTTCCTCCATTTGAAAGGGAAAAAATATTATTTAAAATCGATAAACTAATTAAAATACTAAAAATAGAACAAAAATTAAATTGTGAGTTTCTTTCAGATAGAACTCTTTTAATAAAAAAGAAATGAATTTTTTAATTTAACATTATGGAATTGTAATAATAAAAACATTGAAATAACTTTAAATTTAAAAGGTATGCAAATTATAAATAAAATTTTATATTTACTCTCTGCGCAAGAAATCAAACGAGCTATTTTGTTATTGTTAATGATAATCATAATGGCCTTTTTAGAAATGATGGGTATAGCATCTGTTATGCCATTCATGTCAGTGGTTTCAAATCCTGATATTATCGAAACTAATGATAATTTGAATAAGATTTTTCGATTATCAAATAAATTTGGAATTCAAGATGAAGAACAGTTTGTTTTTGTTTTAGGTGTTTTTGTTTTTCTATTTTTAGTTATTTCACTATCTTTTAAAGCTCTTACAACTTATGCACAAACAAGATTTGTACAAATGAGACAACATACTATTAGTAAAAAAGTCTTAGAAAATTTTCTACGTCAGCCTTATAGTTGGTTTTTAAATCGTAATAGTGCTGATCTTGAAAAATCAATTTTATCAGAAGTTGGTACAATTGTTGGTAGAGGTTTAAAATCATTATTTGAATTAATATCACGAGTTATAGTTTCGATTGCAATTATAGTTTTACTATTTTTAGTAGATGCAAAAATTGCTCTTATAGTTGGTGTTACTACAGGAGGTTTTTTTGGTTTGATTTATTTTTTTACAAATAATTATTTGTATCGGATTGGTAAGGAACGTTTTAAAAACAACAAGTTACGTTTTATGTCATTAAGTGAGACCTTTGGTGCCACAAAGGAGATAAAAGTTGGAGGGTTGGAAAAAACTTTTATTGATCGGTTTTCAATTGCCTCTGAAATTTTTGCTAGAAAATCAGCATATGTTGGAATTTTAAGTCAATTGCCCAGATATTTCTTAGAGATGATAGCGTTTGGTGGAGTAATATTGATGATACTTTATTTAATAATTGATAGAGGCGGTATCAAT
Source organism: Pelagibacterales bacterium SAG-MED43 (assembly GCA_014653535.1). Classification (GTDB taxonomy): domain Bacteria; phylum Pseudomonadota; class Alphaproteobacteria; order Pelagibacterales; family Pelagibacteraceae; genus Pelagibacter. The sequence goes on from JACWEK010000004.1 coordinate 42,879, forward strand.
AGTGCCTTACCTGTACTTAGTGTATATGTTTTTGCTGGTTATCGTTTAATGCCATCATTTCAACAGATTTATGCATCTTTTAATCAACTGACTTTTGTTTCACCTTCACTTAATTCCTTATACAAAGATCTTAAAGATTTAGAAGAACCTAATTTAAAAAAAGATGGGAATAAAATTATAATTAACAAATCAATTTGTTTAAAAAATATCTATTATAATTATCCTAATTCATCAGACTCAACCTTAAGAAATGTGAATATTAATATACCTGCTAAAACAACTATTGGATTAATGGGCTCTACTGGTAGTGGCAAAACTACAACAGTAGATATTATTCTTGGTTTGCTCGAAGCTCAAAAAGGTACATTAGAGGTTGATGGTCGAATTATATCGAAAAAAAATTCCAGAGTTTGGCAAAATTCTATTGGGTATGTACCACAACATATCTACCTTGCAGATGACAGTGTTGCAGCTAATATTGCTTTTGGAACAATTTCAAAAGACATAAACTACGATTCTGTTGAAAAGGCCTCTAAAATCGCAAATTTACATGATTTTGTTACAAATGAATTGCCAAATAAATATCAAACTAAAGTTGGTGAGAGGGGTATCAGATTATCTGGTGGGCAAAGACAAAGAATAGGAATTGCAAGAGCGCTTTACCATAATCCAAGTGTAATAATTTTAGATGAAGCAACGAGTGCGTTAGATAACGATACTGAAAAATTAGTTATGAATGCTATTGAAAAATTAGGTCAAGATAAAACAATTATCTTAATTGCTCATCGTTTGAGCACATTAAAAAATTGTGATAAAATTTTCTTAATGGAAAAAGGTGAAATGAAAAGAGAGATGACCTATAAAGAACTAAATGAAACTGAATTTAACTTACAACAAAATTTAAATGATAAGTCAAAATTTAAATTTATTAATTAGAAGATAATTTCAAAAGGTACTGAGTTTCAGTCAAAATAAAATTTTAATATGAATAGCAAACCATCAGTAACAGTTATAATTCCATATAAAGATAACTTAAAATATTTATTCTCTTCATTAAACTCTGTCTTTCAGCAAACATACAAAAATTATAAAATTCTTATTATCTATGATGATGAAAATCATAAAGATTTAGAAAAAATTAAAAAATTTTTAAAAAATATAGATAAAAAAAATTTTCCATTTGTTAAAATTAAAATTAATAAAAAAAATTTAGGTGCAGGCCATTCTAGGAATATAGGTATTAAAAAAAGCAATTCGAAATATGTAGCTTTTTTAGACTCAGATGACATTTGGGCTAAAAAAAAACTTGAAATACAAATAAAATTCATGGAAAAAAATGATCAATTATTTTCTCACACATCATATTTTATTATTAACAAAAAAAATAAAATTATCTCCCTAAGAAAAGCAAAAAAAATAATCACATTTAAAAGCCTTTTAAAATCCTGTGATATTGGCCTCTCAACAGTAATGATAAATACAAAATTTATAAAAAAAAAAAAATATTATTTTCCAAAAATTAAAACCAAAGAAGACTTTGTTCTTTGGCTTAAAGTTGCAAAAGAAATCAAATCAATTGTAGGGATCGATAAAAAACTTACTTATTACAGAAAAACTGATAATTCATTATCCTCTAATAAACTTACTGGTTTAATAAATGGATATAAAGTTTATAGAAATTATATGAATTATAGCCAAATAAAATCTTTTGTTTATTTAATCATACTCTCAATTAACTACTTTAAAAAAAATATACTAAGCAAAAGGTTTTTTTAATGAATTATAGTTTATTTATAATTTTTCCTTTAATTTTTTATTTATTAATAGTTAATTATTTTTTAAAAAAATTTAGTATTGGTCTAGATATAGAAACGAATGAAGAGAAACATAAGTCACTTCTAAGAAGCGATAATTCAACACCTTTGTCTGGGACACTTTATTTTTTACCAATAATAATTATTTTATTTTACAATACAGATTATTTATTTACGATTTGTTGCAGCTTACTATTTATCCTTGGATTTTGTGCTGATTTAAAAATTATAACATCTTATAAAAAAAGATTGATTATTCAGTTTATTTTAATTTCCTTATTATTTTTAATAAATAAAGATATTTTTATACTCACTAGATTAGAATTTATCGACAATTTAATGGATTATGATTTATCAAGAGTTTTATTGTGTACTTTCTTTTTTATGGTTTTAATAAATGGATATAACTTAATCGATGGAACAAACTGCCTAAGCTCATTAAATTTTTTAATAATAATATTATTTATGTTTTTAGTGGCTGATAATCTCAATATTGATTATGCCAACAAAGAACTAATGATATTAGCCATTATGTTATTGATTTTTCTAATATTTAATTTTTTTGGAAAAAATTTTCTCGGAGATGGTGCCGTCTATGGGTTGAGTTTTTTACTTGGTTACATCTTATTAGAAATTTCGTTATCAAATAATTCAATTTCACCTTATTTTGTTGCTAACTTGCTTTGGTACCCAGCTTTTGAAAATTTATTTTCTATATTAAGAAGGAACGTAACAAAAAAAAATAACTATTTGCCGGATAATGATCATTTACATCATCTAATTTTCAAATTTTATAAAAAAAAAGGAATTATTAAAAAAGATATTTTAATTAGTTCACTTATAGGAATATTTATAAACTTTATACTGTTAATTAATTATTTAGTTGGATATAAATATTACAATCATACATGGATACAAATAATATTAATTTTTACAGGTATTATTTTATATTTATTATCGTATTACAGCTTAAAAAAAAAACTCGCTTAAATTCAATTAAAAAAATATTATTTAAAAAATTTTTATTAATAAATTAAAAAATTAAATTTATGATTGAATTGATAATTTTTTTCTCATTTTTTTTTCTTTTGTTATTATCTACAATTGGATTTGGAATTTTATTTCAAAATCTTTGTTTTGGATCAATTAAAAATCTAGAGGAACAAAATTCAATTTATATTGGATTTTATGGATTGTTTTTTTTGATATGTATATCTCTCGTAACCAGTTTACTTTTTCCTCATAATTTTACGCATAATATATTAATCCACTTTTTTGGAATATTATCTTTTATATTATTTAAAATTAAAAATAAAAAAAAATACTTAAAAATTATTTTTGTAATTTCAATCTTCACAATTTCTGCGCTAATAATTTCCAAAACTCATGATGATTTTTCGTATTATCACCTGCCTATTACAAAATATTTAACAGAGCATAAAATTATTTTTGGTACAGCAAACCTTACCCATGGATATAAATTGTTATCCTCTTTATTTTTTTTGAACTCTATTTTTTATTTACCTTTTATAGAGTATTATTCATTTCATTTTTCTTTATTATTTTTTTTGATTTTTTTTAATTATTTTTTAATTAAAGAAATTTTTTTTAAAAAAAATGATGATATTATAAAGTATATTTACTTATTAGCTTTTGCTTTTTTTAACTTATCCTTTAATAGATTGGCAGAGTACGGAACAGACAAAGTAGGTCAACTTTTAATAGTAATTTTGTTAATAAAAGTTTTTCAACTCACTTGTTTTGATAAAGATAAAAATAGTTTAAAAAACTTAATGCCATTAATACCCTTAATGGCGTTATGTATCACTCTTAAGACTTATTTTTTACCATATGCGATTATAGTTTTAACAGCATTTGTTCTTGGTGAAAAATTTTTTAAAACTATAAAATTTATTTTTTTCTCAAAATCTTTTTTATTTTTTTTTTTAGCAACATCTACATATTTTCTTCATCATTTTATCTCAACTGGCTGTATCATTTCACCCCTTAGCACAACTTGTTATGGAGATTATTTAGAATGGGCAAACAATAAATCACATTATGAGAGATTATCAAATTGGCTGGAACAGTGGGCAAAAGCGGGAGCTGGACCAAATTTCAGAGTTGAAAATCCAAATGAATATATAAAAAATTTTAATTGGTTACCACGATGGTTTGAATATTATTTTATGGGAAAAGTTAAAGACCAACTACTAATATTTATTTTAACTTTTCTTGTAATTTTATTTTTGTTTAAAAATCTAAAATTTGAAAATAAAAATACAGTTTTAAATAAAAAATTCTTATTTTTTTATTCAATAATTTTAATAATATTTCTTATATGGTTTACTAATCATCCACAATTGAGATATGGAGGTTATTCAATTCTTTTTCTGACTCTATCAATCCCATTAGCAATATTTCTGAGTAAATTTAAAGATAAAAAATTTTTTAAAAAAAAATTTAATTTATTAATATTATTAGTTGTATTAATTTTTAATGTGAAAAATTTTACTCGAATTAATGATGAATTTCAAAGAACAGACCATTACAAATTTGAACAATTCCCTTTTTTTGCTATTCAAGTCAAAGATTATTCTTTTGAAAAAACAGAAGCAGGCTTAGTAATTTATCAAACTAATGGTCATTGCTGGAATATACCCTCACCGTGCGTACAGAGCATGGGTAAACTTGGGGTAACAACTGTAAAAAAAAATGGATATTATTTCATTAAAAGAAAATAAGATATTATTAGAATGTTTTACTCAAAAATAATTATTAGTCTTTTAAATTTCTTGGATTACTTTCAGAAAAAACCAATTATAGCATTATTTAAAAAGAAATTCCGAAAGCCAATAGTAGTTTTTGATGTAGGAGCACATTATGGTGAAACTATCAAATTACTTCTAGACAAGCTAAACATAAAAAGAATTTATTCATTTGAGGCAAGTCCAATAAATTTTCGAGTTCTCGAGAGAAACACTTCAAAATATCCAAACGATAAAGTCAAAATTCATAATTCAGGTTTGGGAGAAAAAATATCTAGTGATTTTATTAATCAAACAGTAGAGTCTTCTTCATCTACAATGCATAACTTAAACATAAATTCTAAGTATTTAGAAAAAAAATTAAAAATTTTGAATATCAAAAAAAATAATAAATTTTTTCAAAAATTTAAAGTTGAAATATTAACTTTAGATCATTTTATAAAAGAAAATAATATAGATTTTATTGACTTGTTAAAAATTGATACTGAAGGTTATGAGTTTAATGTTTTAAAAGGACTTAAAGAATATAGTCACAAAATTAATTTAGTGTATTTTGAGCATCATTATGATGATATGATTATGAAGAATTATACATTTGGAGATATTCATCATTTATTAAAGAAAATGAATTTTAGGATGATAAAAAAAAGTAAAATGATATTTAGAAAGTCTTTTGAATACGTTTATGAAAACCAAAACCCAACAAATTTTATTAATTAAATATTATCTTTTTAGTCTTAATTTATAATAAGAGTAAATAACTATAAACAACATTCTTAATGTATTTGAAATTAAAGATGTCATTTTAGTCTCATTCTCTTTTCGTTCGTAATAGGTGACGGGAACTTCAGTTATTTTTAAATTATTTTTATAAGCGCCAATTAAAAGATCAAAATCTCCCCATAAATCTTTCACCCCCCATTTTGAGTTATTTTCTTTTATTTTAGCCCAATCTTTTTTATAGAATATTTTAGTACCACACAAAGTATCCGTAATTTTTTTTTTAAATAATAAGCTAAATAAATTAGCAAAAATTGTATTTCCAATAAAATTTGCAAATTTCATCGCACCATCTTTTTGAGGATAAATCATTCTTGTACAATTAATAAAATCCACATTAGTATTCTTTAAAATATTTACCGATAATTTTATGTCCTCAAAACTAACAGTATGATCAGCATCATAAATTACAATTATTTCTCCATTTGATAGATCTATGCCTTTATAAACATTTTCTGATTTACAAATACCAGGGCCACTATATTTAATAATTTTTTTGTCAGTTAATTTTTGAATTAACTTATCAATTTCACTACTAGTTTCATCTGTAGAATTATCATCACCAAACAAATATTCATTTGAATCTTTATTTTCTCTAATCTTTTGCTCAAACATTTTTATATTATCCTGTTCATTTTTGCAGGGAACTATAAATGAAATTTTAAGATCTTTGTTACTAGATGAATTTTTTGTTTTTTTTTTTAATATCGTAATATTTGACATACAAAAAATATTCAATAATGGTAATCTAAAAATTCTATTTAGAATTTTTGTAAAAAATGGAATAAAAATTGGTATTGCAATAATTTTTTCTTCTCTAATCAATTCTAAATTACAACTTGAATATAAATTTTCTAGATATGAAGATGGTAAGAAATTATTTTTTTTTGGGGAAAAGTTAAAAAAAAATTTAAGTATCTTAATCAGTATCATCCATACCATATTTTTTGATAACAAAATTATTTTAGTATTATCACCAATAATTTTTGATAAACCCAATAAGTTTTTTGCTGGATTTGACTGATGTTCAATATCAGAAATAACAATTGTGTCACAATCTTTTATTATATTTTCAATATTTTCATTAACATAATGAATATTATCTTTATGTTTTATTTGATATTGTTCATCAATTTCTTTTATGTATATGTTTTTTGAGTCTATGTTTTGACCTAATATAGAATTTCCTGCACAAAAAATAAAAATATTTTTAGTATGATCAACACAGTTGTTTAAAAAATTTGATATCTCGTTGAATAAAAAAAATTTTTTTTTTACAAATTTTAACCGTTTCTTAAAATTTGTCTTAAAAAACATTACACTTGAACTAAGGTAGTACTTGTTCTCTGTAAAATTTAAGCTTTCCATTAATTAGATTTTTATAATATTTTATATAATTTATTAAAATATTATATATTTCTAATAATTGAGTAAAATCAACATTATTTGACAGTTTACAATTAATATTAAATGTTTATAAGACACATGCCGGTAATTATTGCGGAAGTGTTATACCCGATCCCATTCCGAACTCGGAAGTCAAGCCTTTCAGCGCCGATGGTACTTTGTCTTAAGATACGGGAGAGTAGGACATTGCCGGCATACATATTATGAAAATTAAAAGTTCTTTAAAATCAGTCAAAAAAAGAGATTTAAACTCTAAGTTGGTACGAAGAAGAGGTAGAGTTTATATAATAAACAAAACAAATCCAAAATTTAAAGCAAGACAAAAGTAATTTTATGGATGATGAAAGCCATAAAAACACCTGGAATACTTTTACTAAATTTGTTTTATGGGGGTCAGTTGCGGTCATTCTGGTACTTGTTTTAATGGCAATCTTTCTATTATAAGCTTAAATGCATTTAGTTTCGATTTTAGAAAATCAAATGGTTGAAAAAAGGCTTGCAATAACTCCTGAGATTGCAAAAAAATATGTAACTTTAGGTTTTAAATTATCACTACCTAATGGATATGGATCACACTTAGGTTTTAGTGATGAAGATTATAAAAATTCAGGAGTTGATCTTTCAAGTAACGAGAAAGAGATAATTGACAATGCTGATATTATTGTACAATTAGGATTACTTGATGATGAGAAATTATCATTATTAAAAGAAAATCAAACTTTGGTTGGTTCGTTTAATGCTTTTTCAAATAAGGAAAAATTAGAAAATTTAAAAACAAAAAAAATTAATTGTTTTTCACTAGAATTACTTCCAAGAATTACCAGAGCACAATCAATGGATATTTTGTCTTCACAGGCTAACCTTGCTGGATATAAAGCTGTAATAGAAGCTTTTCAAGTTTATGAACGAGCAATTCCTATGATGATGACTGCAGCAGGCACAATCCCGGCTGCAAAAATATTAGTGGTCGGAGCAGGAGTTGCAGGATTACAAGCAATAGCCACAGCAAAAAGAATGGGAGCAGTAGTATTTGCAACAGATGTAAGGATGGCTTCAAAAGAACAAGTAGAAAGTTTAGGAGGAAAGTTTCTAATGGTTGAAGGTGCTGAAAATTTAGAAACCGAAGGAGGATATGCTAAAGAAACATCAGAAGATTTTAAAAAAAAACAAGAAGAGTTATTGTCAGAAACTCTTAAGAAAATAGATATTATCATTTGTACTGCTTTAATCCCTGGAAAAGAAGCGCCCAAGATCATTAAAGAAGAAATGTTCAAAAATTTACAGCAAGGATCCATCATTTATGATCTTGCAGCTATTCAAGGAGGCAATACTGTATTCACAGAAGTTGATAAAATAGTTGAAAAAAATGGTGTTAAAATATTAGGTGAGGCGAATATTTTGAATAAATTACCAGTTTCAGCCTCTAATTTGTATGCGAAAAATGTATTTAATTTTATTTCTAATTTGTATGATAAAGAAAATAAAAAATTAAATATTAATTTAGAAGATGAAATAATCGCAAAAACTTTGATAAAATAAAATTATGGAAATAGATCCTTTCATATTCAGACTAAGCATCTTTATATTATCAATATTTGTAGGATACTATGTGGTTTGGAGTGTAACACCTTCTCTCCATACTCCTTTAATGTCTGTAACAAATGCAATTTCATCAGTAATTATTGTAGGAGCAATTATTGCAGCGTTATCAAGTAATGAGGTTGTCATTTTTTCATCATCAAGTGTTTATGGGTTTCTAGCTATTGTTTTGGCAGCTGTAAATATTTTTGGTGGATTTTTAGTCACTCACAGAATGCTTGCTATGTATAAAAAAAAGAAAAAGGATAAATAAATAATGTCTGCAAACCTTTCAGCAATTTTATATCTCATTTCAGGAGTATTATTTATTTTAGCTTTAAGAGGGTTATCGTCACCAGAAACTTCAAGACAAGGAAATTTATTTGGAATTATTGGAATGGTAATAGCTGTTACCGTCACATTTTTATCTGTCGGTAACTTTACATCTGGCTTTATATATGTGCTTATATTTCTAGCAATCGGTGGAAGTATTGGTGCTTTTATTGCTTATAAGATTCCAATGACAGCAATGCCAGAATTGGTTGCGGGTTTTCATAGTTTAGTTGGTTTAGCAGCAGTATTTGTTGCAATATCTGCATTTGTTAATCCAGAAGCTTTTGGGCTTGGAATACCAGGAAACATTAAACTTGCAAGTTTGATAGAAATGGCAATAGGAGCTACTGTTGGAGCAATTACTTTTTCAGGCTCTGTTATAGCATTTTTAAAACTACAAGGGATAATGTCAGGTGCACCTATAACTTTTAAAGGCCAACATATATTAAATGCACTGATACTGATTTCAATTATAATTTTAACTGTTTATTTATGCTCTACTCAATCATCCAATTTATTTTGGATATTAATTGCAGTTTCTTTTTTAATCGGCTTTTTAATCATTATTCCAATTGGTGGAGCGGATATGCCTGTTGTGATTTCTATGTTAAATTCTTACTCTGGATGGGCAGCAGCTGGAATTGGTTTTACTTTAGAAAATACTGCTTTAATTATCACTGGTGCTTTAGTTGGCTCATCAGGTGCAATTTTGTCATATATAATGTGTAAAGGAATGAACAGATCATTCTTTAATGTAATACTAGGTGGTTTTGGTGCAACAGAACAATCTGCAGGGGATAAAAACAAAGAGCAGAGACCTGTAAAAAGTGGAAATGCAGATGACGCGGCATTCTTAATGAAAAATGCATCTTCTGTAATTATAGTTCCAGGTTATGGCATGGCAGTAGCTCAAGCACAACATGCATTAAGAGAAATGGTCGATACATTAAAAAAAAATGATATTAAAGTGTCTTATGCCATTCATCCAGTTGCTGGTAGAATGCCAGGACATATGAATGTATTATTAGCAGAGGCTAACGTGCCATACGATGAAGTGTTTGAACTTGAGGAAATTAACAGTGATTTTGCAAATGCAGATGTTGCTTTTGTAATTGGTGCTAACGATGTAACAAATCCAGTTGCAAAAACGGATCCACAGAGTCCTATATATGGTATGCCAGTTTTAGACGTTGAAAAATGCAAATCAGTTTTATTTGTAAAACGAAGTTTGTCACCTGGATATGCAGGAATTGACAATGATTTATTTTATAAAGACAATACCTTGATGCTATTTGCAGATGCCAAAAAAATGACTGAAGAAATTACTAAAAATTTAGATTAAGATATTTAATAATTTTATTTTTAGAAATTTTCAGTATTGATGAACAAAAATCTTATATTATTTTATCCCTCATTTGAAAGAGGAGGTGTAGAAAAAATATTAGAAAACTTAATAAAAAAAAACACAAAATTTAATATCACATTAATTAGCTCAAAAAGTGCAAAGAAAAAAATAAATTTAAAAAAAATTAAATTTATTGAGGTTACCCAAAAAATAAAGATTCCATTTATTCATTCAAGATATTTATCTGCAATTAATGCATTAATTGTTTTGTTAAGTTATTTAAATAATAAAAACAAAGATCACATAATACATTCCATGCAAAGTAATGTTGCAGCTATAATAGCTTGTCTCTTTAAAGGAAATAAAATTGTGATTAGAAATTCTGAAAATCCAATTTACTCATTTTTATACTCAGATAATAAATTTTTTTCTTTTATTTCTTTATTGTTAAAATATTTTTTTTATAATTTTGCTGATGGGATAATTACAAACTCAAATGGTTCTAGAAAAAGTTTAGAATATTTCATATTAAATAAAAAAAAGATTACAACTATCTATAACCCTTATTTAGCTAAGATAAACCATAATAAAAATAAAAAAGATAAATTTTTAATTACCATTGGAAGATTGCAAAAACAAAAAGATCATGAAACTTTATTAAAAGCATTTTATTTTTTTTCTAAAAAGAACAAAGAATATAAATTATTAATATTGGGACACGGTAAATTAAAGATTAAATTAGAGAAATTAGTTGATGATTTAAAAATTAAAAAAAGAGTAATATTTAAAGGTTGGGTAAATAATACCTCACCCTATCTTAAGCAAGCAAAATTATTTATTTTAAGTTCTGTATACGAAGGTTTAGGAAATGTTTTAATTGATGCAATAAATCATAATACGCCATGTGTATCAACTGATTGTCATAGTGGCCCTAGTGAAATATTACTTAATGGAAAAGGTGGATATCTTGTGAAAATAAAATCACCAAAGTTATTAGCTAAAAAGATTATTTATTCTATTAATAATTATTCAGAGGCTTTAAAAAAAAATAGTATTGCGAAAAAAAAATTAAATCGTTTTCTTATTATGGAACAGACAAATAAATACTTTGATTATTTATTAAAACATTATTAGAAATCTATTATGAATACAAAAATTTTTTGTGATATTGCTGATTTATCTCTAATAAAAAAATTTAGTAAAAAGAAAGTTGTCAAAGGTTTCACCACTAATCCTAGCTTAATGAGAAAAGCAGGAGCTAAAAATTATAAATCTTATTCAAAACAAATAATTAAAATATTAAAAAATAAGCCTATTTCTTTAGAGGTTTTTGCAGATGATCAAAAGTCTATGATTAAACAGGGCAAAGAAATTAATAGTTGGGGAAAAAATATTTATGTGAAAGTACCAGTAATAAACTCTAAAAATGAGTTTACCGGTAAAGTAATTAAACATTTAAACAGTAGAAATGTAAAACTTAATATCACAGCGGTTTATACTTCAAAACAAACTAAAAAAATATTACAGAATATCAACAAGCAAACAAAAGTAATTATATCGATATTTGCAGGAAGGGCGGGAGATACAGGAAAAGATCCTATCCCTGAATTTGTTAGAAGTATAAAACTTGCCAAAAGATTTAAAAACGTTGAAATTTTATGGGCAAGCGTAAGAGAGCCATATAATTTCTTACAAGCAAAACAATTAGGCTGCCATATAATCACTATTCCGCCATCTATAATTGAGAAAATAGAAAAATTTGGAAAGTCTTTTGATCAATTGACAAAAGAGACTGTCAGCGCTTTTTTAGAAGATAGTAAAAAATCTAATTTTAAAATTTAGAGAATTTGGTTGCGGGGGACGGATTTGAACCGCCGACCTTCAGGTTATGAGCCTGACGAGCTACCAGACTGCTCCACCCCGCGGTATAACTAAATTCTATTCTTAAGTTTATTTAATTTTTTTACTCTTTTAATATTTTCTTGCAGAATTCTCTTTTTTTTTTCAGACGGTTTTTCATAAGTGTTTTTTAATTTTATAACCTTGAAAAACCCATCCCTTTGGAGTTTTCTTTTTAAAACTCTAAGAGCTTGCTCAACATTATTATCTTTAACTTCTATTTTAATAACTACCTCCAAAAAAGCGTGTAATTAGCACTTTTACAATTTTATGTCTATTAATTTTATTCACTAATTAGATGTTTGTTGAGTTAGCTTTGCTTTTTCTTTTTGTTTCTTTTCTCTTTTTACTCTTCTTTCTGCTTTTTCTATGGCATCAATCAGATCTTTTTGAGTAAATAGATTTAATGCGACCGGATCTTTTGGATTTAAATTATTATAATTCCAATAACTTTTATTTTTAATAGCTGTTACAGAGTTTTTTGTAATGCCTACCAATTTTGCAATCTGAGAGTCTTTTAAAATATTATGTTGTCGTATTAACCATAAAGCTGAGTCTGGCTTGTCTTGTCTTTTTGAAAGTGGAATATATTTTTTTGTTTTTTTTTCTGAATTAGAAATCTCAATATCTGCACTTTTTATTACTAAAGATCTATTTTCATCTTTAGATGAAAGCAGAAAGAAGAGTAAAAAGAGAAAAGAAACAAAAAGAAAAAGCAAAGCTAA
>JACWEK010000040.1 GCA_014653535.1 Pelagibacterales bacterium SAG-MED43
AGAAATTAAGGAAATTACTGGTTTTGCAAAAATTATTGATGGAGATACAATTAAAATAAGTAATAAAAAAATTAGGTTACATGGGATAGATGCTCCAGAAAAAAAACAAACATGTAAAAAGCCTTACCTAACAATTAGTGTTTTTTCGTTCACCAAGAGCTACTTATGTGGACAAGTTTCTACTAATAAATTAACTAAAAAAATAAATAATCAAATTATAAAATGTAAGATAAAGGATGTTGATAGATATAATAGGCTTATTGGAGAATGTTATAAAAGAAACCAAAATCTTAATTCTTGGTTAGTATCAAACGGATATGCAGTAGCTTATAGAAAGTATTCTAAAAAATACATTTCAGATGAAATGAATGCAAAAAATAATAAACTTGGTATTTGGCAAGGCAAATTTGAAATGCCATGGGATTTTAGAAGAAAAAATTAAATTTATAATCTTGAAGCACTGTCATTAATCCAGGACCAAAGATGTTGAGCGAAAGACCTTCTTACAAATAAATTAACAATTTGATCTCCCTTATTGTGAACTATAACATCTATATGATTTAAAATTGTTTGCACAGATGAACCTTTTTTATCTTTAAATTCAGTAAAATTGAATGGACTTCCTGCAGAAAATATTTCGTAGATATTTTTCCCTTTGATTTCTAATTGAACAAATTGATCTGTAACATCAATTATAGCACCTAAACTTGATTTGGATATATCATTAAAAAGTATTTCATTTAGCTGATATTCATTTGTATCTTTTTTCACCTCATCGTTAGTAACTATCATCCATTCATCAGGGCTAAGCCAAATAGCTGTTAATTTATCACTGATTGTTGAGGTATTAGCTTCTGTTGGAAGAAGCATATTTAGATTTTTACCTATATTTGTAAAGAATTCTCTTTTTTTACCTCTTAAATTTAATTTCATTGTGGGTGAAATTTCTTTCACAACGATACCATTGTAATTAATTTCTCCATTTGTTGCAGTTTTATAATTAAGCATTTATCCTCTTATTTTCTTCATCATAAAAAATAGTATTTGAAACTGTGACAATAATATTTTTATTTTCCATTGGAATGAAAAGTTTTTTACCTCTCATATTTTTTCCGTTTTTAACAACCGCTAATGCAATTGATTTATTAAGACTTGGGCTGAAATAACTTGATGTTACATGACCAATCATCTCAACTGGTTTTTGATTTAATTCAGAAACAATTTGAGCACCTTCTTCTAAAACAATATTTGGATCTTCAGTCAATAAACCTACTAATTGTTTTCTATTTTCTTTCATTGTGTCAGATCTATAAAGTGATCTTTTTCCAATAAAGTCATATTTTTTCTTACTAACAATCCAGTCCATTTGAAGATCAATAGGTGTCATTGTTCCATCTGTATCTTGACCTACAATTATAAAACCTTTTTCTGCTCTTAATAAATGCATTGT
>JACWEK010000041.1 GCA_014653535.1 Pelagibacterales bacterium SAG-MED43
AAACCTGGCATTTCGCTCTCTGCAATAGAAATTTCTTTTCTGCCAAAATCAGCTTGTGAAATATCTTTAACTTTATAATCTTCCATAACAAAATTTATAGCGTTAAGTTATATTTAATCAACATTAGATTAAATACTAGGAAATCTTATTTCAATCATTGCACCAAGTGTATCCATACGATTAGATGCTACAATTTCTCCATCGTGTAATTCTACTAGGTTTTTAACGATATTTAATCCTAGTCCTGAATGTTCACCAAATTTATCAGGTCGGTTGCTATAGAATCTATTAAATATTTTTGAAGTATCTTTTTCCTTAAATCCTTCTCCTTCATCAATTATTTTTACAGAAACTTTATTTTCCAAGGTATTTGAAACATTAATAAAAATACTAGAACCTTTTTTGCTAAAAGATATAGAATTATCTAATAAGTTAGCAATTATTTGTTCTATTCTATTTTCTATACCATTAATAAAATATTCTTCTTTTCCATCATTTTCATATTTTACATCAATATCTTTTTTAACTTTATGAATGTTGTTATAATCGTCTACAACAGACTGTATAATTGGCTCAATATTTATCTTGTTCATTTTTTCTTTACTCAGAGCAACTTCATCTTTTAACATTTGTGAATAATCTGTAATTAATCTTTCAATACGTTGAACATCATGACTAAGAATGTATATCAGTTTTAATCTTTGATTTTTATCATTCGTATCCTGTAAAATTTCTGAAGCACTCTTTAAGGATGCTAAAGGATTTCTGATTTCATGAACAAGATCTGTAGAAAAATTTTCAGCATGAGTAACTCTTTTTTGTAGTTCATTTGTCATATCTTCAAGTGAATTTGAAAGAAGACCTAATTCATCATTTCTATTCTTCAAATTATCAATATTTGACTTGGCCTGATTTTTTTCTTTAATAAGCTTTGTATAACGAACTAAATTTTGAATAGGTTTGATAAAATATCTACTTAGTACAAAAGAAAAAATTAAAATTACAAATCCAACAGATATAGCTGTTCTGATCACAAAAGCTTTTCTCTCATCTGTTGCAGTTTTAATATCATTGGCGATCTCTGTTATTGCCAAATACCCCACTTTTGATCCACCTCTTTCAACATCTTTTATGGTCGTTAATTTAAACTGATTAAAATTTTCCTGAATGAAAGTATATGGATTTCCAAATTTGTCTGATTTTGAATAATCTGTTAAAATGTCTTTTAACGATACTGACTTTTCTTGATCAATATTAATATTTTTTTCTTCAATATTTTGTTCATTTTTTTCTTCATTTAAACTTTCAAACTCAATTTCATCTATTCTTGTTGAGAAAGATCTAGGATCAAGATCTAATGTATCTGTATCTCCTATAAGATTTAAGTTGTTATCAAAAAAAATTACTCTATCTAAATTTTGAAATATAAATCTAGTAGAA
>JACWEK010000042.1 GCA_014653535.1 Pelagibacterales bacterium SAG-MED43
TTCGTGTAACATCTTATGACCTTCAATTACTTCTTTGAGTTCTTTTATAACTCTTTCTAAATCTGCTGGGCCTCGATCATCTTTCATCACTTGACAATATAGGATAGTTACCTTAAATTGTCAACCATGGGAGTTCCAAAGAGATTAACAGAAATGCAACAACGCTTTGCTGAGTTCTTAGTATTCGGTGATGAGAATGGACCACTGACACAGTCAGAGGCAGCATTAAAGGCAGGCTATTCACCTAAACGTGCAAGACAAGAAGGATCAGAATTATGCAATCCAAAACTATCACCACTTGTTGTAAAATATATTGGTGAGTTAAAAGAAGAAAGAATTAGAAAACATGAAGTGACTTACGAAGGGCACATTGCAGAGCTTGGTAGACTTAGAGAAGCTGCTTTGAAGAAAGGCTCTTTCTCTTCTGCTGTAAACGCTGAAGCAAATCGTGGAAAGGCAGCAGGACTATACATAGACAGAAAAATAATAAAAACTGGTAAACTAGAAGATATGTCAGAACAAGAATTAGAAGCAAAGATGAAACAAATTTTAAACGACTATTCACAGATAATTAACGTGACTCCTGAAAAGAGTGAGTCCGAAGACTCACCCCCTCGAATCGACTACTCCTCAGAGTCGTCATCTTCATCTGATTGATCTGCAACAGATAATACGATCTCGCCGTCCTCGACTTTAATTTCGATTTCATTGTTCTCGATCATATCTTTTACAGTGTCTTTGATAGCATCTTGTAATGACATGTTCAGCTCCCTATAGTTTGGTTATTTTGGTAACCCATGGAGTAGGTATCATAGTCCTATCACCAAAAGTTATACCATCATCATCTTTATCATAACTTGCAAATAATTTTATGAATTTTTTATTTTTTTCGTACAACCAACCTTCATTAACAGGATATGATAGTTTCATCTTATCAAACTCTTTCTCATTAGCCCAGCCAGAGTCACTTACGCAATCGACCCACTCCACTCTGACTTTTTGAAAAGGTATGTCTGGTGTGGTTTCAGTGTTAACAGCTTTACGTCTTTTTCTAGGCATAATACTCTATAGCATATAGGGATTTAAAAAGTTTAAAAAATTTTAGAAAAAACGACTCGCGCGCGCGTAGGGCATCTGTAAGTACAAAATAATCTGTCCACCTAAACATAATCTGTACCATGATCTGTCCACCCTAAAGTCATATATACCAACACTTCTAGACCAAAAGTACAAAAGTACACTTTTTTTTGCTACTTTTTTTAAAAATATTTTTAAAACTTTCTAGATCCCTATAGCACAGCTTTTTTTGTCTTAATTTCGCCATAATGTAGCTCCATTACTGCCAACTTCTCTTCAGCTGTTGACATATCAGTTAATAGTTTGTCTATTTCAAGGGTAATATCCGGATGTTCCGGG
>JACWEK010000043.1 GCA_014653535.1 Pelagibacterales bacterium SAG-MED43
ATATTAAGAAAAAAATTTAAGAAATATGATATAGATGGATATATTATTCCTAAAAACGATGATTATTTCACTGAATATTCAAAATTCAATCGATTAAAAATTATATCAAATTTTAGTGGTTCAGCAGGTTTAGCTGTAATTTTAAAGAAAGAAAATTATTTATTTACTGATGGTAGATACACTATTCAAAGTCAAATTGAGTCTGGAAAAAATTTTAAGATCATAAATTTTGATAAACTACTAAATTGTAATATCTTTAAAAATCTTAAATTAGGTTTAGATCCAAAATTATTTACATATCAACAAATTAAAAGATACTTTCTAAAAAATAATAAAATCAAATTTATTAAAGAAAATTTAATCGATCAAATTAATAGAATAAATATAAACGACTCAACCACTTTTTTTTCATTAAATAGAAATACTGTTGGTGAAAGTTCAAACTCTAAATTAAATAAAATTGCTAATTACCTAAAAAATAATAAATCAGATTTTATTTTTATAACTGCACCAGAAAATGTTGCATGGATTTTAAATATTAGGGGTAAAGATGTCCCCAATAGTCCAATACCAAATTGTAGATTAATAGTCAGCAAAACTAAAAAAATATTTTTAATTAGTGAAATAAAAAAATGTAAAAAACTTTTAAAAGATAAAATTATTAAACCGCAACAATTTATGGATCTTAAAAAATTACCAGAAAAAATCTTAGAACTAAAAGGTAAAAGTTTTATAATTGATAAAAATTCATGCTCAATTTATTATGAAGATATTATTAAATCTAAATTTAAAATTTTAAATAAAAAAGATCCAACTTATTTGTTAAAATCAATAAAAAATAAAACAGAAATAGGTAACATGAAGAAGGCTCATATTTCAGATGGTGTTGCTTTAACGAAATTTTTATATTGGATTAAGAATATAAATAAAAAAAAAATTACAGAAGTTGTTGCACAAAATAAACTGGAAAAATTTAGACGGATGAATAAGAATTTTCTTTATCCTAGCTTTGATACTATTGCTGGATCAGGGAAAAATGGAGCAATAATTCATTATCGTGCAAATAAAAAAAATTGTAAAACTATAAATAATAAAGATATTTTTTTATGTGACTCTGGAGGTCAATATAAATATGGTACAACGGATGTTACTAGGACAATTTGCTTTTCAAAACCAAGTAGTAATATCAAAAATATATTTACTTATGTTTTGAAAGGTCATATTGCAGTTGCAACAACAGATCTTAAAAAAGACAATGTAGGTAAAAAAATTGATTTAAGAGCCAGAAAATATCTTAAGCAAAATAATTTAGATTATGCACATGGAACTGGTCATGGGGTTGGTTTTTTTCTTAATGTTCATGAAGGAC
>JACWEK010000044.1 GCA_014653535.1 Pelagibacterales bacterium SAG-MED43
AGGAATACCCGTTGCATAAAATGATATTGAAAAAAACAAAAATGTATCGACTGTAGATCCAATTAAGGATGATGTTAAAGGAGCAATGAACCACTCTCTTTTTCTTAATTTATCAAATATTTGGACATCTAATAGTTGAGCGACTAAAAAGGCTGTTCCAGATCCAATTGCAATTCTTACTGAAATTAAATCTGCAAAATTTGTTGAGAATATAAGAGTAAAACTAATTCCTATTGCAAAACCAATATAAACAATTTTTCTTGCAACTAATTTTCCATAAGATCGATTTGCTAAATCAGTTATTAAAAAAGCTACAGGGTAGCTAAATGCCCCATAAGTTAATATTTCTTCTAGTCCATAATATTGAATTGGAAATTGAACTAGATAATTTGAAGATAAAACAACAACTCCCATTAAAAATGAGAGAAATAAAAAAAACTTATTCATTATGCAGATTTAGCTAGAGGTTTTTTCTTAAATGGAGATTTAATTAAAATTCCTTTTTTTAATTTTTTTAGTCTTGTAGATAAATTTTTATTTTTTACAGTCTTTAAGTATTCGTCAAAACTACCTTTTTTATCAACTGATCTTACTCCAGCATTGCTAACAGTTAATTTAAGGCTTCTTTTCATTAACTCACTAGTGAATTTTACTTTTTTAAGATTAGGCAAAAATCTTCTTTTAGTCTTATTGTTAGCATGACTAACATTATGACCTTTCATAGGAATTTTACCAGTAAGTTCGCATTTTTTTGACATAATAACAGTGCCTATATAAGGTTAGATGTTGATGTCGTCAAGTTTATTAGATTTAAGAAAGAGTTTTATTTCCTATAATTTCGGTAAAATTCTTAACTCCATCTCTGATCAATAATTCTTTTAGCTCTTTTTTAATACTACCAGCTATATTTGGACCTTGAAATACCATACCAGTATATAATTGTATATAATCTGCACCTAATAAAAATTT
Source organism: Pelagibacterales bacterium SAG-MED43 (assembly GCA_014653535.1). Taxonomy (GTDB): domain Bacteria; phylum Pseudomonadota; class Alphaproteobacteria; order Pelagibacterales; family Pelagibacteraceae; genus Pelagibacter. Next base: position 970 of record JACWEK010000044.1, read on the forward strand.
TTCATAAGCCGATTGGCCAGAGTCTATTCCTCCTACCCCAATAATCTTAATTTTTCCTTTAAATAAATTATAAAACTTATTTATTAAAATATTTGATTTTTTCTCAATAGGTTTTTCCAGACAATCCTCCTTTTTGATGTTTTTGAATATCTTTCAACACCTCTCTTGATGACTCTGATGTATTTGAAATGATTATTCCACTTATATCGTTTTCTAAGAGAATTTCGGAAATTAAGTTTATTTGTATTTCACTTATATCAGGCGAAATTTTTACTACTATAGGTATATTTGTCTTTAAATTTTTTTTTCTTTTCTGAAATATTTTTTAATAAGTCTTGCAATTTTCCTTCGTCATGAAAATTTCTTAAATTTTCAGTATTAG
>JACWEK010000045.1 GCA_014653535.1 Pelagibacterales bacterium SAG-MED43
GTGTTGGTTGGAACCCGTGACCCTTCGCAAGTTCAGCATATGATGCTGCCTTGTTATCTTCGTTACGACCAAATGCTACCGAGATCTCATTCTTAATAATATCACCCAGTCCATTGTTACGAAGCCAGTTAAACGCCGCTTCTTTATTTGCTTCCGTTATGGTTGCACGATACGACGTTGAAACTTTTAGATGAGATCCATCATGCAGTTTTAGTTCTGCAAGTCCCATCTCAGACATCATAGTGGGTATTACTTCACCCGATATATGATCTCTTTTCTTTTTTAATAATTTTAATCTAGCCTCTGCATCTTCTATTTCTGAAGACACACCCTCTAGTCTTTCAACTTGATCTGCAAGAGAGCTAATACCCTCAGTCTTTTTCATTGCATCTTGTTGATCTGATTCAAAATCAATTGTCATCTACTTCTCCTTTCTCGTATAGATTAATTTCAATAGGATAATATTTTCTTTCTTGTTTATCCCATTTTAACACTTTGTATTTACCATTTGTAATGTCAGATACAATAGAACATGCAACTCCTATTATTGCGGGATCTCCTGTGAGTAATAAATAATCTCTTGGTTTATAATTTTTTAATCCTTCTCTTAACTTATAAATAAGTGGACCAGGAGAAAAAATCATTTGAGAAAATTCCGGTAATAAAAATTTAAATTGTCCATATTGAGAGGCACCTATAATATTTATTTTAGGATTACCTGCTTGTGTTCCAGGAATATGTTGTACTACATAAACAGTAGACACATAATTATTTTTTAAGTTTTCGTATTTCGTACTTTCTGACATTATGCCTTGACATATAGTGCATGTAGGATTATATGTCAACCCAGAAAGAAGAAAAATATGAATTATAAATTTAAGACAAAACCATATAAGCATCAACTGACTGCTTTAGAAAAGTCATGGCATAAAGAAAATTTTGCATACTTTATGGAAATGGGTACCGGTAAAACAAAAGTGCTAATAGATAATTTAGCAATGTTGTACGACAAAGGTAAAGTGGATGGTGCTTTAATTATTGCACCAAAAGGTGTTGTAAAAACTTGGTATGAACAAGAGCTTCCAACACACTTACCTAATCACATAGAAAATGTGACTGTATTGTGGCAACCGAATATTACAAAAAGCCAAGAAGAAAAATTAAATTCTTTGTTTGAAATAGAAACAGCTTTACATATTTTAATTATGAATGTTGAAGCTCTGTCTACAGATAAAGGTGTTAAGTTTGCTTATAAATTTTTAAACTCACATAAAGTTTTAATGGCTATTGATGAGTCTACCACTATTAAAACACCTGCCGCTAAACGAACTAAAAA
>JACWEK010000046.1 GCA_014653535.1 Pelagibacterales bacterium SAG-MED43
ATTTAGTTCTATTAAAAACAGTTACATTGTGTCCAGCTTTTGATATATAACCAGCCATTGGGTAACCCATTACACCAAGACCTATGAAAGAAACATTACTAGCCATAAAAATTTTATATGTTTAAGAATTTAAGTTTAAAAGTAATTATATTTGGGTTTATTTTTACATTTTTTTCAAGTTTTGGACAGAGTTTTTTTTTAGGCTTGTTTAATTCCAGTATCAGAGATGCTTTATCTATCTCTCATGGACAATTTGGCTCAATATATGCATCAGCTACTTTATTAAGTAGTTTAGTTTTAGTTTGGATTGGAAAAAAAATAGATGATGTAAATATTCTAAAATTTGCAGCATATGTAATTATATTTCTCTCAGCCTCATGTTTTATATTTTCTAAAATTTCATCTGTTATATTTTTATTTATTGCAATTTTTTTAATGCGTTTAGCGGGCCAAGGATTAACAAGTCATACAGCTTCAACAACTATTTCACGTTTTTTTGAAAAGAACAGAGGCAGAGCACTTAGTACTGGATGGTTAGGCTTGTCTCTGGCTGAATTTTCATTACCAGTTTTAATTGTTTTTTTGTTAACTTTTATTGAATGGAGAGATATTTGGTTATCTATATCAATTTTAGTTATTATTGTTTTGCCCGTAGTATCCTACCTTTTGGTAAAAGATGTTAAACTTGACACGAGAGAAAAGTCTAATAGCTCCAATAGCACCAAAGAAATTAGACAATGGACAAGAATTGAAGTTTTAAAAGACTACAGATTTTATATTATATCCATGACCATGTTAGCTATGCCATGGATCGCAACAGGTTCATTTGTTTATCAATCTTTTATAACTACATCAAAGGAATGGGGTCCATATATAATTGCACAATCATTTATGGCTTATTCAATATTTTCAGTAATTACATTATTTATTGCAGGTTTTTTAATAGACAAATTTTCAAGCAGAAGATTATTAATTTATATGAATATTCCATTATTTTTAGCAACTATTGTACTTTTTTATTTTAATTCTCAAATTTCATCGTTTTTATTTTTTGGAATGATAGGGATAACTAATGGACTTGCCAATGTTTTGGGCTCTTCTACATGGGCCGAAATATATGGTGTTAAATATATTGGATCGATAAAAGCATTAACTACAGCACTAATGGTTTTTGCTACTGCTTTTGGAACTGCTTTATTTGGAATTTTGATTGATTATGGCTTCAGCATAGAACAAATTGCTATTGTTTCTGGGGTATATATTTTAAGCTCAATAATTCTTCTTTATATGATTAATAATAAGCTTAATCCTGAATATTTATAATAAATTC
>JACWEK010000047.1 GCA_014653535.1 Pelagibacterales bacterium SAG-MED43
TTCATTGTTTATATTTTAGATTACGATGATAAATAAGACTATATTTAACATGATTAATCTTTTTTCAAAATATAAAATTATTTTTTACTCAAGCAATTTTATTTTGATGTTGGAATATTTATTTCCTGGTAGTTTATTAGGCTGTATAATTTTTAATAATTGTAAAATCCAGCTACAAATTACACCTGATTTTTTGATTTCAACAAATCATCTTTACTCTTTTTTAATTCTTTCATTAATAGGATTTTATACTTACAAAAATTCAAAATATTTAAATATTTTAACAATATACTTGCTTGTCTTATCTGTGATATTAGAAATAATGCATTATTTTATTCCAAACAGAAGCTTTGAATATCAAGATTTATTTGGAAATTTAGCAGGTGTCATTTTCACAATAATACTTTTTAATTTATTTAAAAGATATGAAGAAACTAGGAATTAACTTTTTATTAATTTTATTATTGTTTGTAAATGCATGCTCTTCGATACCCACAAATACATCGAATAGTTGTTCAATATTTGATGAAAGGTATTTATGGTACAAGCATGCAAAAAAATCAGAGAAGAAATGGGGTACACCAGTTTATTTACAACTTGCAATTATCAAAATGGAGTCAGGTTTTGATTGGCTTGCGAAACCCCCTCGACAAAAACTTTTTAAAATAGTCCCTTATAAAAGACCCTCGAGTTCATTTGGCTATTCTCAGGCAGTTAAAGGAACATGGAAACAATATAAAACTGAAACAGGAAATAAGTTTGCAACCAGAACAAGATTTAAAGATAGTGTTGATTTTATTGGTTGGTATACGACAAAAACCGAAAAAATTTTAAAAGTTTCAAAAACAGATGCTTTCAAACAGTATATTGCCTACCATGAAGGGTGGGGAAATTATAAAAATTATAAAAGTAATAAGAAAGTTATCAATTTAGCAAAGAGAGTAGAAAAACAGTCAAATATTTATAAAAAACAATTATCTGACTGTAAGAATTCTTTATCTACTAATAAATATATTGTTTTTTAATTTAATTGTTTTTTAAGCTCTATATCTACCGCATCAATACGTTTTGTATTTTTTGCTAATGCTAAGTACATTGTTGGTGTTACATATAATGTGAAAAAAGTTGAAATAATCATTCCTCCAAGAATAGTTCCTCCAACAGCTAATCTCGATCCCTCTCCCGCACCTGGCCCAATATTTCCTATTACTAGTGGTAACATCGCAATCATGGTGCTTAAAGATGTCATAATAATTGGTCTTAT
>JACWEK010000048.1 GCA_014653535.1 Pelagibacterales bacterium SAG-MED43
TTAAACATATCTCCTCCAGTAGAGAAATTTTTCCAATAAACCCTTGCACCTAATTCTCTATCAAATACTCCTAAGCCTTTATCCTCTAGATTTGGAGTAGGCCATTCAAGAAAATAAGCTACCCTTAAATCTTTTGAAATTGCATTTGTGTTAATTAATAAAGTTAAAATTAGCAGTGCGAAAATTTTTCTCATTATTAAAACTCTACCATTGTTGTCAGATTGTTGCCAAGTCAAAATTATTTAAAGATTATTGTTGCAAACAAATGTTTATTTAAACTTTAGCAATTGATTTGTAATCAATAGGTCCGCGGTTCGAATCCGTGCGGGGGCACCATCATTTAATAAAATCAACGTTAAATTTTTTCAAAAAGTTAAATTTCTGTTCTGACTGTGCTTATAGTGTGCTTTGATTGTGTATAGAGTGTGTATGGATTGTGTATCAATCAAGTAGTCGTGATATATTTTAATATATTAGTGAGAACCAGTTAACATTGAAAGAATTCTATTTAATTGTTCAGAACCATCACTTAGTTTGGTCACTTCTTGCCATCTCTTAACATTAAGCTGTACATCAGTAAATTCTTTTTCAGTAACAAAACCTTCGGTTATAACTTGAAATGTGATTTGCGTTGCTGGTGTAGTGCTGTCAAATTCTTCAATAATTGATGAAAGATGCTGTAATGAAGATAGTATTAGTTTCGTATTAAATTCAAAATCTTCTTTATTTATTTCTCCAATATCAAAATTTAAAATTTTATATTCTTTATACAGTTTAGAAAATTTTTCTAATGATTTTAAATCTTTAACTTTTTGCATAATGTTTTCTTATTGTTTTAGACCAGTTAAACATTCCATTATATATTCACATAATTTATCAAACTCCGGGGGATAATCACCTCCATTTTGATAATCTTCCCAAATATCTGAATGACCACTTTTTAAATCTAATTTAACTATCACTTCGGCTTTTTTATAATCATCGTGTGATGCATATTTAGCAAATCCTTCTAAGATAGAATCTAGAAACATACCAATAGAAGTTCTTTGTAAGCCAACTATAGATTTTAATCTACTTAACGTTCCACTATGAATATTTCTGGATTAAAATATATCTTTGATTTTATTTGATCTAAACTTAACGAGTTAAGCAATACTTCATTTAAAAATACAGAGTTAATAATTAAAATTGCATTTATTACTGGGGCATATAAT
>JACWEK010000049.1 GCA_014653535.1 Pelagibacterales bacterium SAG-MED43
TCATAATAATTGGTCTTATTCTCAGTTGACATGCTTTGAGTATTGCATCTTGCAGTTTAACACCTGTTGTTCTTATCTGATTTGTATAGTCAACTATTAAAATACTATTCTTTGTTGAGATACCGATCAGTATTATTAATGCAATCTGAGAAAAAATATTTATCGAACTATTTAAAAATAAAATAAAGACCAATCCACCAAAGACTGCAAGTGGAACTGTTAAAATGATTATAAAAGGGTGCACAAAAGAATTAAACGTTGCCGCCATCACCAAATATGCTGTGATCAATGCTAAAGCAAAGATTAAATATATTTCATTAGTTGTTTCTTTTAATTCCTCAGATTTACCTTTCCAAGTAATTTGATTTTGAGGTGCAACTTTCACCATGACGTTTTCTAAATAATTTATTGCCTCCGATAATGTATAATCCTCTGAAAGTGCTGCGGAAATTGTAACTGCTCTTTGACGGTTGTATCTAGGTAGTACTTCCGCTGTACCTTTTTCTTTGAATTCTACTAAACTTGCTACTGAAACAAGTTTTCCAGTTGTCTCTGACCTAACAAAAATTTTTGATAAACCGTCTTTATCCCTTCTATCTGCAAGGTATTGTTGTAAAATAATTGGGTATTCTCTTCCTTCTTTACTAAAAGTAGTAACCCTTTTGCCTCCGTAAAGTGTCTCTAAAGTTCTGCCTATATTTTCTGTCGATACTCCTAAATCGTTAGCTCTATTTTTATTAGTTATTAATTTAACTTCTGGTTTATTTTTTGTGTAGTCACTTTCTATTCGAGACATATTTCTATTTTTTCTTAATTCACGCAAAACATTTTTTTGTATTTCTTCAAGCTCTTCGTAGCTTGTTCCGTAGATTACCATTTGAACTGGCTTGTTATAGCTTGAAACCCTAATTGCTTGAGGGGATATTGGGAAAGCAAAAGTTTCTGGAACAGAAACAACTTGTCCGATAGCTTCTCTCAATACTGTTTGGCTACTTTTTTCTCTATTTTTCCATTCATCTAATAACGCAATGATTATAAATGTATTATAAGTTGTTGCAGACTTACCAAATCCTGGAACTCTCATAATTACTCTTTCGTATGGACTATCCTTTGCTTGTAATAATTTAATTATTCTGCTCTCAATAATTTGAGCTTTTTCTTGAGTATATTCAAATGAGCTGCCTTCGTCAGTAGATCC
>JACWEK010000005.1 GCA_014653535.1 Pelagibacterales bacterium SAG-MED43
ACAACATTAAACCCATTGCTGATGCAAAACTCCAATCCAGAGTGCTCTTCATATGAAAAGCAATTTGGTTACTTATAAGAGTACCTGAAGCACCTCCGACTAAGGCGGGTGTAATATAATAACCAATTGCTAATATAAAACACAACAAACAACCAGCTCCAATACCAGGAATTGTTAGAGGAAAATAAACCTTCCAAAAAGCAACGATTGGCGTTCCACCTAGTGATTTTCCTGCTCTCATTAAACTTGGTGAAATGGTTTTCATAACGCTATAAAGAGGTAAGACCATAAAAGGCAACAAAATCTGTGTCATTGCAACATATGTTCCTGTTTTATTGTACATCATTTCAGGTCTTGCATCATCAGCGACCAAACCTATTCCAACAAAGAAATCGTTAACAATCCCCTGTTGTTGTAACAAAATCATCCAACTGGCAGTTCTTACAAGTAACGATGTCCAAAACGGAAGCAGGACACAGATCATTAGTAAGTTACTGTACTTCATGGGTAGAGTAGCTAACAAATGAGCTATTGGATAAGCCATCAAAAAACAAAACAGTGTTACAAAGAATGCGATTTCCAATGTACGAAGCCATAAAATCCTATGAATTCTTCTATCTTCAGAAACACTAACTATTTTTCCAGTTTCATTTTTATACATATCCATACCTTTTAGATACTTTTGACCAGTAATTGCTGGAGCTCTTTGTTTAATTGCATTCCAATATTCAACATCAGCCCATCTTTTGTGAACTGCCATTATTTGTTCTTTATAATTTCCTTCTTCAAAATTTTTTGATTTTCTTCTTAGTTTTTTAATAATACTTTTAAATCCATTTTTTGTATAATTAAGCTGAGTAGATAGTTTACCCTCACGTTTTTCTTCTACTAATTTTAGAAAATCTTCATGAAAAGCTGCAAAAACTTCTTCCTCTGGTAACTCTTTTCCATCCCACTTTTCCATTGCTTTAAATGTTTTAGGAAGCATTTCAGTTACCATTTTATCATCGACACTTCTCATTAGCATTTCACCAATTGGAAATACGTAGGTAATAATTAAAAATAATAGTAAAGGCGCAACAAGTAAAAAGGCTTTTATTTTGTTTCTTCTTTCGGCCTTCTTAAGACTTACTTCTAAAGGAATTCCATCAGTTGTTAAAATTTGTTTTGTTTCTGAGCTCATAAATAAAAAGGGCGGCTATCAAATAACCGCCCTTAAATTATAATATATAATTAAGTTTAATAAAACTTAAATTATAGACCAGCTTTCATAGCTTCCCATTTTTCACCAAGCTCTGTGCCGTTATCAGCCCAGAAAATTGGATCTACTAAGAAGTAGTTTTTAGTGTTTGCTGGTGCAGTTGGCATTTGTGGTACCATATTAGTCTTACCATCTTTATACCAAGGCTCTCCTGCTTCCATAACCGCTATAGAAGATTTTCTCCAAGGAGCATATGCAATATATTTTGCACTTCCAGCTAACATTTCTGTACTAGTCATCATAGCTAAAGCTTTCTTAGCTTTACCATTAGCATCGTTTGGTCCACCCTTAACTTGAACGAAATATTCGTAGTCAAGACCTTGTCCATCCCATACTTGTACGATTGGTGCACCTTCTCCAACTTCTGCATTGAAGAATCTACCATTCCAACCTGTAGCCATTACAACTTCACCTGAAACTAATAGTTCTGGCGGTTGAGCACCTGCAGACCAAAATACACATCCACCTTGTGGATCTGTACATAATTCTTTGATCTTGTTCATAGCTCTTTCAACACCTTTTTCAGTGTTTAAAGCTTTGTAGATTTTTGCTCCACCTTTTCCTGGTTTGATTCCATCTGCTGCTAAAGCGATTTCTAAGTTAGTCAAAGCGCTTGAGTAGATAGCTCTTTTTCCAGGGAATTTTTTAGTGTTAAAGAAATCTTTGATAGTCTTTGGAGTGCCTTTAACATTATTTTTGTTATAAGCGTAGTTCCAAGAATATAAAATATTTCCTACAGCACATTTACTTGGCATTGAAGTAAAGAAATCTTTACTTGCAGGAGTTCCATCTGGTGCAGGTGGAAAATCTTTGTCAAAATCGAATTCAACAAATAATCCTTCGTCACATCCAGTGATAGTATCCATTGCAAAAACGTCAATAATATCCCACGTAATTGCGCCAGCTTCTTTTTGTGCTTTGATCTCAGATAATCCACCTGAATAGTCAACCCAGTTAATTTCTATACCAAGTTTCTTAGCAGTAGGATCACCATAACCTAACTTTTGAGACTCTGTGTAAGCTCCACCCCAAGACACTGCAGTTACTGCAAATGCTGAAGTAGTTACAGAGATAGCAAAAGAAATGGCTAGTAATAATTTACCAATTGTTCTCATTTTTCCTCCGTTTAAACGTTTTTATAAAAACAGATTACAACAAGATCAATTAAGAGAGTCAACAGCCCTTTTTACCTAATTTGTTTGTATATTTGATTGATTATTACTTAGGATCTAAAGCTCGGGCGTCTTCACTGTTCCAGCCAATCTTGATATCTTTCCCAAGTTTAATATCCATATTAGCAGAACTATTAGGAACTTTTAGAATAAATTGATTATTGCCCAGTACATTAATTCGTACCCTAGTATGATCTCCATGATAAATGACTTCCTCTATTTTTCCAGAATGAATGTTATCCATTTTATCACTTGGATTAATTAAAGCTCTTTCAGGTCTTAAAGAAATTTTTGTTTTTTCACCTTTTCCTTTTACTGAAATAGGGTTTGCTAATATTTCTGTATTAGCTATCTTCACTTTACATTTTCCACCTGAAATATCTGAAACTTCACCCGCGAAGGTATTGTTTTCTCCAATAAATTCTGCAACAAAAGAGTTTACTGGTTTTTCATAAAGTTCGTCAGGACTTGAAAGTTGTTGTACTTTTCCATCATTAAAAACTGCAATTCTATTTGACATTGTAAGAGCTTCACTTTGGTCATGAGTAACATAAACAACTGTTACTCCAATGCTTTCATGAATATGTTTGATCTCATACTGCATGCTCTCTCTTAAATTTTTATCTAAGGCGCCTAAAGGTTCATCCATTAAAACTAACTGTGGATCAAATACTAAAGATCTTGCAACTGCTACCCTTTGTTGTTGTCCTCCAGATAACTGACCTGGCATCCTGTCAGCAAAACCTTGTAAAGATACCATTGATAATGCTTTATCAATTTTTTTATCCGCATCATCTTTTGGAATTTTTCTTACTCTCAAAGGAAATGCTAAATTTTCATAAACTGTCATATGTGGAAATAAAGCGTAATTTTGAAATACCATTCCTATTCCTCTTTTGTGGGGTGGAATACTTGATATGGCTCGTCCGTTTAAATAAATTTCACCGTGAGTTGGTGTTTCAAATCCTGCTAACATCATTAAACAAGTAGTTTTACCTGATCCAGAGGGTCCTAACATTGTTACAAACTCACCCTCTTCAATGTCTAATTGTAGATCTTTTACAACGAGTATCTTACCGTCATAACTTTTATCTACTTTGTCAAATTTAACGAATTCTTTATTCATTGAAATAATTTGATGAATTTAAAACATTTGTAGGAATAAATATCAACCTTTAATAACTAGCTTTTAATATGAAGTTCTTTAGAAAAATTACAGAATAATTCATAACCCTTGTCTGTAACTCTTATTGCTTCAGATGCTTCAACTCCCCAATTTCCAAATTGCATGACTGCAATCATATGAAAAGTAACGTTAGGTTGTAATTCTGTCATATCACCTTTAGATATATTTAAAGTATGTTCTCCCCAATCTGGTGGATAACCAATACCAATCGAATACCCAGTTCTTGAAGTTTTTTCAATTCCATATTTGTCTAATATTTTCCAGAATGCTTGAGCAACATCATCTGCAGTATTACCTGGTTTTACTTGATCAATACCAGCTTGAAGTGCCTCGTTTGTTTTCTTCATTGTCTCAATTTTCTTTTGATCTGGTTTGCCAAGTAAAACTGTTCTAGCCATCGGACAATGATACTTTTTATTAACTCCTGATAATTCAATAATTGTAGCTTCTCCCTCCACAAATTTATCTTCTGACCAAGTTAAATGTGAAGCCGATGTACCTTTTCCTGTTGGTATCATTGGAACTATAGATGAATAATCACCTCCAAATTCAGGTGTTCCTTTTATTAATGTGGTATAAATTTCTGAAACTGCATCACATTGTCTTACTCCGGGACTAATAACATCAAAAGCTTTTTTCATTCCTAATTCAGTAATTTGAGCTGCTGCCTTCATAAATTTTATTTCTGCATCTGATTTAACAACTCTCACCCAATTAACTAATCTTTCACAATCTAGAATTTTTACATTAGGTAAACCTTGTTTGATTTTTTCATAACAATATGCTGTGAAATAATGGCTATCCATTTCTAATCCTACAGAAAGTTTATCCCACTTTCTTTCTTTAATAAGATCTGCAAGTGCATCATAGGGATGTAGTGGCCAAGTATGGATGTATTTCTCATGATATTTAATTATATTTTCATCCTTAAGATAGGTTTTAATATACGCTCCACCAGCATCTTGATTTCTAACAAAACAAATCGGCTCCTCAGCATTAACATGCACTATTACACATTGAGCATAATAAAATGACCAAGCATCATAACCAGTCAAGTAATTCATATTTGATGGGTCTTGTGAGATTAAAAGTTCAATACCTTTTTTCTGCATTGAAGCTTGAACTTTTTTTAATCTTGATTTGTATTCTTCATTAGTAAAATTCATAGTTTAGTTATTAAATAATTCGCCAAAACCTTCAACTTTATTTTTATAATTAATTTCTTTTAGAGTATCCCAGATTAAAGTCTGGTTACTTGACAAAACAATTTTGCTAATTTTTTTTTCTAATTCAGCAATTACAGAGAGTACTGGTAATGCAGTGCAAGAAACAAATAAAGCATCACTTTTAGTTAAATCTATTTTTTTAAGTGTATCGTATACATGTTGTGGATCAACTTTTCCGATTTCTAGATCAGATGCTATGTCGAAATAAGAAAGTTCATTAATTTCTATATTTTCTTTTTTAAAATAATTAATTACCGATTGATTTATCTCATCTGTATAAGGAGTAAAAATTGATAATCTTTTTATTTTTAAACTTTTTAACGCATTTATTGCTGATGTTATTGGTGTTGTAACTTTAGTGTTTGGTTTTACTGAGTTTACTTTCTCAAAAATTGACTGATACCCTGCAGCTATTGTTCCTGAGGTACATCCATAAGCAACACAATCCAATTGTTGATCTGGCAAAATATCTTCAGTAACTTTTGGAATATCATCTGCCATTTTTTTTAATGTTTCATTTGTTAAAGGATTGTAACATTGGATTCTATTACAATATAAATCTATGTCCTTACCATATATTACATTATTGAAATCTTTTTCGATTCTAAAGTCACTAGCCAAAGTAATTAAGCCTACCCTTGGATTATGCTTTTTTAGATATTTTGGTTCTATCTTAGTTAATTTCATTTAGAACTTGATTAAATATATATTGATTAAATAGTCTAGTTAAATTACAGTCTTGTTTGAGCGATACATAACTCGTCGATATTTAAAAAATACGAAAGTGGGATCAATCGTCTTAGATTTAATTATTTAAGGAGGTTCGAATGAAATTTGGATATTTTTGCAATACCACAAACTGGGATCATAAACCCTACAATCAATTGTTAGATGAAACTAAAGAGATCACAACTTATTGTGACGAAAACAACTGGGATTCTATCTGGTATACTGAACATCATTTTAATCATGAAGGAATGGAAGCCTGCACAAACCCATTGATGATGGGTGTTGATGCGGCAGCTAGAACTAAACAAATTAGAATTGGCCAAGCTTGTAATGTAATTACATTTCATAACCCAATTCGTCTAGCTGAAGACATAGCATTACTTGATCAATTATCTGGTGGTAGAGTCGATGTTGGTATTGGAAGAGGAATTTATGGAAGAGAAGCAATTAATATGAATAAAGAAGCTGATCTAAAAGATCAAGCTAAAAACTTTAGATTATTTGAAGAGTCTTTAACGATAATGAAAAAAGCTTGGACTGAAGAATTTTTTAGTCATAAAGGAGAATTTTACACTTATCCATCACCGAACTTTGTTTGGCAACATGACATGAGCCCTCCGAGTGAAAAATTTTTGGATACTAAAACAAATGAAATAAAGAAAATAAGTATTGTTCCAAAACCCAAACAATCACCCTATCCTCCTATATGGCAAGTTGTTGATGGTGCTAGATCAATTGAGTGGGCTGCACAAAATGGTTTAAATACAATTATGTGGATACCAACTGTTAAAGCTCTTAAGAAAAGATTTGAGATATATAGAGACGCAAAATCAAAAGCTGAAAATAGAGATGTTCCATTAGGAGAAGGTATATCTTTAGTGAGAGATATGTTTGTTGCTGAAAGTATGGAAGAGGCAGAAAAAATGGCTGGTGAACATATTATTAATTATATGAAATGGGTTTGTCATTGGAGGGGCTTAGGCAATCATATGGATCCTGGTGAAGAACTGCCTGAAACAAAACATAAATTAGATTTATTAAACTATAATTTTCTTCATAAAAGAAATTTATTATTTGGTACTCCTGAATATGTTGTTAATAAAATTAATGAATTAAAATCTGAGTTAAATCTACAGAATCTTCAAGTTTGGTCTAACTTTCCTGGTATTGATCATAAAGCTTGCATGAGAAGTATCAAATTATTTAATGACGAGGTAATTCCAAAAATAAATCTAGACTCTTCTGATATAGAAAAAGCAAGTTAATGGATTTAAAGCTTAGAAAGTTTACAAAATTTGTTGATAAAACTTTCATTGAAGGTGGAAAAGAAGCAAAGGAACCAGTTTTGATGGTTTCAGTAGCAGCTGTTTTTAAAAACCCTTGGGCAGGACAAGGATTTGTTGAAGATTTAAAACCAATCATTTTAGATTTAGCTCCAAAACTCGGTGATATATTGGTCCCAGAATTAATTAAAGAAATAGGTTCACCTGAAAAAATTTTAGCTTATGGAAAAGCTGGAACTGTAGGTTTGAATGGTGAAATAGAACATGCTTCAGCCTTTATTCATACTTTAAGATTTGGAAATAGATTTAGAGATGCTGTTGGTGGTACTTCTTATTTAAGTTTTACAAATACTAGAGGACCTGCAGGATCCAAAATATCTATTCCAATGATGCATAAAACAGATTCTGGTTTAAGACCATATTATTTAACTCATGAATTTACTATTCATGATGCACCATTTGAAGATGAAATTATAATAGCAATTGGAGGTGCATCAAGTGGTAGAGCGCACGCAAGAACCGGGGATCGTTATCAAGATATGAAAGAAATGGGATTAGATCCCAAATAATTTAATGTCTCTAAGTTTTGATCCAAATCAAAATTATTATTTACTAAATAAAAAAGATACTGTCCCTCTTGTATTTATTCATGGAGTTGGTCTTGATCATCAAATGTGGAATTATCAAGTAAGTTATTTCAATGAATATTCAACTTTAACTTATGATTTATTAGGTCATGGAAAGACACCATGCGATAAAGATAAGTTAACTCTTAAAGATTTTTCTAACCAACTTTTGGAACTTTTAGATCATTTAAAGATAGATAGAGTAAATCTTATAGGTTTTTCTTTAGGTTCTTTGATTGCTTTAGATTTTTCTTCCCGTTTTCAAAAAAAAATTGAAAAATTAATATTAATTGGCACTACTTATAAAAGGTCTGATAAAGAAAGATCTCTTGTACTAGACAGATATAATCAAGCTAAATTAAATAAACCAATATCTAAACAAGCTTTAAAAAGATGGTTTAGTGACAAATATCTTGAAAATAATCCGCAAACTTATGATTTGTTTATGAATATCTTAAACAAAGAACCAAAGGATCACAAAAACTTCCTTAAAGCTTATGAGCTATTTGCTAATCATAATGATGATTTTGAAGCCATTAAAAAGATAGATAGAAAAACTTTAGTAATGACTGGTTCAGATGATGTTGGCTCAACTCCAGTAATGTCTAAAGAATTGGTTAAAGACCTTATTAATTCTACTTATATTGAAATTCGAAATGGAAAACATCTTTGTAGTATAGAATGTGTAGATGATGTTAATATGAAAATTAAAAATTTTATTAAAAATTAGATGTCAAAAATTCAAGATTTTAAAATGTATATTGATGGTGAATGGGTAGATTCATCGTCTGGAAAAAAAATTGAAACATTAAATCCTGAAAATAATGAAGTTTGGGCGACTGTTCCTGAGGCTAATGAAAAAGATGTGGATAAAGCTGTTCAATCAGCTCAAAAAGCTTTTGAAAATAATTGGTCTACACTTCACCCAAGAGAAAGAGCAAAGTATTTAAAATTAATTGCCAATCAACTTAGAGCTAATGCGGAACACCTTGGAAAAATAGAAACTATTGATACAGGTAAACTTTATAGAGAAACAAAAACTCAAGCGAATTATATAGCAGAGTATTATGATTATTTTGCAGGTTTAGCTGACAAAGTTGAAGGTACAGTCGTTCCAATAGATAAACCTGATATGCAAGTTACAACAACAAGAATTCCTATTGGTGTTGTGGCTGCAATTATTCCCTGGAACTCTCAAATGCTCTTAACAGCAGTGAAACTTGCACCAGCTCTTGCAATGGGTAACACAGTTGTAATTAAAGCTTCAGAGCTTGCTCCAGTTACTCTTTTAGAGTTTGCAAAATTAATTGAAAAAACTGGAATACCAAAAGGAGTTATTAATATAATTACTGGACTTGGTGAACCGTGTGGTAAAGCATTAACTACTCACTCCTTGGTAGAAAGAATAGCTTTCACAGGTGGACCTGAAACTGCAAAACATATTGTTAAAAATTCTGCAGAAAATTTATCTCAAGTAAGTTTGGAACTTGGAGGCAAAAGTCCAGTTGTAGTATTTAATGACGCTGATCAAGAAAATGCTTTGAATGGAATCACTGCAGGAATATTTGGAGCTAGTGGACAAAGCTGTATTGCAGGATCTAGACTTTATTTACAATCAAGTATTTATGATGAATTTTTAAAAAAATTAATTTCTAAAGCCGAAAGAATAAAATTAGGTGGTCCCATGGAAAAAGATACACAAATGGGTCCTTTAAATAGTTTCAAACAATTAGAAAATATAGAAAAAAATATTAAAGCGACTATTGAACAAGGAGGAAAAATAAGATGTGGGGGAAAAAGATCTTCTGTTTCAAATAAAGGTTACTACTTTCCAGCAACAATTATAGAATGTAAAAATCACAATCTTCCTGTAGCAGAAAATGAATTATTTGGTCCAATATTATCAGTTATGAAATTTGAGAAAGAAGATGAAGTAATAAGTAAAATGAATGATAATAAATATGGACTTTCATCTGGAGTTTATACTTCTAACTTTGCTCGAGGTTTAAGAGTATCTAAAGCTATACGTGCTGGTATAGTTTTCATTAATACTTACCGATTAATCTCTCCAATGGCTCCATTTGGAGGTATAAAAGATAGTGGTTATGGCAAAGAAGCAGGTATAGAATCTATAAAGGAATACACAAGAATAAAGACAACATGGTATAATTCGTCAGAAAAGCCAATGACTGATCCATTTACAATGGGTTAATATTTCTAATTTGTAAAAGAGTGTTTTGTTTTAGGAAACTTTTTATTTTTTACCTCATTTTTATATTCTTTGACTGCAGAATTTATAATTTTACTTACATCAATATATTTTTTAACAAATTTGAATTTGCTACCACTCATCCCAATTAAGTCATCAATTACTAATACCTGACCATCACAATTTGATGATGAGCCTATTCCGATTGTTGGTATCTTAATATTTCCAGTTATTTGTTTTGAAAGTTTTGTTTCTACACATTCTAGCACAATTGAAAATGCACCAGCATTTTCTAAAAGTTTTGTATCGTTTAAAATTTTATTAACCTCTTTTTTCTTTTTTCCTTTAAAACTAAATTTTTTATCTGTTTGAGGTAAAATTCCTACATGACCCATTACAGGTATTTTATTTTTGGTTAGACTTTTAATTATAGAGATAATTTTCTTACCTCCTTCAAGTTTAACTCCATCACATTTTGTTTTTTTCATTACTAATTTTACATTCTTTAACGCTTCTCTAGAATTTCGATATGTATTATATGGCATGTCAACTATCATGACTGATTTTTTAACACCAAGTCTCACACTTTTAGAATGATTAATCATAGTTTCTAAAGTTACTTCTTTGGTAGATTTATAACTATAAAGAACTGAGCCGAGGGAATCACCAACTAATACAATGTCACAGTGATTGTCTAAAATTGATGCAATTTTTTTTGAGTAAGCTGTAAGACAAACTATTTTTGATTTATTTTTTTTTTTGATAAGATCTTCAATCTTTTTATTCATTTTTATTCTAGCTCAATAGTACTTGGGGGTTTTGAGGTTACATCATAAACTACTCTATTAATTCCTCTAATGCTATTAACTATTTTGTTTGAGATATCTTGAATAAATGGTTTTTTAAATTCATAAAAATCAGCAGTCATACCATCTTCTGATGTAATAGCTCTTAACAAACATAAATATTCATATGTTCTGTTGTCACCCATAACACCTACAGTTTTTACAGGAAGTAACGCAGCATAAGCTTGCCAAATTTTATCATAAAGCCCGTTTTCTTTTAATGAATTTATAAAATAAAAATCTGCTTCTTTTAGTATCCTTATCTTTTCTGAAGTAATTATCCCTGGCATTCGAATTGCCAAACCAGGGCCAGGAAAAGGATGTCTAGAAATTATTTCTTTATTTAAATTTAATTCCAATCCTAATTTTCTTACTTCGTCTTTAAATAAAAACTTTAATGGTTCTACTAATTTTAATTTCATTCTTTTGGGTAGTCCACCTACATTATGATGAGATTTAATTTTTGAGGTTTGGCTACCAGTAACAGATTTACTTTCTATTAAATCTGGATAGAGGGTTCCTTGGGCTAAGTATTTAACATTTTTAATCTTTTTTGAATAACGTTCAAATATTTTAATAAATAAGTTTCCTATAATTTTTCTTTTTTTTTCTGGATCTGATACATTTTTTAATTTTCTAAGAAATTCTTTTTCAGCATTCACATAAATTAAATTAATTTTCAGCCTTTTTTTAAATGTTTGGACAACTTGTTTTTCCTCATTTTTTCTTAAAAGGCCTGTATTTACAAAAACACAATATAGTTTTTTACCAATGGCTTTATTCAATAGTTGAGCAACAACACTACTGTCAACCCCTCCTGACAAAGCGCAAATGACTTTGTTATTACCAACTTGTTGTCTTACCTCTTTAATTAACTTTATTTTTTGATCCTTAGGAGACCAATTTTTTTTAATTCTACAAATTTTAAATATGAAATTACTAAAAATTTTCTTCCCATTTTCGGAGTGAGTTACTTCTGGATGAAATTGTACACCAAAAAATTTTTCTTTAGTACTTTCAACCACAGCATATTTTGAGTTTTCACTTGAAGCAATAACTTTAAATTCCTTTGGTAGTTTGTAAACTTGATCAGCATGGCTCATCCAAACTTTTTTAGATTTTTTATTAAAGAAATCTTGAATCAATAAACTATTATTTTTTTTGTAAATATTGGCTAGCCCAAACTCTCTATGTTTTGATTGTTTTACTCTGCCACCATTAAATTTTGATAAAATTTGATGACCAAAACAAATACCTAAAATTGGAATTCCAAGTTTCAAAATTTTTTTATCAAATAAATTGCTATTTAGTTGATGAACACTTAAAGGACCTCCTGATAGAATAATTCCTTTTGTATTAAATTTGATTTGAGAACTTCTTATCTTTTTATGGCTAATAAGTTCAGAATAAACTCCAAGTTCTCTGATTCTTCTAACAATTAATTGTGTAAATTGTGAGCCAAAATCAATTATTAAAATCTTGTTTAGATTTAAATCAAGACTCATTTTTTGGTTCTAAATTTTTTAAATCCTGTAAAATTTTTTTATTTTCTTTACATAAATTTTTACATACCTTTGTAAATCTTTCAGATAATTCTTTTACTTGAGAATAATTAGTTTTTTTTATACCAATTTCCATCAACATCAAAATTGCTTCTTCATTTGCAGGGTCAATTAGTAGAGTTGTTTTTAAATTTTTTTCTTCTTTTTTTGGCTCATCTTGTTCTTTATAAATTTTTGCTAAATACAAATATGAATTTGCATGTTTTGGATCAAAAACTATATTTCTCTCAAGTATAAACTTTGCATCATCATACTTTTTATCTTTAAATAACTTTACTCCTTCATTAAAAAAACTTTCATTACTAAAAGAAATGTTATTAAAACTTAATTGAAAAATTAAAAAAATTGATATTTTTAAAAATTTAATCATTAATATTTTGTGTCACTTTTTATTATATCAACATTGTGAACCATGCTCTCGTAAAAACCTGCTTTAGTTATTTTTACAAATTTTGGTTTATTTCTCAAATATTTTATTTGTTTAGACCCAAGGTAACCCATTGAGGATCTTAATCCACCTATTAATTTATAAATGATGCTTCCAACGTCACCTTTGTATTTTGCAAATCCTTCAACTCCCTCTGGCACATATTTTGAAATATCTTTTTGTTTTGATTGAAAATATCTTTCAGCTGATCCTTTATTCATTGCACCAACTGAACCCATGCCTCTAAAACTTTTAAAATATTTTCCATTTCTTTTAATCAATTTTCCAGGAGCTTCATCAGTTCCTGCGAATAATGATCCTATCATCACAGCATCTGCTCCAGCAGCAAAAGCTTTTGCTAAATCCCCAGAATATTTTATACCTCCATCGGCTATAATTTTTACTTTTTTATTTCTAATTCCATTTCTAACATTAAGAATTGCACTCAGTTGAGGTACTCCTATTCCAGCAACTAAACGTGTTGTGCAGATTGACCCTGGTCCTATTCCTACTTTTATAATATCTACTCCTAAATTTAGTAAGTATTTAGCAGCTTCTGGAGTTGCTATGTTGCCTGCACATAGTGCAGTTTTTTTATTTTTAATTTTTTTTATCAATTTTACAACTTCAGAAACTTTTTTTGTATGACCATGAGCAGTATCTACCACAATTAAATCGACTCCTTCTTTAAGAATTTCTTTTGCTCTATTAAGTTCATTTGGACCTGCACCCACTGCTGCTCCTATTAACAATTCTTTTTGTTTTACTTTCTTTATTTCTTTAATCTGTTTTTTAATATCTAAGTTTCTGTGAATTACACCGATACCTCCAACTTTAGCTATGGCTATTGCCATTTTGCTTTCAGTTACTGTGTCCATTGCTGACGATAATAATGGAATTTTCAATTTAAGATTTTCAGTAAGCTTAATACTTGTATCAACTTCCGATGGCAAAATTTCAGAGTATTTTGGGGCTAATGTAACGTCATCAAAGGTAAGTGCTTCTTTTATAGGATCCATAATCTTTTATATATGATTCCTTTTATTTTTAAAGGGTCTATCGAAGATTTTTGCAAATTATAAAACTCTCTTTTGAGTCTTTTCTGCTAGATTTTGGTTTAAATACTTTGGCCTCTTTAAAAATTTTTTTTCCCAAATCAATAATTTCATTAAAAGATCTACCCATAAAAATTTTTGAAATAAAAAAACCATGATTTGAGATCACTTCCTTAGAAAAAATCATTGCATTCTTACATAATTCTCCTGTTTGAATGGAGTCTATATTCTTAATACCAGTTGTATTAACAGCCATGTCAGACATAACAATATCAGATTTGTTTGTTAATAATTGTTTGATTTCTTCTTGAATTCTATCATCTGTAAAATCACCTTTGATCTGAGTAGTATTATTAATTGGTTCCATTTCCTTTAAATCTACTGAAATGATTTTTCCGTTTCTTACTACTTTTGAGACATATTGTGACCAACTACCTGGTGCTGCACCAATATCAATTACAGTTAAACCCCCTTTAAAAATTTTAAATTTGTCGTCAATTTCAATTAATTTATATGCAGATCTAGCTCTGTATCCATCAACTTTAGATTGACGAACATAGGTATCTCTTCTTTGTTTATTAACCCAATTTTTTGAAATTTTATTTTTTTTCAATTAATTATTAAATCTCAAACTTTTTTCTAAAAATCCACCCTCGAGATTTTCAATTTTAATTTTGATATCTTTGTTCATCCTCATGTCTTTGCCATCTTTCCAAATTCCTGCAGCAAGATGCATTATTCCTATCTTATAATTTGGTAAAAAGGGTTCTACAAATGTATTTTTACTTTCATTAAATTTTGGAAGTAGATTGCTTGTTATCCAATTACAGTTAAGAGGTAAAAATTCTGTTTTTAAATCATCAATATAAACTGACATATTAATAGCTAGTCCTTCTGATCCAAAAATATTACCAGCTTTCAAAGTCTGTAACAAATTTTTTTGCCATGAAGACCACCCTGGTGAGTTGGCCTCTAAGGAAAAAACTCCAATATTAATATGAGGTGCAAAAGCTAATTTACGAGCTTTTGAATAGCCAATTTTAGATTTAATAGCATGTTTAAAATTTTGTGACTTAATTATTGCTAGTTTTCCAAATAACCAATTCACTTTAGATGTAACTCTATAACCTGGTCCTATGGTTTGAGTAATTCCAAGTTTACCATTATCACAGGCTTTAAAATAAAGCTCTACAGATTGCCAATCATTTACCCAAGCATCACAATCGATCCACAAATATTTATAATAATTTGGAAAGTATTTTGGTAAAAATGCCCTCGATACCTGACTTTTAAGCCACTCCTTATCTTTCACTTTATAACCTGGAACTTCAATATCCCACTCAGCTGGTTTTATTTCATCAACTTTATTTAGAAGTATTTTTTTTTGTTTTTCCTCTAGACCGGCATCTAAAATACAAATTGCAACATTCTCACTTTCTTTGAACTTTCTAATAGAGTCTACAAGCTCATTTAATAAAGGGTAATAATTAGCATCAGCAAGTGAAACAATTACATTTTTTTTCATTAAAGAACATCTTCAAGATCATCATCATCTTGAATTTTTTCATTTATGTTTTGTTTTTTTAATCTTTGGTAATGAGTGAAACTTATTGGTAATAAGCTTAAATAAATTAACACACTTATTGCAATAACATTAAACGTGTAAATCAACAATAAACCAAAAAATAAAACTATTCCAAATAATAAAAAAATTGTAGTTTTTCTTTGAATTACTATTTTCTTAAAGGAATAACTTGGAAACTTACTTATTAATAAAAATGAGGTAATAATAAAAAAAATTGGTACTAAAATATCGTAATTGATTTGAAATAAATTTAGACCACTCAAGCTTAAAATTAAAGGAGTTAAAACCAAAATTCCCCCTGCGGGAGATGGAACTCCTTCAAAAAAATTATCTCTCCAAGACGGCTCTTGATTAGAATTAACATTAAATCTTGCTAGTCTTAATGCTACACAAATTACATATATCAAACATAATAACCAACCAAATCTTCCAAGTGTATTTAATTTCCAAAAGTACATGATAAATGCTGGTGCTACTCCAAAACTTATCATGTCAGTTAGGGAGTCTAATTCTTTTCCAACTTTTGATGTTCCTCTAATTAATCTTGCAATCCGTCCATCTAAACCATCTATTAAAGCTGCAAATATAATTGCAATTATTGCAAATTCAAATTTTCCATCCAAAGCAAATCTAATTGATGTTAATCCAATACAAACTCCAAAGAGAGTTAACATATTTGGCAAAAGCATTCTTGCATTTTTTTTATCAGCTATAACCTTTAAATTATTTTTTTGTTGTTGCATTTTTATTTCTTGGCAATAAGGGTTTCCCCAGAGATTGCACGCTGACCTATCTTAACTAATGGTTGATAGTTTTCGTAATATACATCTGCTCTACTACCAAATCTTATCATTCCAATTCTTTCTCCTTGTGCTAATTCTTGATTCTTATTTGACTCGCATACAATTCGTCTCGCAATGAGTCCTGCTATTTGGACAACAATGATTTCATTACCTTGCGTATCTTTTATTTTGTAATAATTTCTTTCATTATCCTCACTGGCTTTGTCAAAAGATGCATTTAAAAATTTTCCCGGTTTATATAAAATTTCTTCTATCTGGCCTTTGCAGGGAGTTCTGTTTACATGGCAGTCAAAAACATTCATAAAAACACTAATTTTATTAAATCTTTTTTTTTCTAATCCTAATTCTTTAGGACCATCAACTTCCTCAACTTTAATTATTTCACCATCAGCTGGACTTACTAAATAATTGTCATCTTCAATAATAATTCTCTCTGGATCTCTAAAAAAATAATAAACCCAAACAGTAAGTACTAAAGCTAACAAACCTAAAAAGTTACTAAAACTAATAAGAACAATTGTTAGTACAACTGCTATTACTAAAAATTTGTAACCTTCTGAATGGAGTTTTGGAAAAATTTTGCTAAACATGTTCTTCTAATTGATAATTTTCGATTAATATGTATATAAAACTACGAAATTCAATTAATAAGATATATTTCACATAAATGAGCAAAATCACAGTAAAAAATCCCGTTGTAGAATTAGACGGCGATGAAATGACTAGAATTATTTGGGACTTCATCAAGAACAAATTAATTTTACCTTATCTTGACCTTGGTATCGAATATTACGATCTTGGGATGAAAAGTAGAGATAACACTGATGATCAAATTACAATAGAATCTGCCAATGCAATTAAAAAAATTGGTGTTGGTATTAAATGTGCAACCATCACTCCTGATGAAGCTCGTGTAAAAGAATTTGATTTAAAAAAAATGTGGAGGTCACCTAATGGAACTATAAGAAATATTATTGGGGGAACAGTTTTTAGAGAACCAATAATTTGTTCTAATATTCCTAAGTTAGTTCCTTCTTGGACAGACCCAGTTGTGATAGGAAGACATGCTTTTGGTGACCAATATAGAGCAACTGATTTTAAAGTTCCTGGTAAAGGAAAGATGGAAATTAAATGGACTTCTGAAGATGGTAAAGAGGAAATAAAACATGAAGTATTTAATTTTACTGGTCCAGGGATAGCACTTTCAATGTATAATTTAGATAAATCAATTGAAGACTTTGCAAGATCTTGTTTTAGTTATGCTCTAATAAAAAATTGGCCAGTTTATCTTTCTACCAAAAATACTATTTTAAAAAAATATGATGGAAGATTTAGAGATATATTTGAAGAAGTTTTTAATAAAGAATTTAAAGAAAAATTTGACAAAGCTAAGATTACTTACGAACATAGGTTAATAGATGATATGGTTGCTTGTGCAATGAAATGGAGCGGTAAATATATATGGGCGTGTAAAAACTATGATGGTGATGTTCAATCAGATACTATGGCTCAAGGTTATGGTTCTCTAGGTTTAATGACTAGTACATTGCTTACACCAGACGGAAAAATTATGGAAGCTGAAGCAGCTCATGGAACTGTAACTAGACACTACCGAATGCATCAAGAAGGTAAAGAAACATCAACTAATCCAATAGCATCAATATTTGCTTGGACTAGAGGATTGGCACATAGAGGTAAATTAGATGGGAACGATGAACTTATAAAGTTTGCTAAAAAAATAGAGCAAGTTTGCATTAGTTGTGTTGAAAGTGGATCGATGACTAAAGACTTAGCAATACTAGTTGGTCCATCTAGTAAATACCTTACTACTAATCAATTTTTAGATGTAATAGACAATAATTTAAAAAATAAACTAAATTAAATCCTTTATTTTTTCTAGAGCTTCGTCAATTTTGTTTTTGTCTTGACCTCCAGCCTGAGCAAAATCTCTTCTTCCACCTCCACCTTTGCCGCCAACGATTTCCGATCCTAATTTAGCGAATTTAACTGCATCATATTTATTAATTAACTTTTCTGTTATACCAACAGCAAGCCCAACTTTATTGTCTATGCTTGCAAATACAACGACTATCCCTTCTCCTAGTTCTTTTTTTCCGCTATCAACTAATTTTCTTAAATCTTTAGGAGGTAAATCTTGAACTTTTTGAAATCTTACTTTTACACCATTTATTTTTTCATCATTAATAATATTTTTTGTTTTATCTTGGAGAACAGAGCTGACACTTAATTTTTCAAGTTGTCGAGTAAGATTTTTTATTAGCTCTTTAAGATCTTTATTATCTATATTTGGTTCTCCCCCTAACTTAATTATTTGTGATGATAATTCCTTTATATTTTCTTCATCCTTTTGAGTTGATAAATTTGATAATTGCTCTTTGTTTTTAATAAAATCCTCTAATTGCTTATCTCTTAATGCTTCAACTCTTCTAACACCTGCAGCAATAGAGGTCTGACTAATCGTTTTAAATTTACCAATATTTCCAGTATTTTGAACATGAGTTCCACCACACAATTCTGTTGAAAAGTATGTTTCTTTATCTTTGCCCATTGAAACTACTCTTACTTCTTCTCCATATTTTTCACCAAAGAATGCTAAAGCACCCTTATCAATTGCAGCTTTTGGTGTCATAATTCTCGTTGTAACTTCAGTATTTGCTTCAACATATTCGTTAACAAGTTTATCAATTTTCAATAATTCATCACTTGTAATTGGTTTCATATGACTAAAATCAAATCTTAGTCTATCTGGTGCAACTAATGAACCTTTTTGCATCACATGTTTACCTAAAGTTCTTCTAAGAGATTCATGAAGTAAATGTGTTGCTGAATGATAAGCTTTAAGATTATTTCTTCTTTCAATATCGATTTTCATTTCTACTACATCTTTTATTTTCATTTCACCACTTTTAATTGATCCATAATGTATAAATAAATCTCCAAGTTTTTTTTGTGTATCTTCAACTTCAAACACAGAGTTTCCTGAAACTATTGTGCCTTGGTCTCCAAGCTGGCCTCCCGACTCTCCATAGAACGGGGTTTGATTAGTTATAATGATGCCCTTTTCATTAGATGATAATTTTTTTACTTCTTTATTTTCTTTTAAAAGATTTAATATCACTCCCTCTGATTGATTAGACTCATAACCTAAAAATTCTGTGGGACCTATTTTATCTTTTACAGAAAACCAAATAGCTTCTTCGGAACTATCACCAGAACCTTTCCAATTTTTTTTTGCCAATTCTTTACTTTTTTTCATTAAGTCATCAAATTTATTTTGATCAACTTTTAAAGATTTATTTTTCAGAATATCTTCAGTTAAATCTAGCGGAAAACCAAAAGTATCATATAGTTTAAACGCTACTTCACCTGGTAAAACTTTATCTATTTTAGAAATTTCTTCATTCAAAATTTTTATTCCTCTATCAAGTAAGACCAAAAATTTTTCTTCTTCCATTTTAAGAGTTTCTTTAATTAAAGATTCAGATCTTTTAAGTTCAGGATAATTTTCTGACATTTCATTTTTAAGGGAGTCAAATATTTTATAAAAAATTGGTTCCTTGGATCCTAATAAATGGGAGTGTCTCATTCCTCTTCTCATTATTCTTCTGAGTACATACCCACGTCCTTCGTTTGATGGTAACACACCTTCTGCTAAAAGAAATGAGCTTGCTCTTAAGTGGTCAGCTATGACTCTAAAACTTGAAATATTATTATCTACCTGATCAACCTTCGTTACATCTGATATAGAACTAATCAATTTTTTAAAATGATCAGTTTGATAATTATCATGTGTTCCTTGTAATAGTGCTGCAATTCTTTCTAAACCCATACCAGTATCAACAGATGGTTTTGGAAGATCTATTCTTTTATCTTTTGATACTTGCTCATATTGCATAAAAACTAAATTCCAAATCTCAATAAATCGATCTCCATCCTCATCTTTTGTACCTGGCAAACCTCCTTTTAAATAATCTCCATGGTCATAAAAAATTTCTGAACATGGTCCACATGGACCCGTTTCTCCCATTGACCAAAAATTATCTGATGTAGAAATTCTTATTATCTTATCATCACTAAAACCCGCTATTTTCTTCCATAAATTGAATGCTTCATCATCTTCATGAAAAACTGTTACATAAAGTTTATTTTTATCTATTCCAAAATCTTTTGTAATTAAATCCCATGCATAATGAATTGCTCTTTCTTTGAAATAATCACCAAAGGAAAAATTTCCTAACATCTCAAAAAATGTATGATGTCTTGGTGTATAACCAACATTTTCTAAATCATTATGTTTTCCTCCAGCTCTTACACATTTTTGTGAAGTGGTTGCTCTTTGATAGTCTCTCTTTTCTAAACCTGTAAATACGTTTTTAAATTGAACCATGCCAGAATTTGCAAACATTAATGTTGGATCGTTATTTGGAACTAAATTACTAGACTCAACAATCTTATGATCGTTTTTCTCAAAATATTTTAAGAATGTTTCTCTTATTTGATTTAATGATTTCTGAGCCATATTTTTAAAATACAGCTTTTTTATTCTATGTCTAGATAACGATAAGGGGGTAAAGGCGCTTAAAATAAGCGCCTTTATAATTTAAAGATGACCTTTAATTCTAGTTTTTTTTAGGAGGAGTATCTTCTTTTTCAGCTTCTTCTTTTTCAGCTACTTTCTTCTCTTTTTCAATTTTTTCAGGACTTAATGGATTTCCTTCAATCTTTTTAGAAATCACACCAGCTTTTTCCCTAATTGCCATTTCAATTTCCGCAGCAACCTGTGGATTTTGAGTTAAATAGACTTTGGCATTTTCTCTTCCTTGTCCAATTTTTTCTCCTTTATAGGCATACCATGCACCTGATTTTTCAATAATGTCGGCTTTAGCACCAAGGTCTACTAACTCACCCATCTTGCTTATTCCTTTTCCATACATCAAATCAAACTCAACAACTTTAAATGGTGGTGCAACTTTATTTTTAACTACTTTCACTCTTGTAGAGTTACCAATAATTTCATCTTTATCTTTGATGGCACCAATTCTTCTAATATCCATTCTTACAGATGAGTAAAACTTAAGTGCATTTCCACCTGATGTTGTTTCAGGACTTCCAAACATAACTCCAATTTTCATTCTAATTTGGTTAATGAAAATCATCATTGTGTTTGTGTTAGAAATTGAACCCGTTAACTTTCTTAAAGCCTGACTCATTAATCTTGATTGAAGACCAACATGATGATCACCCATCTCACCTTCAATTTCAGCTCTTGGAGTTAACGCTGCAACAGAGTCAATTACGATTACTGAAATAGAGCCTGATTTTACTAACGTATCTGCTATTTCTAAGGCTTGCTCACCCGCATCTGGCTGAGAAATTAATAATTCTTCAGTATTAACACCTAATTTTTTTGCATAAACTGGATCTAAAGCATGTTCTGCATCTACAAATGCACAAATGCCACCAGCTTTTTGAGCTTCAGCAACAACCTGTAATGCTAATGTTGTTTTTCCAGATGACTCTGGACCATAAACTTCAACTATTCTTCCCTTGGGTAATCCACCTATTCCTAAAGCTAAATCTAAACTTAGAGATCCTGTAGATATCGACTCGATATCCATAGCTCTTTTTTCACCAAGCTTCATAACTGAACCTTTTCCAAAATTGTCAGTTATTTGGCTGATCGCAGCATCTAATGCTTTGTTCTTTTCTTTAATATCTGTTTCTTGATCTTTAGTAGATTTAACTACTTTTAGGTTATTTTTCGTCATTTTTTACCTCTTTTTGTAATTTTTTTAACAATCGAATCATGGATTAAATGTACACATTTTGTTCTCATTAGCAAGATCTATTTATTTTAAGCTTAAATTTGAATATTTACTTAATTTTTAGGTATTCACTATGAAGTAAACCAATAGATTTGAGGAGATTAAATTGAGAAAGAATGAAGTTCCTCTCAGAATCTGCAAGAGAAATTTGAGCATTGAGAAGGAGTGAGTTGGATTGTATTATTTCCAAAGTTGTTCTGCCGACACCACTATTATATTCAGCAGAAATTCCTTCATTTGCAATTTCTGCAGCTCTTACTTGAGCCTGAACCGAATTCAATAAACTTTTATTTGATTGATAATTTGACCAAGCACTAGCAACATTAGTTTGGTTTTGTTTTGTTACACTATCTAAAATTAATCTAGACCTTGTCTCTAAACTTGAGCTTTTATTAATTGAAGCTAAATTTTTACCACCTGAATAAAATGGCCAAATAACTGTTGCTGTAAGAGTATCTTTTTCTCTCTCGTCATATGTTGTACTTAGATCGTCAGTATATGATCTCTCTAAAGATAAATTTGCGCTAGGAGCTAGATCAGATTTAGCAATAGTTTTATCTTTCTGGGCTTGTTCATATTCTAGTTGTGCAATAATCAAATCTGGATTATTCTTTTTAGAAAGTTCAATAGCTGAAGTTAAACTATCTGGTAAAGGATATTCTCTTATCGATTTTTTATCTAAAGATTTAGGATCATTAAGCAATCCAATAATATTTTCATAATTCAGCTTACTAGTTAATAAATCATTTTCAGCTTGAATTAATTTTGCTTGTGCCTCTGCTAAAGATGACTCAGATTGGGATACATCTGATAAAGTAATTTGCCCTCTTTCGACTCTAATTTGATCTGTTTCAACTTGTCTACTTAAGAGTTCAACATTGTCTCTATTAATATCTAATTTTTCATTAGCTAAAACTAATCCTGTGTATGCTTGAGCTGATTTAAATAAAATATCTTGTTCTTTTTTTATTAATTTTGCTTTTGCTAAATTTAAACCTATTTTACTTTTTGACAATTCTGCGCCTCTTCCAAAGTCAATTAAAGTTTGTGAAATAGAAATAGATTTTGTTAGTGGATCAACATCATTAATCGATTCATCACCACCAGATCGATTGGTAAGTTTATTTGTGTCTTCTTGGCTTTTAGATCCTGATAATGTAACTGTTGGAAGATAATTACCTTGAGAAATTTTTAATTCTTGTTCTGAAATATTTAAATTTTCTCTTTCAGCATTTAGCTCAGAATTGTTTTTAAAAGCTTTTGATAATGCAGAAAAAAAACTCTCGGCATACAAGTTTGAAGAAACTAGAAAAGATCCTAATAATATTAATAAAATTTTTTTCATCTATTTTTATATACTGCACTTTTAATTTGATGGTTACTGTTTAAATTAATTATTATTGATGCATATTGTGGCATATTCTTAAACATGTTTTGTGTAATTCTTTGATAAGTTTGCATAAAACTTAAAACATCCTCTTTATTCATAATCTTAAGTTTTGAATTTTTTTTACTATTTAATAAAAGCTTCCTCTCTTGTTTTAATCTCCATTTTTGAAGCAAATTAAAGTTTTTAGCTTTTAAATAGATCAAACAACTTAATTGTGAATATAAGTTTTTGTATTTTGATTTCAATTGTTGGTTTACATATTTTCTCCAAATCTTTTTTTTATCTTTATTTTTTTCCATTAAATTTATTGTTTTATTTAATGTATTATTTTTCTCTGGTTTCGCACCAACACACCACCCTTCAAATATAATAACATCTGGTCTATTTTTTAAATTATACCAGTATTTTTTATTAGATCTGTCATCAACGGCTTTATTGAACTTTGGTAATTTAAGTCTTTTAAACTTTTTACTTTTTACTTTTTTAAAAAAATCTAACATCATTTTAGTATCATGTGTTCCCGGAACTCCCCTAGTTAAAAGCATAGGGTGTACTCTTTTCGATAATCTTATTCTTTCTTTTCTTGTTTTATAAAAATCATCAATAGAAATTCTAAAAACTTTCAACTTAAAATAATTTGATAATATTATCTTGATTAAGGAGCTTGATGTCGTTTTGCCAGTACCTTGCCCGCCTGCTAAACCAACAAAATAGGGGTTTTGCTTATCTGCTTTACTATTTATCCAAAAACATAGTGGAATTAAAAAAGATTTAATCATTTTTTCTTTATTTTTAAATTTATCAGCTTTTGTTTCTTGTGACTTTATAAACTTTAAACAATCCTTTTTCACTTTATCAAAGCATAAACTAAATTGTTTCATGTAAATTATTTTTTATCTAATGGATGATTTTGACCATCATTTACTAGAACATCTTTCATGTCAAAAGTATTTATTTCATCAACACACCCAACATTAAATCCTGTCATAGCTGGATTAATTCTTGGATTGTGATGAGTATAAATTCCACAATCAGAACAGAAGTAATGTTTGGCAACTTTTGTATGAAATTGATAAAGTTTTAATTTATCTTCACCCTTAACAATTTTAAAATCCTCATTTTTTACCATCGACATAATTGCTCCTTTCCTTTTACAAATAGAACAATTACATTTAATTACTTTAGCTAAATCTCCATCTAAATTTATTTCTGCTTCAACAGCTCCACAATGACAAATGAGTTTTTTCATTTTAAATTTCCAATTACCTTTTCTTTTGTTTTTCCAGTTCTTACCTCATCGAAGTATACTACTTGGGTAGGAACTTCTTTTACTTTATAATAACTTTTATACTTACTTATCCAAGATCTGTAAATTCCAAACTTATAATATGTTTTAACACCTTTTGATTTTGTTTGTCCCTTGTAGTCATAAGCCAATTTATTATTTACCCAAATTTTAAAAAAACCATCCTCTTCATGAGTCCAATTTACATTAACCATAACATCATTCCACTTTCCCAACATTTCTTGTTTAGATAAAATATTTCTTTTTTCAGAAGTAAAGCCCTTAACATAATTTTCAATCCAATAACCACCTGGTCCATTTTTAAACATCCAAATTACATGTTTTTTTTCTTGGTGAAATTGTCCTAACATTGTTGAAACAGGATAAACATTTATAAAATCCTCAGGAAGATATATTGACCATGCATACCACCTTTCTCCTTTACTAACTCTGTATTTTGCACTTAGTTCATGTCTTTCTCTATCTTTCTTACAATCATTCCACCCTCCATCCTTGTCTTTTCCACAATCTCCAGATCTAATTTCAAACCTTATTGATTTTTCTCCAGCACGTACTGGATGGCCATCTTTTTTATCAACAACTTGCATTCCATATTTTTTATAATAATTGCCAGTTAAACTTTTTTTAAAATTACTTCCTGACACAACATCGTTTGATAGTTTTGCTGTAAAAGCCGTGTTGCAATAAAAAAGGATTACTAAAATAATTGTTAAAATTTTTTTCATTCTGCTATAATTAAACTATCTCTGGTTGAAGTTATCCACAAGGATACAAAATGTGGTTTTGATGTTCACGTTTTGATTCACTTTTGATTCAGTTACAGACTCAAAATACAACCTATTGCGTGCATTGTATAAATGTTCTATAAATAAGAACAAAACAAGAACATGAAACTAACTATCCCATATTATCTACATAAAGCTGGTGCTGGTTTTCCATCACCTGCCACTGATTATATCGAAGAAGATATCGATCTCAACATACATTTGATTAGAAACGTTCCAGCTACTTTTATTATCAGAGTTCAAGGTAAATCCATGGTGGATGTTGGAATTAATGATGGAGATTTATTAGTTGTCGATAAAAGCTTGAAACCAAAAAATTTTTCAACAGTGATTGCAAATGTTCATGATGAGCTTGTAGTAAAAACTTTAGTTCAAGAAAGAGATAAGAAATTCCTAACATCAGGTTCTAAAGAGTTTTCTAATAGAATTTTAATTAATGAAGAACAAGATATTTTTATTTGGGGGGTTGTGACTTATGTTATCCATTCAACGTACTAAAAAATTAGCTTTAATTGATTGCAATTCTTTTTATGTCTCTTGTGAAAGACTATTCAATCCTAGAATAAGAAGAAGACCCGTTGTTGTTTTATCAAACAATGATGGGTGTATTATATCAAGATCTAACGAAGCAAAAGCTTTGGGAATTAAGATGGGTGAACCTTACTTTAAAGCTAAAGATATCATTATCAAAAATAAAGTTGAAGTCTTTTCATCAAATTATTCTTTATATGGAGACTTATCCAGAAGAGTAATGAGAACACTTAAAAGATTTAATTCAGAAATAGAAGTTTATTCAATTGATGAGGCATTTTTAGATTTATCAAATTTTCCTGATAGCGAAGTGGAAAAAGTTGGAAAAGAAATTAGAGAAACAATTTTGCAATGGACTGGGATCCCAACTAGTATTGGCATTGCTAAAACAAAAACTTTAAGCAAAATCGCAAATCATATTGCAAAGAAAAAACAATCGGGTGTTACCAGTTTAATTGGAATAGAAAATTTAGATCCTATTTTAGAAAAAGTAGAAATCAATGATGTATGGGGTGTTGGTAGACAGCTTACTAAATTTTATCAAAAAAATGGAATTTACAATGCTAAACAACTTAAAAATAAATCAAATACTTGGATTAAAAAATCTTCTAATGTTTTAGGTTCAAGAACTGCAATGGAACTTAGAGGTATCCCTTGTATTAATTTAGAAACAACACAAGCTAAGAGAAAAAGTTGCGTTGTCTCGAGATCGTTTGGAAAAAGAATTGAAAAGTTTCAAGAATTAAAAGAAGCTGTTGCAAATTATTGTTTAAATGCATCTGAAAAAATAAGATCAGAGTGTTTAGTTGCTAAAGCAATTACTGTATTTGTTAGAACTAGTCCTTTTCAAAGAAATTATGGTTACTATTCAAATGCAAAGACAATTGATTTTCCAATTGCAACAAACAACAGTATTGAAACTGTTAAGACTGCTGTTTCTATTTTGGAAAAGATTTTTAAAAATGGTTATCAATATCAAAAAGCAGGTGTCATGCTAACAGGATTACGTAACGATGATGGTAGAAAAAATTTATTTTCATCTGAAAAAGATGAAAAGATAAATAGTTTAATGCAATCAATTGATAATACCAATTATAAATATGGTAGATCTACTTTAAGTCTTGCAAGTGCAGGTGTTCAAAAAAAATGGAATATGCGAAGACAATATTCTTCTAAAATAGATACTGCTGATTTTTATTCCTTACCAAGAATAAAAATTTAAACTTAAGGAATTACTTTATTTAATCGTATCAATATTGATAATATTTTTTAAGGATTTATCAAACTCATCCATATTCTCTCTTAAAGCTAAATTTGAAATTGAATAAACGGCTATTAACAAAAATATTAATGGTAATGCCATAATCACAGAAGCATTACTCTTAATAAATAGAATATATAAAATTATAAATAAGGCTGAACGGATTAAAAAAGTTTTTCTAAAAACACTAATTATAGAAAGTGAGTGCTTTATTAAATTATAAAAACTCATTTTTGAAGGACCAAAATACCTCTCACCCCGAATAGATGGGATGGAAATTTTATTTTTTTCAATTTTGGTTAATGCACCTGAAAAACTGTTCCATGTAGCTTTCTCATTAATCATTTTTTCAACAGTTAATTTAGTAAGACAAGTAAAATTACCAAATTTAATTGAATGACCAGTAAAAACTAAAGTTACAATTTTATGCAAAAGATAACAAAACTTAAAAATAAAGTCTTCAGATCTTTTAACTCTTTCTCCAATCACAGTCTGCTCAGGTGAACTTTCAACAGATTTGATTAATTCTTTTATTTCTTCTGGCCTGTCCTCTCCATCTCCATCCATTGGGATTACATAGTCAAATTCATCTTTTTCAAAAATATATTTCATGCCTGTTGCAATACATCTTGCATGTCCTCTATTTTCTCTCATTACAAGTACCTTAATGGAGTTAATATTTGATAAATTATCTATTTCTAGTTGCCGATCAAAAGTCGATGCATCATCAACTATAATTATTGAAATTTCATGATCAATATTTTTAATCTCATTATCAATATTATTTAGAAGTTTTGATAACGACTGCCAGTCATTATAAACAGGTATTAAAATCTTAAACTTTTTCATTTTTATTTAAATCCAACACATACATCATCAACACATATATATTCCTTTAAATTATTTACTTTATTTTGATCTACAAATCCAATCCAAGATGGTCTTGATTTAAGATGATAAGACAAGTTACCTGCCTTCCATTCATCTCCCATAACAACTGTAATAGGATTATCAAATTGCTGATCCCATGCGTATTGAACTTTCATAGCAATTTCTTTTCCAGGATAGTCTGTTCTTTTGTCAGTTTGAGTAATCGAAATATAAGAATATAAAATTGGAGATAAAAAAAATAAAAAAATAAATCCATATAAAAATAGTTTTAATTTCTTTAAATTAACCTGAGATTTAAAAACATAAACAAACAAAACACCAAATGATAAGTAGAAAGGCGTCATCCACATTGTTCTAATTTTAGAGCCGGTAATTATCGAGGTAATTAAAATCAACATTATTGGAACTATACTAACAAAAAATAGAAAAAATAATTTCTTATCTTTAAAATTAATCTTAAGTTTAACTTTTTTGATCAATAATCTTACAAGCACAAAAAAAGGAACTAATAATATTAATTGTTTAAGCAAAAATATAATTGGAAATTTTAAATGATCTAAAAAATTAGATGTTTCTAAGCCTGTCCTTTTAAAACCATAAGTAATAGTTATATAATCATTATCATTTAACCAAATCAAATGAGGAACTAGTAATACTACAAAGACTTCAATTAATATAAGATATTTAAAATCAAATTTTTTTATTTTTTTATAAAAAATAAAATATAAAAATAATAAAACGATAGAAGATAATAAATATAAAAATAAATATTTTGATAGAAACCCAATAGCCCCGAAGAAGCCTAGAATAATACAATCTTTAACATTTATTTTATTCTGATTAAAAATTCTCCAAGAATAATAAATTACGATAGACCAAAAAGGTAATTGGCAAACATTTACATTAAATTCTGGTGTAGTGAAATTATAAAAATAAATACTTTCAAGTAATAAAACTGAGATTAAACTTAAGAATGAATTGTTTAAAATTTGATTAGCAAATTTAAATACATAAATAAATGAAACACATAAAAATATTTGACTTAATAGATAGTAAGACCAATCCTGAGAACCAAAGATTTGATAAAATATTTCAGGAAAAAAAGCACTAGCTGGAGGATGTTTGTTAAAACCCCATTCTAGATTACTTCCCCATGCAAGAGCCTCTATTGTATCCAAGGGCAAGTTTTGATTTGTAAGTGTCGGAACTAATGTCCAAATAATCAAGTGAGATAAAATAAAAATGAAAAAAATATTATTAATATTTCTTTTAAAAACATCCATAAATTAACATTTACATTAATTAACCTAGCTTGACACCCTAATTTTGCTGAATATACTCCGCCGCTATTAATTTAAAGCTATGCCCAAAGTAATTAAAAGTAAAAAAAAAGTTACAAAAACTAAAAAAAAAAAAATCAAAAAGACTCTTAAAAAAATAACTAAAGCTATATTAAAACCAAAAGAAATAGTTAAAGCTCCAATTAAAATTTCAAAAACATATTTTCCAAAAGATGCTGAAAAATATATGTGTGATAAACATAAACTTTATTTCAGAATAAAACTTCAAGAATGGAAGAAAGAATTAGTCAAGGCTAATAACGAAGCTTTATATAATGGAAGTATGGATGATAATGGCATATCAGCAGATATTGTTGATCAAGCTAGCTCATACACAGATAAAAATGTTGAAATGAAAGCTATCAATAGACAAATAAAATTGATTTCAGAAATAGAAAGAGCTTTAATGAGAATTAAAGATGATACTTATGGATATTGTTTAGATACAGCTGAACCAATTGGCCTGAAAAGATTAATGGCAAGACCAATAGCCAAATATACAATCGCTGCCCAAGAAAAGCATGAGATGAAAGAAAAAGTTCATGCTGATGATTAAGAATTATTTTAATTATTCTTTAATCTAAAATTATTATTTTGTTGCCTACCTCTATGCTTGAGGAAGATAATATTTGACATCTTAAACCACCTCTTCTTAAAAATTCTTTTATTATGTTATCTTGATCCAAAACTTTTGATAAATGTCTACATGGGCGACATAAATCAATTCCTTCCAACTCTACTTTGCCAATTTGAAATTTTTTACCTACTAAATTATTTAATCGAATTCCTTTAGTGATAATATTTCGTCTAAAATTAATGTATGGAATATTTAGTCCATATTTATTATTGTAGTAATCAATGTTTTCTGACTCAATAAGCGATAGTTGGTTATAAGGATCATTAAATTCACTAAAATGTCTATCTTCTAATACTCCCTGGTTAGCTAAAACGTCAATGGAATTTACTTCTTTAATTTGTTGATTATTTTTATTTGAAATTCCTATTTTATATACTTCTGACATACCCTTAATAAAGTTAATTTATTGAAGAAATTGTTTTGCTCATATAAAGTTTTTAAATAATATGACTAATCTTTCTTCAAATCAACTTAAACAATATGAAGATAAAGGTTTTGTTTCTCCAATAAATATTTTTTCAAAAGAGAAAGCTAAAGAAATAAGAAAAGAAATTGAAATAATAGAAAATGAAATACCTAGTGAGTTGAATAAATCGGGAAGATACAACGCCCACTTAATTTCACCTTTGTTAGATGAAGTAACTCATAATTCAAAAATCTTAGACAAAGTTCAAAGCATAATTGGTGAAAATATTCTTGTTTGTGGAACAACTTTATTTATTAAGAATCCAAATGAAAAAGGATTTGTTAGTTATCACCAAGATGCAAAATATATAGGTTTAGAACCACGTAATTGGGTGACTGCCTGGGTTGCAATTACCGATTCTAATGAAAAAAAATGGATGTATGAGAATGTGGTCAGGATCACATAAAGATAATCTCAAAGATCACGATCAAAAATTCAATGAAGGAAATTTACTTACTAGAGGGCAAACAGTTAAAAATGTTCCAAAAGATGAAACAACTCCTTTGATATTAAAAGCAGGACAAATGTCATTACATCATCCAACTGTTGTTCATGGCTCTGACTTAAATAGAAGTAATGACCGAAGAATAGGTTTTGTAATCCAAAGTTATATCGGTACCAATGTTAAGCAAATATTGGGTAAAAATAGTGTCCAGCTTGCAAGAGGTGTTGATAACTTTAATTTTCATGAAAAAATTGGAAGACCTAATTTACTAATGGATAGAAATGATCTTAAATTAAAAAAAAAAGAGAATGATAATCTTCAGAAAATATTTTATAAAGGATCAAATAAAAAAGGTAGTTACTAATGAAAAAAAATAAATCTAAAAAAAATTCAATTTCATCTCTTTTTGCAAAGAAATATATATATTATTATTATGCTTTTTTTTGGATACTCTTATTATCATTTGTATTTACTAGATGAGTAAAAAATTTATTTTAATTATTATAATTGTTCTTGGTATAGAACTATCAGGGCACGGAATTATTGTTTCATTAATTAGATTATTAAACTCTACAGGTTAATCAAACTTTAGGTGGTAATTCATTTTTATCTATAAATGAAAAACCTTTTATTACTGCATCACGTCTAGAAATCTCATTGTACCATCTTGTAAGATTTTTAAATTTAGCTAGCCCTATGTCATGCCACTCGTGACGTGCTATCCATGGAAATGTTGCAATATCTGAAATAGTGTAGGTGTTTCCTGATAAAAATTTTTTAATTTCTAATCTTTCATCAAGTTCTTGATATATTCGTCTTGAAATTTTAAAATATCTATCTTCTCCAAACTTACTTTTACCCGGGTTATAATGATGAAACTGGTGGTGTTGACCCAACATTGGTCCAACATTGCCCATCTGAGCCATCAGCCACTGATTAATTTCTAACCTGTTTTTATTATCATAAAATTTTCCACTTTTTTCTGCTAAATAAATTAGTATTGCTCCAGACTCAAAGACATTTTGATTATTTTTATGATCTATAATTACTGGGATTTTACTAAAGGGGCTTATTTTTTTGAAGTCTTTTTCAAATTGTTCACCCTTATCAAGATCAATTTTGGTTACTTTGTAATCATAACCAATTTCTTCAAGCATTATACTTATCTTTTTACCATTTGGAGTATTAGCAGAAAATAGTTCAATCACTTTTTACACCTAAACGATCTTTTATAGCTTTGGACGATGTTGTAAATTCAAATCTATATTTTTCATTAGGTCTAGCTAATTTAAAGCAAGCTCTAGCTGCTAAAGCGCCCTCATGGAAGCCTGATAAGATTAATTTTAATTTCCCAGGATAATTACATATGTCACCAACAGCGTAAATACCTTTTTGATTTGTCTCAAACCTTTCTGTGTCTACTTCAATTGTTTTTTTATCAATATTTAGTCCCCAATTCGCTATTGGACCAAGCTGCATAATTAATCCAAAAAAACCTAAAACATAATTGGTTTTAAGAGTTTTGACTTGTTCGTCGTCACTTTTGATTTCTATACTCTCTAAATCATCTTTTCCTTTAATTGATGACATTTGAAATTTTGTATAAAGATCTATTTTACCACTTTTTGAAAGTTCATGTACTTTATCAATTGTTGCCTTGGCACCTCTAAAATCATCTCTTCTGTGAATTAAATTTACTTTTGAATTTTTTGATAATTCTACTGCCCAATCTAAAGCACTATCACCTCCACCAAATATTGATACTGATTTGTCCTTAAATATACTTTTATCTTTTATTGAATAAAGTAGTGACTTATTCTCAAATTTTTCACAATCTTTTACCGAAAATTTTCTTGGCTCAAATGAACCAACTCCACCAGCTATAATTACGTTTGGAGTTGAAAATGTTTTGCCGTTATTTGTTTTAACAATCCAGTTATCTCCATCTTTTTTAACTTCATCCACTCTTTCACTTAAATGAAATTTTATATTAAAAGGTTTGATTTGATTAACTAAATTATTGGTTAATTCTTCTCCAGTACACTCTGGTACTGCTGGAATATCATAAATTGGTTTATCTGGATAAAGCTCAATACATTGGCCACCAATTTTATCTAAATTATCAACTATCTCACAATCTAAACCAATTAGTTTTAATTGATGTGCAGTAAATAAACCCGTTGGTCCTGCTCCAATAATTAATGCATCAGTTTTATTCATTTTAACCCTGTTTAGATGGAATGTTTACTATAAGACCAT
Organism: Pelagibacterales bacterium SAG-MED43; assembly: GCA_014653535.1. Classification (GTDB taxonomy): domain Bacteria; phylum Pseudomonadota; class Alphaproteobacteria; order Pelagibacterales; family Pelagibacteraceae; genus Pelagibacter. The sequence goes on from JACWEK010000005.1 coordinate 33,127, forward strand.
CCAGTTCATCTGAAACTATAATTTGACAACTTAGTCTGCTATTTCTTTTTGGTTCAAAAGCCATGTCTAGCATATCTTCTTCCCCATCTTCCTTTAAAGGAAGTTTATCAAACCAATCATCATTAACATATACATGACATGTCGCACAGGCCATGCCTCCACCACAATCTGCATCGATTCCAGGAATATCATTTTGTACAGCCCCTTCCATTACAGATAAACCTGTTTGTACTTCAACAGTATGATTTTGATTGTCGTCAGTAATATAAATTATTTTAGCCATGAGTTTTATATAGTTATGCAAAAAAATAGGGCAAGTATGTCAAAACATACTCGCCCTAAAATTACTTAGTTACTTGGTAACTATCTATCTTGCTCTCGCAGCGCTACCAGAAACTGCAGCAGCCCAGATTACTAGACCAAATGCAATTTTGTTAATAAAGTCAGCTAAGTTGTAAACAACGTTTAGTGTGTTAGCGTCTACACCACCAGTTAGGTAACCAAATACATAACCTAATGGGTAAATAGCCCAACCTACAGTTACAATCATTCTCATTGCACCAAAGGCAGTTACAAGAGCTTTGTTTCCACTCTTATTAGCAGCTTTACCAGCTTCACCTGAGAATATTTCATAAAGAATGTATACCCAACCTGCCATACCGATTATGAAACCAAGTGTAGCGTTGATGTATCCAGCCTCTCCTAAATATCCACCGATTAACATTACTAATGAACCGATCAACAATCTCCAGAAAATTCCAGAATTTGCTTTTCTTACAGCTACTAGAATTAAATAGAATTCTATCATCTGTAATGGCACAGTAATTAGCCAGTCAATATATCTATATACTGTTGGTGAGTCACCAGTAGCTACCCATACTTCTCTCATATACATGTAGTGTATGAAAGCAATACCAGTTACTAGACCAGCAACAGTTACCGATGTTTTCCAAGCAGGATTAACAGAACTTCTTTCCATGAAGAAAAAAGCTGTAGCTGCTAACATACCCATTGAAATAATCCAAAAAGATATTCCAACGAAGTCGTCTTGGGCTAACATCGTAGCGTCTGCTGCGATAGCACTTCCTGTTAAACCTGTTAGGGCAACAGCTGCTAGAGCAAACAATTTAAGTTTTTTCATAAAAAACTCCCTCTTTAGTTAGTTTTTATTTAGTTTATATAAACTAAGCCTAAGCTTCCCTAGGCAAAAGTTGTCGTTGAATACCAAATTAAAAGAGTTATTAGAAGGTTTAAATGTCATTTATTTACATTGATTTTACTTGTTTTTTAAAATTAAATACAATTTGTGATTTAAAAACCACAATAAAATTAACTATCGAATCAAATTAATATGTCTAATAAATTTCAAGGTATTTATGATAAATCTATTAAAAATCCCAAAGAATTTTGGAAAGAAGCATCTGAGGATATCTTTTGGTTTAAAAAACCTACAAAAATATTAAATAAATCTAATCCTCCTTTCTACAAATGGTTCGAGGATGGGATTACAAACACATGCTATAACGCACTAGACATCCATATAGATCAAGGCAGAGGAAAAAAAGATGCTTTAATTTATGATAGTCCAATCACAGGTAACAAAAGTAAGTTTACTTTCGAAGAGCTTAGGTCGAAAGTTTCAAAGTTTGCAGGTGCTTTAAATGATCAAGGTACCAAAAAAGGAGATCGAGTAATAATTTATATGCCAATGATCCCTGAGGCAGTGATTGCAATGCTGGCATGTGCAAGAATAGGTGCTATCCATTCAGTAGTCTTTGGTGGTTTTGCCTCAAATGAGTTAGCAAGTAGAATTGATGATAGTAAAGCAAAAGTATTAGTAACAGCATCATGTGGTTTTGAGCCTGGCAGAACAGTTGAATATAAACCGCTAGTAGATGAAGCTGTTAAAATAGCTAATCACAAAATTGAAAAGATGATTTTATTTCAAAGACCTGGTCACGAAGTTAAATTGAATGCTCCAAATGAAATAAGTTGGAAAGAGGCAACATCAAATGCTAATGATACTGATTGCGTAGAGATGAATTCAAATGAGTTTGCTTACATTCTCTATACATCTGGAACAACTGGTACTCCCAAAGGTATAGTAAGAGACATTGGTGGTCACATTGTTGCTCTTAAATGGACTATGAAAAACATTTATAACATTGATACAGATGATATTTGGTGGTCTGCCAGTGATATCGGTTGGATTGTTGGTCACTCTTATATTGTGTATGCCCCTTTATTTAAAGGCTGCACTACAGTATTGTTCGAAGGTAAACCCGTTGGAACACCAGATGCTGGTGCCTTTTGGAAAATAATTTCAGAGTATAAAGTTAAATCATTATTTACAGCGCCAACGGCTTTTAGGGCAATTAAGAAAGAGGATCCTGAGGGAAAATTTTTTTCAAAATATGACTTAAGTAATTTTGAAAGCTTATTTCTTGCTGGAGAAAGAGCTGATCCGGATACAATTAAATGGGCAGAAAACTTGCTAAAAGTTCCAGTGATAGATCATTGGTGGCAAACTGAAACTAGTTGGGCAATTAGCTCCAATTGCACTGGTATCGAAATGATGGAAACTAAATATGGTTCAGCCTGTAAGGCAGTTCCTGGTTATGATGTTAAAATAATTAAACCTGATCAATCTTTAGCAAATCCAAACGAAATGGGAGATATAGTAGTTAAACTTCCTTTGCCTCCTGGAACTTTTCCTACATTATGGAATGCTGATCAAAGATACAAAGAAAACTATATGTCTAATTATGAAGGATACTATCAAACATACGATGCAGGACACATTGATGATGATGGTTATATTTGGATTATGTCTAGGACAGATGATATTATAAACGTTGCGGGTCACAGATTATCTACAGGAGCTATTGAGGAAGTATTATCAGAGCATCAATCTGTTGCTGAATGTGCTGTTCTTGGAATTGCCGATAAATTAAAAGGTCAATTACCAATTGGTTTGGTGGTTCTTAAGTCTGGGGTAGATAAAGATAATGAAACAATATCAAGGGAGTGTGTTCAAATGGTTAGAGATAAAATCGGTCCAGTTGCTGCATTTAAAGTAGTAATTGTCATCAAAAGGTTACCTAAAACAAGATCAGGAAAAATTTTAAGAGGAACTATAAGAAAAATTGCAGATAATATTGAATACAAGGTGCCACCAACGATTGATGACCCTTTGATTTTAAATGAAATTAAAGACGATTTAATTAAGCATAAAATTTTAAATAATGGTTAAAACTTATTTATTTTTATTTGGTGCAATATTTTTTGAAGTTGCTGGAACTATGTTATTGCCAATTTCAAAAAATTTTACAAAAATAGTACCTACTACGGCACTAGCTGTATTCTATTTAGCAGCATTCTACCTCTTAACTTTTGTGGTAAATAAACTTCCAATAGCAATTGTTTATGCTACATGGAGTGGTCTAGGTATTTTTACTATCGCGATTTTGGGATATATATTTTTTAAACAAACTTTAACTTGGCCAGCTATTTTAGGATTATTTTTAATAATTATAGGGGTTATTCTGGTAAATTCATTCAGTAAAACAGCCCTTTAATGAAACAACCAAATAAAAAAAAATCTATTTGTATAATCGGTGGAGGATTTTATGGTTGTTATATTGCAAAAAAAATTATTGAGAATTTTAAAAATATAAAAATTGAAATTTATGAAAAAAATATCGACCTATTGTCTGAAGCAGGAAAAAATAATCAATATAGACTTCATTTGGGTTTTCACTATCCAAGATCATTTGAAACAATAAAACAAACTCAAGAAGGTTCAAAAATTTTTGTAAATGAATTTAAAAAATTTATTTCAAAACCGAAAAAGAATATTTATTTAATTCATAAAAATAGTCGAATTAAATTTTCTACATACAAAAATATATATAGAAAATTAAAAATTAGTTTTAAAGAAATTAATTTAAAAAATATAGAATTTCTGAAAGACTCTACAATATACCAGGGGGCTATTAATACAAATGAACAGGTGATTTTGCTCGATAAACTAATTCCTAAATTAAAAAAATTTATAAAAAAAAATTGTAAAATTAACTCTAAAAATGAAATTAAAAAAATTAACTCTAAATCAGGAGAAATAATTGATGAAAAAAATAAATTAAAAAAATTTGATTATATTATTAATACTACTTACACAAATCCCAATCTAGGACTTAAAAAAAAATATAAAATTAAATACGAAATTGCAGGAATGGTTAAAATAAAAAATACATTAAAACACAATGCAATTACAATCATGGATGGTCCATATGTCTCACTATATCCAAGAAATAATAAGGAAGCTTCGATTTCAAGTGTTAAGTATACTCCTATTAAAAAGTTTAGAAAATTATCGAGCTTAAAAAAATATCTAAAATACGCAGATAAGAATAAAAAAAAGATTGAAAAAAGAATAATAGATCATTCAAAAAAATTCTTTAATGAAAAAATAAAAATAGTTAACAAAGGGTTGATCTTAGCTCCAAAGGTAAAGATCCTAAATGATAAATTCAGTGAAAGAGTTTCTTTAATCAAACGAGACCACAAAACATTAAGTGTTTTATGTGGAAAATTAGATGCCGCCCCTTTAGCTTATAAAAAAATTCAAAATTTAATTAAAAGAATTAATTAAGGAAAGTATAATTTTTTTTCATTATATCAAAAGTAATATTTTTGTTAATTTGGTAATATTTTTTATTATTAATATTTTTAAAAAAATCCTTATAAAAATCCTCCATTGGGTTACTAATTATTTTAATTTTATTTGAATTGTAATTTTTAATATAGTTAATAAATTTACCTTTATTTATTCTCGTTTTTCTAGCCAACTTTAAGTCATCTACTTTAAATTTTAGGCTAGTTTTTTTTTGATAATTTTCCCTAAAAACTAAATTTATCTTCATTTTGCCCAAACTAAAATTCGTCTGCCATAAATGTTTGCTAGAAAATAAAGCATTTTTTTTTATAGGTTTTTTTAAGAAATTCTTTTTTAAAAAAATATGAAAAAAAGATAGAGCGTGAGGCATTAAATTAATACAAATTTTTTTAAATTTTGATGTTCCGCCAGTTTGAAATTCAAAGGTAATCTCTTTAATTTTACTAACTTTTTTAAAATATTTTTTAAAATTTTTTGCAAGAAACAAATAAGGATAGCAAACTACAATCTTTTTATTTTTTTTATAGATATCAACTAAAAAATTTTTATATTTTTTTTTTAATTTTAATATAGAAATTATTGGTTTTTCGATTATAACTACTGATTTTAATCCCGCAACTAACCTTAAATGTTTATCATGAACTTCGGTTTTTGAACAAATGCAAATGATATCAAAGAAATTCTTTTTTAATATTTTTATATCGGAATGATGTAATAATATTCTTTTTGAGATTTTTTTTTTTAAATTAAAAATTATTTTATTTCTTTTTTGAAGAGATCTACTTATAAAAGTTATTTCTTTAATTCCGTGTTGTACTAGTTTTTCAGCATGAACTTCTGCTATTTTAGTTGATCCAATAATTGCACAATTCATATACTAATAAGTTTATTAAATAATCTTGTTACAAAAAAGTCCAGACCTTTATTTGTTGGCATTTTATTTTTTTTCAATATCAAATTTAAAAATTCAAAAGCTTCTTGGCGTCGTTTCCACCATTCTTTAGATCGATATTTTATATATTTGCTATCCATACTTTCCTCAACTTGTCTGTAAAAAGTTAGATGAGATTTGTGAATAAGGAATTGTTTTAAAATTAAAGAATAATAAACTGCTAAACGAAAATCTATCGCTAAATTTGGAAATTTTTTAAAACTAATTTTCTTCAATACACTTTTCAAAGTTTTTTTTTCAAAACACATACAGCTGGTTGGTGGAAATTTCGGCCATTTATTTTTTGATAAACTATATTGAAAATTTTTTTTTATTTCTTTTTTTTTATATTTAAGAATTGGTTGATCCAAAATAAATTTACAATTTTTATTTTTTTCAAATTTTTTTATTATCTCTTTTAATTTATCTTGATGAAAATAGTCATCAGAGTCTAATAAAAAAATATATTTACCTTTTGCTTTTTTAAGACTCTTTGTAACTGCACTAATATGATTATAAGTTGCAAAATTTTTATTTTTTTTTAAGTTTGTAATGACTCTAAATTTACAATCATTTTTAATTTTAAAATTTTTAACTTTATCTAAAGAATTATCTGTAGATTTATCATCGAAAAAAATTATTTCATTTTGTTTATAAGTTTGTTTGAGACTAGACTCTATTGAGTCTAGTAAAAAATTTGATTTGTTATAATTAGTTATAATAATTGAAGCCAAAGGACCGGTAGCAGTATTTTTCATTTTATTTATTTAATATTTTTAATTAAATTTTAATGGATTACCTTTAGGTTCACCAATAATTTTGCCATTTTCCATTTTTACTTTTCCATCAATTATTGTAAAAGTAGGAGTTCCTTTAAACTTAAAACCATTAAAAGGTGTCCAGCCACACTTACTTTCAATATTTTCATTTTTAATTTCAATTGTTTTATTCATATCAACAATTGTAAAATCTGCATCATAACCTTCTTTTATAAATCCTTTGTTCTTGATACCAAAAATTTTAACAGGATTTTCGCAAACCAAGTTCATTAATTGATTTAATGTTAATTTGCCATTATTCACGTGATCTAGCATTACTGGCAATAAAGTCTGTACTCCAGGCATACCTGATGGTGTGTTTGGGTAAACTTTATCTTTGTTTGCTTTTAAATGTGGTGCGTGATCTGAGCCGATAGTATCATTGAGATTGTTTCTTACAGCATACCATAGTCGATCATAATGCGACTTGTCTCTTAATGGCGGGTTCATCTGAGCATAAGTTCCAAGCTTGTCATAACAATCTGGGGCATAAAGCGTTAAATGCTGAGGGGTAATCTCAAATGTAATATTTCCTTTATGCTGAGAAAGAAAATCAATTTCTTCTTTTGTTGTAACATGAAGTATATGAGCTTTTTTATTATGTCTTTCAGCAATTTTAACAATTCTTCTTGTAGATGATATTGCGCACTCTACACTTCTCCAAACTGGATGCGAATGAACATTTCCCTCTTTAATTAATTTTTTATTAAATTTTAAAATAGCTTCGTCCTCTGAATGTACCGCAACTACTTTTGAACTATTTTGAAAAACTTTATCTATGTCGTCTTCTTCAGCAACCAGCAAATTACCAGTTGAAGATCCTACAAAAAGTTTAATTCCACAACATCCTTCTAAACCCTCTAAGCTTGCTAAATCTTTTGCATTATCCGCAGTTGCACCAAAATAAAAAGCATGATTGCAGTACATTCTATCTTTAGCAAGATCTAATTTTCTTTGAAATTCTTTCATGTTTGAAGTAGGTGGATTAGTATTAGGCATTTCAAAAACACTAGTTATGCCTCCTACAATTGCCGCTCTACTACCTGAATGAAGATCCTCTGTATCAGTTGAACCAGGTTCTCTAAAATGTGTTTGAGTGTCTATGCAGCCAGGCAAAACTATTTGACTTTTGGCATTTATTATTTCTTTAGCTTCCAATGAAATTTGACCAATCTGTTGAATTTTTCCTTCTTTAATTGCTATATCAACGTTTTTTAACTTACCATCAATATAACATTGTCCATTTTTAATTATAAGATCTAACATTTTTGAAAAAAGTTATTATATTAAAAATTGTAATCAATCAAATATGAATATTAAAAATGTTTACATTTTAAATGATAGAGCGATTCTTTATCTTAATGGGGAGGATGTAAAAGGTTTTCTTCAAAACCTTATTAGCAACGATATAAACAAAGTAAGTGATGATAATAGTTGTTTTACATCATTATTAAGTCCACAGGGCAAATTTTTATATGAGTTCTTGATAATTAAACACAAATCTGGATTTCTTATTGATTGTGAAAAATCCCAAGTAAATGGATTGTATAAGCAGTTGGGTATTTATAAACTAAGATCAAAAGTTGAAATTTTGAACCTTAGTAATGAATTTGTAGTTGCAGCTTTAACTCATGAAAAATTTTTAAAGTTTGATGATGCTAAAGATATTCCAGGATTTACTTTAAAGTATAGAGAGGATCCAATTTTTTTAGATCCAAGAAATAAAAAATTAGGTGCTAGATTAATTATTAATTTAGAAAAACTTTACTTATCTTTAAAAAAATTAGATTTACAAGATACCGATTTAAAAGATTATTATTCATTGAGCCATAAATTAGGAATAGTTCCTAAAAATTTGAATAAATTACAAAATAAATTATTTGGAATTGAATGTAATTATGAGGAGTTGAATGGAATAGATTTTAAAAAAGGTTGCTATGTTGGGCAAGAAAATACTGCAAGAATAAAACTTAAAAATAAACTTTCAAAAAGATTATTTCCAATAAATTTAATTAAAGGAAAATTATACGAAGGAGAAAGTATTTTTAATCAAGATAATGAAATTGGTAAGGTGTTAATTGATAATGACTATCCATTTGCACTAGTAAAGTATCTTGATAAAAATTTCGATGAAAAAATAGAATTCAAAACTAAAGAAGCATCTTTTAGAGTAAAAAAACCTGAATGGGTAAAGGATTAATACGTTTCATTTGGTGCGGCCAGAGAGACTCGAACTCTCATGGACCAAATCCACACGGCCCTCAACCGTGCCTGTCTACCAATTTCAGCATGGCCGCAATATGCCCCACATTAAATCAATGACAACTAGGTTTCAAATTGATAAATTTTTAATATGGAATTTAGTCAAGAAGTAAAAAAAGCAACAGATCCTATCTATCAGAAGATATCTAAGGTCATGCCAGAGATAGAATGGTCAATTCATGCACCCTACATATATAAGATTAATAAATTAAAAAAAGAAAAGAACGCAGTAATACTCGCTCACAATTACCAAACACCAGAAATTTATCATGGAATTGCAGATTTTTCAGCAGACTCTTTAGCTCTTGCAGTTGAAGCTTCCAAAACTTCAGCGGATATAATTGTAATGGCTGGAGTTCATTTTATGGCTGAGACAGCAAAATTAATGAGCCCTAATAAAAAAGTTTTATTACCAGATATGAGAGCAGGTTGTTCTTTATCGTCTTCAATTACAGGTAAAGATGTGAGACTATTAAAAGAAAAATACCCAGGAGTTCCAGTTGTTTCATATGTTAATACTTCAGCAGATGTTAAAGCTGAAACTGATGTGTGTTGTACTTCTGCTAATGCTGTAAAAATTGTAAAATCGTTAGGAGTTAAAAAGGTAATTTTTTTACCTGATGATTATTTAGCAAAATATGTTGCTTCTCAAACAGATGTGGAAATTATTGCTTGGAAAGGTATTTGTATTGTTCATGATCAGTTTAATGAAAAAGAAATTAAAGATATAAGACATAAAAATCCTGGAATCAAAATTATAGCTCATCCTGAATGCCCTCCTGAAGTTATTAGGGCTAGTGATTTTGCTGGTTCAACTTCAGGAATGATTAATTATGTGAAAGACAACCAACCTAAAAAAGTTATGATGGTTACTGAATGTTCAATGAGTGATAATATTCAAGTAGAAAATCCAAATGTAGAGTTTATTAGACCATGTAATCTCTGTCCACATATGAAAAGAATAACTTTACCTAAAATCTTGGACTGTTTAGAAAGTGAAACTGGCGAAATTATTATGGATCTTGAGACAATTAATAAGGCAAGACTGTCAGTAGAAAAAATGGTCGCTATTGGTAGATAATCCTTTGTGTCAAAAATAAAACTTAGCGAAAATTTTATAAGAAACACAGTTAAGCTTGCACTTAATGAGGATTTATTTCCATCTGGAGATATAACCTCACATCTTGTTGAAAATAATAAATTAATAAAAGTCAAATTAATATCAAATCAAGATGCTATAATCGGTGGTCTTTTATTTGCTAAGCACGCTTTTTTATTAATTGATAAAAAAATTAAATTTGTAACTAAAAAGAAAGATGGTTCTTTTGTAAAAAAAAAATCATTAATTGCTACAATTCAAGGAAAAGCACAAAACATATTAATTGCAGAAAGAGTTGCTTTAAATTATTTGTCTCATATTTCAGGAATTGCAACTAAGACAAATCAATTTGTTAAATTGGCTGGTAAAAAATGTAAAATTTGTTGTACGCGTAAAACAATTCCAAACTTGAGAGTAATTCAAAAATACGCTGTTAAATTAGGAGGAGGCACAAATCATAGATTTAATTTAAGTGATGAATATTTGATTAAAGACAATCATATATCTTCTTCAGATATAAAAAGATTAGTTTCATTAGCCATTAAAAATAAAAAGGGAAGAAAAATTACTGTTGAAGTTGATAATTTAAATCAACTCAAAAAAATAATAGGTCTCAAATTCAATACTATATTGTTCGATAACATGAATATAAAAAATCTTAGAGCAGCCGTTAAGCTAACAAAAAATTATTATGAAACAGAGGCCTCAGGAAATGTTACACTTAAAAAAGTTAAATTAATTGCTGCAACTGGTGTGGATAGAATTTCAGTAGGAAGTCTCACTCACAGCGCTCCTGCCGTAGATCTAAAATTAGAAATTTAATTCATAAATTTTGTAAGGTCAGGTTTAAAATAATTAGGACCTTTCATTACCTTACCTGAGTCATTGTAAATTGGTTTTCCATTTTCATCTAACTTGCTCATATTAGAGCTCTGAACCTCTTCAAAACACTTGTCTAAATTAATACCTAATGCATGCCCTGCTCCATAAGTTACATATAAAATATCTGTAAGTGCATCAGCGACCTCTAGCAAATCTTTATTATTCATGGCCTCTGTAAGCTCATCAAGTTCCTCTTTGATAAGATCAATCCTAAGTTTATTGATTTTCTCAGTACTAAAAGATGGTTTATTTTTAACCTCTTGTCCAAAAGTTTTCATGAAAATTCCAACCTTACTAAAATTTGACATATTGCTCCTGTAAGTTTTATAAAATTAATGTATATTTATAATAATTTATTAAATACTTATTAATCAATGAAATTAAGAAAAGAATTTGACAGTATAGGTTCCATTAATGTCCCAGGGGACAAATACTGGGGCGCCTCGACACAAAGATCTAATAAGTTTTTTAATATTGGAAAAATTTTAGTAAATATTTCAATAATCAAATCTATTGCAATTATTAAAAGATCGGCCGCTATTGTTCATTTAAAGGATAAATTAATTGATAAAAAAATTTCAAAAGCAATTGTTAAAGCATCTGATGAGGTGATTAAAGGTAAACTTGATAAAAATTTTCCACTAAAAGTTTGGCAAACAGGTTCTGGAACTCAGACAAATATGAATGTAAATGAAGTAATTGCTAATAGAGCTATTGAAATTTTAGGTGGCAAAAAAGGAACAAAAAAACCTGTACACCCAAATGACCACGTAAATAAATCTCAATCTACAAACGATGTTTTCCCAACTGCAATGCATATTTCAATTGCACAAGAGACCCTAGTGAAAATGCTGCCAAGTTTGAAAATTTTAGAGAGAGAATTAAAAAATAAATCTAAAAAATTCAAAGATATTGTTAAAATAGGAAGAACTCATCTACAAGATGCAACTCCAATCTCACTTGGACAAGAATTTTCAGGATATCATGCTCAAGTTAAAAAAAGCATTGAAAGAATAGAATATGCTTTAAGGGAAATTTTATTCCTAGCTCAAGGAGGAACAGCAGTAGGAACTGGAATTAATTCAAAAAAAAACTTTGATAAAAAAATTATTAAAGAAATTGCAAAATTTACAAGAATAAGATTTAAACCTGCTCCAAATAAATTTGCAGAACTTGCTGCTCACGATGCAATTGTAAATTTTTCAGGTTCATTAAATACATGTGCTGTTGCTTTAATGAAAATTTCAAATGACATAAGATTTTTAGGCTCAGGACCTAGAGCTGGATATGGAGAATTAATCTTACCTGAAAATGAACCTGGATCATCAATAATGCCAGGAAAAGTTAATCCAACTCAATGCGAAGCCGTTACAATGGTTTGTGTCAAAGTGATTGGTAATAATAATGGAATTACTATGGCAGGTTCTCATGGCCATTTTGAACTAAATGTATTTAAGCCTTTAATTGCGCATAATATTTTGCAATCAATTGATTTAATTGCAGATAGTTCAAAAAATTTTGCTATCTACTGCGTTAAAGGTATTAGGGCTAATAAAAAGAAAATTCAAGAACACTTAGATAATTCACTAATGCTTGTCACAGCATTAGCGCCTCACATTGGGTATGATAAAGCTGCTAAAATTGCAAAAACAGCGTTAAAAAATGATACTACCCTAAAATACGAGACTTTAAAAACAGGATTAATTAATGAGAAAGATTACGATAAAATTGTTGATCCTAAAAAAATGATATATCCAAGCTAAAAATTTTTAAAAAAACTTTTTATTGTATTTCTAATCACGATTTTATTAAATACATTCTCTTTATCTGAATTAAAACTATTTATAAATTTTTCTAAATTTTGATTAGTTTTTCCATCTACTTTTAAGTTATTTATTTCTATAAACTTATCATCTAAATTAAAGAAAAAACCAAAATTAATCTTTTTAATATTTTTTCTATCGACTCTATTAAGTTGATAATGTGCATAAAATTCCATAGCATCTATAAAATTTAGATTAACATAACCTGCAAAAGTCAACTTATTGTTGTCAATAATCAATTGTACCTCATCCATGTTTACAATTACAGACTCTTTAAAGGTAGTTTTTAAATTATTAATAAAAATGTCTCCTTCTTCGAGAAGAATATTAAATTTTACTTCGTCTAAAAAATTTATACCCTCAACATCTTTTATAATAAAATTTATTTTCCCATTTAAGTTTTTGTTATTAAGAATTTCTGAATTAATTAAATTTTCAAATATTGAATTGTCTTTAAATATTTTTTTTAAATCTATTCTGGATATTTCTAAATCAGAAGAAAGAAAGAATGGTTTGATATTTATATCTCCTATAACTTTATTATCATTTGTATTAAATTTTAAGGAATTCTTTTTAAGTGAATAGTATATTTCTATATTCTTATTAATTAAAGTTATATCTAATTGACCATCTAATTTTTTATTATTATAATTTGAGTCATTTATTATATTCAATCTTAGTTGATGTGAGTCTAATTCAGTTAAAATCTTTTTTTCAACAATATTATGATTAACATCAAAACTTATTGGAATAGTAAATATATTGAATTTGGAATTAAGTTTTTGTAAAGAGTTTTCTAGATTTAAATAGTTAAGTGTTTTTATATCAGTAAGAAAAATAACATCTTCATTTTTATTTAAATAAAATAATTTACTATCAAAAAAATTTATTTTCTGTTTACTCTTATTATTGTTTAATAGTTTTATAAAAAAATCAAAATTTGAACTATTTACTTTAAAATCTGTTTTTTTAAAATTTAAATCTTTAATAATGATATTGTTTGAAAAAAAAAAATTTTTAATAAAGATCGGAATTCTGGTATTATTTGATTGTGCAATTTCACCTGATTTATAATTAATAATTGTATTCTCAGAAAAAAAATGCGGTCTTGGTAATATACCATATCTTAATGAATGATCTAATTTAACTTCTAAATTGTATTTTTTTAATATTTGATTTTCTATTTGAGCTCTAATTTTATCTTTGTCATACAATCCAGGTAGCGAAAAAAAACTAATTATACTAATAAAAATGATTGCTATACCAAAATATATTCTCTTATCAATTGTTTGAAAAATCTTTTGGTAATTTTTTTTCTTTTTAGAAAAATTTTCATGAAAAAAGTTAAAAAAACTTTCTATTCGCTTAGTTATTGATAATAGTAATCTTATAAATTTTTTATAAAATGAATTTTTTTTTAACATTGATTAATGCTTATAAATAAATAATTGAAATGGTAAACGCAGATTATTTAAAAAATTTGAATGAAGCACAAAAACAAGCGGTAACTTATCTAGAAGGGCCATTATTAATCGTTGCTGGCGCTGGATCTGGAAAAACTAAAGTTTTAACAAGTAGAATAGCTCATATAATAAAAGAAAGAAAAGCCTATCCTAATCAAATTTTATCCGTAACCTTTACTAATAAGGCTGCAAAAGAAATGCAATCGAGAGTTAGTAGAATACTTGGGGCAGAAGCAACTGGATTATCTTGGTCAGGAACTTTTCACTCAATATGTGCAAAATTATTGAGAAAACATGCATCGGCTGTGAAATTAAATTCAAATTTTACAATTATAGATACTGATGATCAAATCAGATTGATTAAAAATATTTGTAAAGCAGAAAACATAGATGTTAAACAACTTGCTCCAAGATATGTTCTTGCAATAATTGATAAGTGGAAAAATAAAGGACATTATCCAAGCGAGGTTAATATAAACCAAAAAGATATTTATGAAAAAACTATCTTACCTGTTTATAAAATTTATCAACAAAAACTTAAAGATTTGAATGCTTGTGATTTTGGTGATTTAATTTTACATGTTGTTAAAATTTTTGAAAAAAATATCGATATTAGAGAAATATATTCAAAAAATTTTAAGTATATTTTGGTCGATGAATACCAAGACACTAATTATATTCAAAGTAGATGGTTAAATTTATTAGCAGAAAAAAATAAAAACCTTTGTTGTGTGGGTGATGATGATCAGTCAATCTATAGTTGGCGTGGTGCAGAAATAAAAAATTTTTTAGAATTTGATCAAATTTATAAAAATACAAAAGTGATTAGACTTGAACAAAACTATCGATCAACACAAAATATTTTATCTGTTGCATCCCAACTAATATCTCACAACGAGAATAGAGTAGGAAAAACTCTAACAGCAACTATGGAGGATGGTGACTTAATAAATTTAAATTGTTATAAAAATGGAAAAGATGAAGCTATTGGTATTTCAGATGAAATAGAAAAAAATAAAAAAAAATTTTCATATAATAATATTGCAATTCTCGTTAGAGCAATATTTCAAACTAGAGAATTCGAAGAAAGATTTTTGAAAATTGGACTACCTTATAGAATTTTAGGAGGTACTAAGTTTTATGAGAGGGCTGAAATTAAAGATTGTGTTGCTTACTTAAGAATAGTTTATCAAAATAGAGATGATCTTGCTTTTGAAAGGATAGTAAATAATCCAAAAAGATCTATTGGGGATAACACATTGAAACAAATTCATGAATTTGCTAAAAAAAATTCTTCCAGTCTTGAATTTGCTTCAAGAAAGATGATTGAACAAAATCTTATCAAGCCCAAAACTAAATTAGGATTATCAATTTTTTTAAATTCTATTTTAAAATGGAGGAACGATTTAGAAAACAATAAAATCAATCATATAAAATTATTACAAATTATATTAGATGAGTCAGGTTATTCAGCTAAGTTAAAAAATAAAAAAGATTTAGAAAATGAAAACCGACTTGAAAATATTAAAGAATTACTGAGTGCAATGAAAGAATTTGATAATCTTGAGAGTTTTTTAGAACATGTCTCATTAGCAACTGCAATAGATCAAGATTGGGAAGGACAAAAAGTGAATATGATGACTATGCATGCAGCTAAAGGTTTAGAGTTTGATTTTGTATTTTTACCTGGTTGGGAAGAAGGTCTATTTCCACATCAAAAGTCAGTAGAGGAAAAAGGACAAAATGGATTAGAAGAAGAAAGAAGATTAGCTTACGTTGGAATTACTAGGGCCAAGAAAAAAGCAATAATATCATTTTCAATGAACAGATTTTATCAAGGAGATTGGATAGATAGTATGGCATCTAGATTTATTGATGAACTTCCCAATGATTATTTGGAGAAAAATTCAGTTTTTGAAGAAGATAAAAATGAAATAGAAGATTTTGAATTCAACCAAGATTTTGAAATTGAGAGTGAAACCAGAAGTCCTGGGTGGATAAGATATCAGAAGAGAATAAAATAAAGTGAGTAAGAAAATTGAG
>JACWEK010000050.1 GCA_014653535.1 Pelagibacterales bacterium SAG-MED43
AGGAAAAAAATAATTGATTAAAACTTTTTAAACCAGTAGGATTAATCATGCCAAAAAATCTTTCCCAAATTGCGAAACAAAAAAAAATTAAATATTTTCTAATTAGTTTTGTAGATCTATTTGGGGTTCTAAGATCTAAACTAGTTCCAGCGCAAGCTATAGGTGAAATGCAAAAAAATGGTGCAGGATTTGCAGGATTTGCTACGTGGCTAGATATGACACCAGCTGACAGTGATATGTTTGGTGTACCTGATCCAGATAGCTTAATTCAATTACCTTGGAATAAAGAAATTGGATGGCTAGCATCTGACTTATACATGGATGGAAAACCCGTAAAGGCATCACCAAGAGTAATGCTTAAAGCACAAATTAAAAAGATGTCTCAAAAAAAATTACAAATGAAGTCAGGTGTTGAGTGTGAATATTTTTTAATATCAGAAGACGGTTCATCAATAGCTGACAAAAGAGATATACAATCTAAACCTTGCTATGATCAATCAGCTTTAATGAGAAGATATGAGTTAATTAAAGAAATTTGTGACTGCATGATTGTTATGGGATGGAAGCCTTATCAAAATGATCATGAAGATGCTAACGGTCAATTTGAAATGAATTGGGATTATGATGACTGTCTTACTACTGCTGATAGACATACTTTTTTTAAATTTATGGTTAAAACGATTGCTGAAAAACATGGATTAAGAGCTACTTTTATGCCTAAACCTTTTGAAAATTTAACAGGTAATGGATGTCATGCCCACATATCTGTTTGGGATGGTAAAAAAAATAAATTTTTAGATAAATCAAATAATCTTGGTTTAAGTAAAATGGCTTATAATTTTTTAGGGGGAGTAATTAAACATGCATCTTCATTGGCAGCATTTTTTAATCCTACAATAAATAGTTATAGAAGAATAAATGCTCCACCCACTAAATCGGGGTCATCATGGTCACCAAGTAGTATTTCATATACGGGTAATAACAGAACACATATGATAAGAATTCCAGATCCTGGTAGATTTGAGCTAAGATTAATGGATGGTTCTGCCAACCCTTATCTATTGCAAGCTAGTGTGTTAGCCGCAGGTTTAGATGGTTTAACAAATAAGATTGATCCTGGAAAACCATTAAATTGTAATATGTACGAAGATCATAAAAAATATCC
>JACWEK010000051.1 GCA_014653535.1 Pelagibacterales bacterium SAG-MED43
AAATTCCTGCACGGAACAAGGAACTAGGACCAATGATTAGATCATTGTTTTTACCAGAGGAAGGACACACGTGGGGTTGTTTTGACTACTCACAACAAGAACCACGATTAGTTGTTCACTATGCAGCGCTACAAAACATGTATGCGGTTGGAGATGTATTGGAAGCATACAAAGATGGTGATGCAGACTTTCATGAGATTGTAGCTGACATGGCGGACATACCAAGATCACAGGCTAAGACAATTAATCTTGGTTTGTTTTATGGTATGGGTAAAAATAAATTACAAGCAGAGTTAGGTGTCAATAAAGAAAGAGCAAATGATTTATTTAAACAGTATCACGCTCGTGTACCATTTGTAAAACAATTGATGGATAGTGTTATGGCAAGAGCCCAGGACCGTGGTAAGGTTAGAACTTTGCTGGGTAGACTATGCAGGTTTCACCTGTGGGAGCCCAATCAGTTTGGGATTCATAAACCCTTGACTCACGATGCAGCACTCGCGGAACACGGACCAGGGATTAGAAGAGCTTACACATACAAAGCTTTGAATAGATTGATACAAGGATCAGCCGCTGACATGACAAAAAAAGCTATGATAGAATTACACAAAGAAGGTATTACACCACATATACAAGTACATGATGAACTTGATATATCTGTTAGTGATAATGCAGATAAGATAAAAGATATTATGGAGTCTGCTGTTGAACTAGAGGTGCCTAACAAAGTGGACTATGAATCTGGTCCTAATTGGGGTACAATAAAATGAGTATAAATTATGGCTTACTTAAATGCAAATATTCCTGTAATATACGCGCAAATAAAAAAGGAGTATTTATATGACCTTAAAAAACATCATGGAGAAGTTGAAGATTGTGTTATCTTCGGCATTACATCAATTGCAGGACAAGCTATCCTCTGGCATGCCATCATGGAAAACGGTGCTGTCTTTTATCGTTTACCCTTATCGGCTTTTATTCAACGTGGTTTTCAACCGTCAGCTGTTCCATCCAAAAGACTTGATGAATTGGAACTGTGGAATAGTTTTTCTTATTACCCTGCTATTACTACTTGGGATTTTTTAACATCTCACTCAGGTAAATACATAGGCAAAGACAAGAAATGGCACTATGGAAAGTATTTATTTAC
>JACWEK010000052.1 GCA_014653535.1 Pelagibacterales bacterium SAG-MED43
ATAAAAATTTGATAGACCTTCAGGAATTTTGTTTCTTATAATTTGACCATAAGAGTAAAAATCGAATTCTTTATTAGTAGAATTAATTATTTTTTGTTTTATTTTAAACAAAAATTTATTATCTAATGAAATTTCTTTTATAAACTCAATTCCTTGGTCATTAGTCCAAGTAAGTTTTATTGGATTTTTTTCAGTTAATTTATTATTACCTTCAATTGACCAACCTGTGTCTGAATTTGGAATATCTATATTTTTATCAGTGGTTACAAAACCATTTTCTATAAAATATCCATCATCAACATTCCTTGGATTTAATAGTACTACATTTTCATTACTCTCTAATTCTGTATTGTATTTTTTAAATGTTAAGTCATCTATGATTGCACCTTTTAGAGATATTGATCCTATAATATTATCATTTTCAAAGTTTACTCTATCGCTTTGATTTATTGCTTCATCACGAGAAATTTTAACCAAAGTTTCTTTTTGTTCTAAACTTGGTGTATCAGAGTTTTTTTCAATTTTATCTTTTTTAGATAAATTTTCTATTCTTTGAGTAGGATCTGGCACAAAAAATAGCGAATACAAAACTATCACAGCCGCTGAAAGAGAAATTGCTGCAACTACATTTTTTGTATCCATTACTTTTTAATTCTTTTTTTTTTATTTACTGGGTTAAATCCTTCACCACCACCAAGAAATTTGATTGGATGGCAAGATAGAATTCTTTTTATACTTAAAAATAAACCTTTAAAAAATCCAAAAGTTGTCAGTGCCTCAACAGAATATTCAGAGCAAGTTGGAAGATAACGACATGAGTGACCCAATAATGGACTTAATAAAAATTTATATCCTTTAATAATTTTTATTAGGATCTTTGTAAAAATATTCATTTACACATTCTTTCTAAATCTTTAAATAAGGTTTCCTTTATAATTGTATATTCTTTTTTTAACATAGTTGGCTTAACAATAACAAGGTATGAATAATCAAATTTTAAAGTAATTTTTTTTTATTGCATCATTTACTATATTTCTAAGACGTCTTTTGATTTTATTTCTTTTTACTGCATTACCAATTTTTTTCTTGGTAACAAAGCTAATGTTAAATT
>JACWEK010000053.1 GCA_014653535.1 Pelagibacterales bacterium SAG-MED43
AATCATTTATTCGGTTATCAGAATCTTTATTAGGACCAATATTTATTCCTAACACTCCTTGTTTATTGTTAGACTTAATCCTGTTCAATACAATATCCGAACCATGATTGTTGAAGCCCAATCTGTTTATCAACGCTTGGTCTTCTACTAGTCTAAAAACTCTAGGTTTGCTGTTCCCATATTGTTTTAAAGGAGTAATTGTACCAACCTCTACCAACCCAAATCCTAACTTAAATAAAGGGTTGTAAACCTCAGCGTTCTTGTCAAAGCCTGCTGCTATACCAATCGGATTATTTAACTCTTTATTAAAAATTTTAGTTTTAAAAATAGGGTCATTTTTATGCTCATCAAATATATTTGAAACTAAATTAAGTTTAAGTGATTGGATTGCTAAAAAATGAGCTCTTTCAGGATCTATTTTAAATATTAAAGATCTAAGGTTTGAAAACATTATTTTAATTTACTGGTTATAAGCTCTTTAGTTTCGTTTACACCAAAAAAACTTATAAAAAAACCCATTCTTGGACCATTTTCATCACCGAAGACAACTTCATAAATTAATTTAAACCAATCTCTAAGTTTGTCAGCATACCCATTTTCTTTACCAGCTGAGTAAATTAAAGTTTGGATATCTTCAGGTGACATACCATCGTTACATTTTTCTAAAGTTTTAACTAAAGCCTTTAGTGCTTCTTTTTCAATTTCATTTGGTATTTTGTATTTTTTTTGAGATTTAATTACGTCATTAAAATACTTAATTGCATATGCAACTAATCCATCAAATATTGGAAAGTTTTCTTCCTGAATATCTGATTTGTATTTTTTAACAAATTTCCAAAGTAAATCTTTGTTATCTGCATTGCTTGTTTCAACTAAATTTAACAACATCGAAAAAGTCATAATCATTTCCTCACTTGGAATTTTACCGTTATGGACGTGCCAAACTGGGTTCATTATTAGTTGTTGTTCAGTTTGTTTTTTTTGATTTTTCTATATTATCTAAATATTCATCCACAGCTTTTGGGACAATTTCTTTATAAAGTTTTTTTGCTCTT
>JACWEK010000054.1 GCA_014653535.1 Pelagibacterales bacterium SAG-MED43
CTAAAGGCATAACCTATATCTTTAAATATTTCTGTATTGTCAGCCCAATGCATTACAGTTCTTGGACTCATAACTGTAGATATGTCTCCAGCTATAAACCCTTTTCTTGTCAATGAAGCTACTTTTATCATGTTGGCAATTTTTTCTTTACCTTTTGGATTATCTAATTTTTTATTTTTTGCTAAAATAATTTCCATTTCTTTTTCTAGACTTAAGTAATTAAGAGTTGTCACTATATTCCATCTATCCATTTGTCCCTGGTTTATCTGCTGAGTTCCATGATAAAGTCCTGTAGTATCACCTAAACCAATGGTATTTGATGTTGCAAATAATCTAAAATATTTATTTTGTTTAATGACTTTGTTCTTATCTAATAATGTAAAGTTCCCTTCTGCCTCTAAAACTCTTTGAATAACAAACATTACATCTGGCCTTCCCGCATCATACTCATCAAATACTAATGCTACAGGGTTCTGAATAGACCAAGGTAAAATTCCTTCATTAAACTGAGTTACTTGTTTTCCATCTTTAAGAACGATCGCATCTTTTCCAATAAGATCAATTCGGCTTACATGACTATCTAAATTTACTCTTACACATGGCCAATTTAATCTTGCAGCTATCTGTTCAATATGAGTGGATTTACCTGTTCCATGATAGCCTTGAACCAAAACTCTTTTATTAAATGCAAAACCTGAAATTATTGCAAGTGTTGTGTCTTTATCAAATTTATAAGTTTTATCAATTTCTGGTACATGCTCACCTTTTTTTGAAAAGGCATCAATTTCCATATCAGAGTCGATACCAAAAGTTTGTTTAACTGAAATTTTTATATCTGGTTGTGAGTTAAGATTAGGTGTCAATTTTTTCTCTATAAGTATTTTTTAGCTGAGTATAAGCTAAGGTAATTTGTTTTAGTTTTTCCTCGTATTTTTTATTTCCAGCATTTATATCGGGATGAAATTTTTTAACAAGGACTTTGAATTTATCTTGAATTTTTTGCCATTT
>JACWEK010000006.1 GCA_014653535.1 Pelagibacterales bacterium SAG-MED43
TATCAATTACATCAACCAATGATCTATTTTGACTGTGATCATATCGAGGTAAAACTAAAAGAGCATTTCTTTCGTTTTTATAAACTTTCCAAATCTAAGAACAACACCTTGTTCGTCAGGTAGTACTCTGTATAGACCACTTGCTAACCAAACAAATCCTAGTATAATTAAAACTAATATGGCTTGCTTGCCTCCAGAGGAACTTCCACCTGGTAAAAATTTTTTTATTTTTTCTTGAAACTCTCTAATAATTTTTTCAACATCTGGGGGCGTAGGTCCTCTTCCTGAACCATTACCGCCTCCACCTGGAGGTGAACCCCATGGACTTTGGCCTCCACCTTTGAAATCATCTGACATATGCCAAAGTATATAGTGTCTTTATTACAAAAAACAAGTAATGATGAAAATATGACAGATAAAAAGCCAGAACTTAGTGACGCAATGAAAAAGAAATTTGAACCTAAAAAATTCACAAAAAATCCTATTTTAGGAACAAAATTTACAATTGCAATTTCTAGTGCAAAAGGCGGTGTAGGAAAATCTACATTTGCAACAAATCTTGCTTTGGCTTTAAAGCAGATTGGATGCAAAATAGGTTTATTAGATGCAGATATTTATGGTCCTTCAATTCCAAAAATGTTTGATATCAATGAAAAACCTAAGAGTGATGGTCAAAAATTAGAACCGATAGTAAAATATGATATTCAATGCATGTCCATTGGTTTTTTAACAGATCAACAAACACCCATGATATGGCGTGGACCGATGGTTACTAGCGCTATTAAAACTTTTACTCAAAAAGTAAACTGGAAAGACTTAGATTTTATAATAGTTGATATGCCACCAGGAACAGGAGATACTCAATTAACATTTTCACAAGAAATTAAAATGGATGGAGCAATAATAGTCTCTACTCCTCAAGAAGTTGCTCTATTAGATGTAAAAAGAGGAATTAAAATGTTTGATAAACTTGGTGTAAAAATTTTGGGATTAGTAGATAATATGAGTTTTTTTACTGGAGATGATGGAAAAAAATATAAAATCTTTGGTGAAGGTGGTGTTAAAAAAACTGCAGAGGAATTTAAAAAAGAATTTTTAGGAGAAATACCAATTAATCCCGAGGTTGGGAAAAGTGGGGATGAAGGAAAACCAATAGTTGAGTCTAATCCTCATCATGAAATCTCTAAAATATATTTGAGTTTTGCAAATAAAATTAAATCAACTTATCTTTAAGATCAAAAGCAATCATTAATTCATTCCATTCTCTTTTAGAAAGTCCTGAAATATCAGCATTAATATTTTCACCTTTAATAAGTTTTTGAATTATTATTTTTCCTTTTGCTGAGACTTCTGTGCCACCAACTCTATAATCCATAAAGGCTTCATAAGTAATTGGAACCCATTTTTTTAAGGTATCTACCATTATGTCTGCATAAACTCTAATTTCATATTGTGCATGACTATCAGCTCTCAATCTTAAAAAATTCATTAAATTTAAAAGATCTGTTTTCCAATACCATTGGGTGTAAGTGTTGAGGGTGAGATTCATTCTTGCTAGTTCTCTAGCTAATCCTTTTCTATTTTCATCGATTTTCGATCCATCATATCTTTCATTTAACATACTCTCATAATTGTCGTAAGTTCTTTCAGCATCATTTTTTAAAAGCTCTAATACTTCATTGGCTTGCTCACCTTCAAGGACTTCTCCTCTTCCTTGTCTATTACTTGTTGATTGAGCAGCTAAGTTTTCTTTTGATGGTAAATAAAATTCTTTATCTAAAATTGAGTATCGAGCAGAGTATTCGTTAACATTTGCTGTTCTGTGCCTGATCCATTGTCTTGCAATAAAAATTGGTAATTTAATATGATATTTAATTTCACACATTTCAAAAGGTGTACTGTGCCAGTGTCTCATTAAATATTTTATAAGACCTTTGTCGGTAGATACTTGTTTTGTGCCTTTTCCATATGACACTCTTGCTGACTGAACAATTGATGTATCATCACCCATATAGTCAACAACTCTTACAAAACCATGATCTAATGCTGGAAGAGCTTCATACAAAATCTTTTCAAGCTCAGGAGATGTGACTCTTTTAGTTTGATTGTTTTGACTTTGTTGATTTTCAATCTCTTTTGATTGTTCTTTTGTTAATTTCATGATTGTTATTGAATCTATTTTAATTCCTTTTATATTAATAAAGTTGGATTTCCAACTATGACGATAAACGAATTTCGTAATAACCATTGCGGACGTGGGGGCAGTACCCACCACCTCCACCATTACAACTTATGGGGGTGAACCAGAATCGACGAGTGTCTAAAGGCTATTCTTTCGTTCGGAATTGTTCCTCCGCAAAGGGCTAATTTATAATTGCTAACGAAAGTTACGCACTTGCTGCTTAATTGACTTTGTTAATTAAGTAAACGGGGTATGGGGCACCTGGCAACAGAACGCCCCTTATCATTCAGAATATCTGGTAGTATTTAAAGAATGAAATTTAGTTAGATTTAAGTTCTATCTTTTCTATTTCATTCATTATTAAATCATTAATCATTTCTGCACTTCTTATAGATGGATGATTGCTGTCAGAATAAAATATATT
The DNA here is from genome assembly GCA_014653535.1 of Pelagibacterales bacterium SAG-MED43. GTDB lineage: Bacteria > Pseudomonadota > Alphaproteobacteria > Pelagibacterales > Pelagibacteraceae > Pelagibacter. Next base: position 2,607 of record JACWEK010000006.1, read on the forward strand.
TTTATCATCGTGAGTTAAACATCTATCTTTAATCTTTGTATCACAAAATAGTTTATGAGGATAAACTCGATAAATATTGTCACCTTGTATAGAATCTAATAATTCAAAACTTGATTTAGCTCTATCTTTATAGACTTCGAAGGAAGTGGTAATATAGTTTTTAGGAATTAAGAATTTACTTATTAAATCATTGTTTTTTGGTAACATATTTAAGAATTTCTTTGGAATGTCCCATCCTGCCTCTGGAAATGGGTAAATTAAAATTATTTTATTTTGTTTTTTTAAATTTGAAATTTGCTCTTTAAAAGATTTTTCGATTGTAAGATTGCTATCTACTGAATAAAAATATCTATCCCATTCACTTGCATCTTGTTCTGTTCCTCCTTCTTTATTATCAAAATAAAAATTTGTTAAATACAAAGGCAATCTTCCAAAAAAAATAACTATTGAATTTTCAACTTTTGAAATTAATTCATATTGATTTTGAATTGGACAATCGTTGCTGTCCTGCCCTGTTTTTTTAATAAGTTTATTAAATTTATAGAAGTAAAAACAACCAGGATATGCTGAGGTAATGAACTGGTAATTTTTGTTAACAATTTTATCTTTTAAGTCTGGAATTATAGAATATACGTAACTATCACCTATTATAAATACTTTCTTATTTGAATTTTTGTTAAAATAACAAGTGTTAGTTTTTCCCCAATTACATCTTTTGAAAGTTATGGGTTCTCTAAGAATAATCTTTTTTTTAATATCAAGTATTTCAGGAAATCTATTTTTATATCCATCTTTATTTAAAACACTTAAGTTGAAAATGATTAAAATAAAAATCAAAAATAAAAGTGAGTAAAAAATAAATTTAAATTTATTTTTTTTATTCCGAGCAGGTTTTTCAATAAAATAATATGAAAAAATTGATAAAATAAAAGAAATCATAATAAGTAAAAATTTAATTAATGAGTTCTCTGAAAAAAAATCAGCTATTCTACTAAATGCAAAAATAGGATAGTGCCACAAATATAGTGAGTAAGATATTAGGCCCATTCCAACAAATAATTTTGATGAAAGCATTTTTGTTATTATTTCATCCTTGTTTGAGAACCATAAGATTAGACTTACTCCTATTATTGGAGATAATGTATAAAATGAAGGATGGAACATTTTGTCGTTAAAAAATAAAATAGAGTGCCCTATTAAAAACAATCCAATGGGAGGTAATATTAGATTTAATTTTTGATTTTTACTCCTATACCCTAAGATGATTTCGAAATATGCTATTATAGAGCCAGCTAATAACTCCCAACTTCTAGTTGGTAATATATAAAAATTAAAGCCACTATAGTGCTTACTTCCCCATTCTGCTAACCCTAAACTAATTACAAACCCTAATATTAAAATATGAATTAAATATTTTCTAAAAATTTTAAATGTAATTAATAAAATTAATGGAAATAAAATATAATATTGTTCTTCAACGGATAATGACCATGTATGAAGAAATGGAACTAATAATCCATCTTCAGCTCCATAAACTTGGCCTGAAGACCAAAAATAAAAATTAGAACTAAATCCTAATGAATATAAAATAGATTTTGAAAAATCTATAAAACTACTTGGTAACAAATATATCCATGCAAATGGAATTGATACCAACATAACAAATATTAATGCTGGTAATATTCTTCTCACTCTTCTTTCATAAAAATGTTTAAATGAGAAAGAACCTGTTGTTACTAATTCTTTTAAGATAATAGAGGTAATCAAATAACCAGAAATAACAAAAAATATATCAACACCAATAAATCCACCTTTAAAGGGCTGATAATCCAAAATACTAATTTGAGCATGATAGAGAACAACAGCACCTACGGCAATTGCTCTTAATCCATCTATTTCAGGACGATATTGAATTTTCACATAAAAGAATTAATACATTTCTTGTAAGTGAGAAAGTGTTATTTTTAAAAAACGCAAATAATTACTTAAAGTTAGATGTTACAAATAATATATCTGTTTAAGTATGATTTTGTTTATTAGAATAAATCTACAATAATAAGATTGTGATTGTTATTTATTAATGATAATTAAGCATTTTTTTTAGAGATTTTTTTTATAAATATATAAATGATAAACGCAAATTGAAAAAATTATTTACATATCCTGTTTTTTTAATATTATTTTTGTCATTCATTGGGTCGATATTTTTTGGTTCATTAATCAGACACCACTACATGGGAGGGGAAAGGTTTAAGTCAATACAAAAAATAGCTATTTTTTTTGCTGAAATCCCAATGAATGCAAGGGATATGTTGGAGCATAAAACCTTTAATTTAAATTCACCTCCTAAACTAAAAAAACATAAAGATAAAAAAAAATTTAATCAGTTCATAAAAAACGAAAGAAATGCTCTTTTAGTTTTACCTCGATATGATCACAGTCAAAATAGATCATTGGTTGATGTAATTGATATGAATAACTTTGAAGTTATACATACATACAAACATGATATTTCATATATGAATGATAGAGTTGAGAACATTAAAGAGTTTCCTAAAATAAAGATAGATAGTGCTCCTGCTAGATTTAAATATTGGCATCCTTTAATATTGGACGATGGATCATTAGTAAGTCTTGGTGGTAATGCTCCGATATTTAAAATTGATTTTTGTTCAAATCTTAAATGGTTAAATGATGAAGAAATTTTTCATCATAGCTTAAACATAGATCATGAAAATAATATTTGGGTAGCAGGTAAAAAAAATCCAAAATCAAAATATTTAAATGAATACGCAATTAAAGGTTTTTCAGACGACTCAATTATTAAGATTAATACCAATGGAAAAATATTATATAACAAAAGTGTTATTGAAATTTTGATTGATAACAAAATTTTTCCTCATAATTTTGCATTTACTACAAAATTACTTAATGAAGATGATCCCATACATTTAAATGATATTGAGCCAGCAATAAATAACTCAAAATATTGGAATCAGGGTGATGTGTTTTTAAGTCCAAGACATTTATCTTCGATTATTCATTATAGACCCAGTAACAATAAAGTCATAAATTATATAATTGGTCCATTTTCAAATCAGCATGATGTTGATATTATCTCTGATAAAGAAATTTCAATTTTTAATAATAATAGTTCTTTTGTTGATAATAAATTTTCAGAGATTGTAATATATAATTTTGAAACAGGTAAATTTAGTAAGTTATTTAATAATCAACTACAAAAAAACAACTTTAAAACACATTCTCAAGGTCTTTCTCATATCTTAAATGATGGAGCATTAATGGTTGAAGAGCAAAATCATGGAAGAATAATATTATTCAACAGTAAAGGTGAAAAAGAATGGGAATTAGTTAATAAGGATAAAAATGAAAATATTGGATTAATTAGCTGGAGCAGAATTATAGAAAACAGTATATTCGTTGACAAATTTAAATCACTTGTGAAGAATAAAAAATGTACAAACTAACTCTAATATCTTTAATATTTTTTTTAACAACTAGTTCCTCTTATGCATACTTGGGTCCTGGTGTTGGTGGAGGTGTAATTGCAGCAACTATTGGAGTTATTGTTGCTATAATAGCAGCATTATTTGGATTAATATGGTTTCCAATAAAAAAATTGCTTAAAAAAAGAAAAGAAGAAAAAAAATCAACAACAAAAAAAGTTGATTAATCAATTATTACTAGCTGGCTCTTCAATCTTTATTTATGAATTTTTGAGATATATCAAATTAATAAATATTTTAAAATCAAACCTCAAAATTTATCAAAAGTTATTAAGATTATTCAAATTTAAAAAAGTTTCAGATTTTAGGAAAGAAAAGTTAATATTTAATTATTCAAAAACATTATTTCTCACTTCAATAAAAATATTTATAATACTTATATCGTTGCTAATTATAATATTTATGATTAATTTTATTTCAGGGTCATTTTTAAAATTCATTTTTTCTATTATAGGTATAGTTGAGTTTAGTTTATTTATTACTATTTATCATTTCATGAGAAAAAAAATTAATGCAAAATTATAGTAGTATTCAAAAAATTTTACATGATCTTGTGTTAAGTAAAAAATTTATTAATAAATCATTATTTGAACTAGAAAAAATTGTCTATTTAAAAGATAAAAAAATAAAAAATCAAAATCATATTTTTATAACTGGGCTTCCAAGATCAGGTACAACTAGTATCTTAAATTTTATTTTTTTATCCAATGAATATGCATCATTAACTTATAAAAATATGCCATTTATATTATCGCCTAATTTTTCGAAATTATTTAATAAAAAGAATATCCCTTTGAAAGAAAGGTTACATGGTGATGGTATAAACATTAATCTTAATAGTCCTGAGGCGTTAGATGAAATATTTTTTAATAATGAAAAAAAGTTCATTAAGAATGAATTATTAAATTATATTAAGTTAATTTTAATTTCAGAAAATAAAAATAAATATTTAAGTAAAAATAATCTTAATTACAAAAGAATAAATTTAATTAATTCGATACTTCCTAACTCTTTATTCTTGATTACAATAAGGGAGCCAATTCAACATGCATATTCTATGTTAAATCAGCATTTACATTTTAGTAAATTACAAAAAGAGAATGATTTTATAAGACGATATATGAATTATCTTGGTCACAACGAATTTGGATTAAATCATATATCTTGGAGTGAACCTGTTGAGTTTAAAGATTTTAATAATATAAATTATTGGTTAGAGCAATGGTGTTTATTTTATCAAAAAATTATTGATAATTATCAATCTCATGATAAATGTGTTTTTATAGTTTACGAAGAACTAACAAATTCAAAATATATTAAAAAAATTTTTGATATTATCAATTTTGATAATAATAAAAATTTAGATTTAAATTTTTTCAAAAATTCTAACAAAAATAATTTAGATGTTAGTTGCTCTGATTATTTAAAAAAAGTTGCTAATGAAATATATAATAATTTAAAAGATAAAAATCTTTATTCTCAGTAATTTATAAGTTTTTTTAAGAATTTTTTTTCAATTCAGCTTGAGCTGCTGCAAGTCTTGCTATTGGAACTCTATATGGTGAACATGAAACATAATTTAAACCAACTCTTGAACAAAAAGATATGCTCTTGGGGTCGCCTCCATGTTCACCACAAATTCCCAATTTAATATTTCTATTTTGTGTTTTGCCTTTAGAAACTGCAATTTCAACTAACTCTTTAACACCTTCATCAATTGATACAAATGGATCGATAGAAAAAATTTTGTGATCTATGTAATCATTTAAAAATTTACCACTATCATCTCTACTTATTCCAAATGTTGTTTGAGTTAAGTCATTAGTGCCAAAACTAAAAAATTCTGCATGTCTAGCTATATCATTTGCTTTTATTGCTGCTCTTGGAAGCTCAATCATAGTTCCAATTAAAAAATCTATTTTAACTTTATTTTCTCCCTGAACTTTTTTTGCTATTCTAATTACCAGTTCTTTCATAATTTTTATCTCGGTTTCTGTGGACACCAAAGGGATCATAATTTCTGGAAATGCAGATTTTACTTTATTTTTTTTTAATTCAACCAAGGCTTCAAAAATAGCTCTACACTGCATTTCATAGATTTCTGGATAAGAAATACCTAATCTACATCCTCTATGACCAAGCATAGGGTTTTGTTCATGAAGTTCTGATATTCTTGATTTAACTTCTCTTAGATCTATACCTACAACATTTGCAACTTCTAAAATTTCTTTATCTGAGTGAGGTAAAAATTCATGAAGTGGGGGATCTAATAATCTAACTGTTACTGGTAAGCCATTCATTAATTTAAAAATTTCCATGAAATCTTTTTTCTGATGAGGTAACAGTTTTTTTAATGCTTTTGCTCTATCTTCTTTTGTTTTAGATAGTATCATTTCTCTAACAGATAAAATTCTTTCTTCATCAAAAAACATATGCTCTGTTCTACATAAGCCAATTCCTTCAGCCCCAAATTCTCTTGCTATTTTTGTGTCTGAAGGAGTTTCTGAATTACTTCTAACCTTAAGTTTTCTTATAGTATCAGCCCAACCCATTAATTTAGAAAAATAACCTGAAATTTCAGGTTTCACAGTAGGTACTTTTCCTAGAATAATTCTTCCAGTTGAACCATCTATTGTGATTATGTCCCCTTCTTTTATCTCTTGATCAGGAGTTTTAAAAATTTTTCTTTCATAATTAATATTAATTTCACTTGACCCTGAAACACAAGGCCTCCCCATTCCTCGGGCAACTACCGCAGCATGACTTGTCATTCCACCTCTGGCAGTTAATATACCTTTTGCTGCATGCATTCCTTGAATATCTTCTGGTGAGGTTTCCACTCTAACTAAAATCGTATCTTGCATTATATCATTTAATCTTTGAGCTTCCTCAGACGTAAAAACTACCTTTCCACTAGCAGCTCCTGGTGACGCTGGAAGACCATTTGCAATAACCTTTATTTCACTTTTTTCATCTAAAGTTGGATGAAGTAAAGTATCTAGAGAATTTGGGTCTACTCTCAAGATAGCTTGTTTTTTTGAAATCAACTTTTCTTTAACCATATCAACAGCAATTTTAACCGCTGATTTTGATGTTCTTTTTCCTGATCGTGTTTGTAAAATCCATAATTTATTATTTTCAACTGTAAACTCAACATCTTGCATATCTTTATAGTGAGTCTCTAGTTTTTTTAATATCTGTTTTAATTTTTGATAAACTTTGGGCATAGACTCTTCCATAGAAGCAGCAGATGCTGCAGCATCCTTTCTTGCTTTTTTTGTAATATACTGAGGTGTTCTTGTTCCAGCTACCACATCTTCTCCTTGAGCATTAATAAGATATTCTCCATAAATATTATTTGATCCATCAGAAGGGTTTCTCGTAAACACTACACCAGTAGCACAATCACTTCCCATATTACCAAAAACCATAGATTGAACATTAACCGCTGTACCCCACTCAGATGGTATTTGATTTAGTTTTCTGTAGATTTTTGCTCTCTTACTCTCCCAAGATAAAAATACTGCACTTATTGCACCTATTAATTGTTCATAAACATCTTGTGGAAAATGTTTTTTTGTTTTTTCTTTAACTACATTTTTGAAATCATTTATTAATCCGTCCCAATCATTTTCATTGAGATCTGTATCAAGTAGTACACCTTTAGTTAATTTATAGTTTTCAATTAACTCCTCAAAATGATGACTTTCAACACCCATAACAACATTTGCATACATTTGTATAAATCTTCTATAACTATCTTTTGCAAATCTTCCAATTGAAGTTTTGTTAGATAAGGCAATTACAGTTTTATCATTAAGACCAAGATTTAATATTGTATCCATCATTCCTGGCATCGAAACTCTTGCTCCAGATCTTACAGATAAAAGCAACGGATTTTTTAAATCTCCAAACTTTTTCTTAACACCATTCTCAATTACTCTAAGTTCTGATTTAATTTGATTAATAATCTTAGAGTTAAATTTCTTTTTATTTTTATAAAACAACTCACAAACATTAGTAGATATGGTAAATCCGGGAGGGACTGGAAGCCCCATTCTACCCATTTCTGATAGATTTGCACCTTTTCCTCCTAAAATATTCTTAGGATTTTTAATTTTTTTTACTTCTTTAGAATTAAAATTAAAAATTAATTTATTCATTAATATCTCTGATCAATTGAAAATCTATAAAATTTTCATAGGTTTTACAGAAATAATTTAATAGTTCCAATCTATTTTTTTTTATAACTTCACTATCGTCGTTCACTTTAACATTATCCAAAAAAGCAAAAACTTCATTTTTTGCAGCTGCAAGTAAAACAAGAGACTCATCAAAATTTTGATTTAGCGTTATTCCTGAAAAGAACTGCCTCAGTTCATTAGTTTTCTTATAAAGAGCCTTTTCGAAATCATTTTTAAAAATACCAGGATCAGTTGTATTAGAGAGGTCTTCATTTATATTTTTGATTTCAGAGTTTAAAATATTTAAAGCCCTTTTGTAGGATGAAACAATGTCTTCACCAATTTTTTTATTTATAATTTTATTTAAACTTTTTGCTTTTTCGTAAACTAAAGAAATCTTATTTAAATCTAATATTTTAGTCGCTGCTTCGATAATATCGTATCTTATATTTTTTTCTTTTAAATAATATTTAAATCTATCTTTTAAAAAAATCGTTATATCCTTGATGAGGGTATCGTTTGAAAATTTAAAGCCCTGATCCAAAAAAATATTTTGTGAATATGAAAATAAATCATGAACTTTAATATTTTTTTTGTTTTCAATTATTATTCTTATAATTCCAAGAGCCACTCTTCTTAAGGCATAAGGATCTTTTGAACTCGAGGGTATTTCATTTATTCCATAGAAACCTGTAAGAGTATCAATTTTATCAGCTAGTGAAAGAGTAATGCTAAATGGTTTTTTAGGAACGACCGAGCTTGAACCAATTGGTAAGTATTGTTCTTTTACAGCATCAACTATTTCCTTATCAAAACCTTGGGCATGAGAAAGGTGTCCTCCCATAATTCCTTGAAGCTCAGGAAACTCACCAACAATTTCTGAAATTAAATCTGTTTTACATATTGATGCTGAAAGTTCTACTTTTTCCTTACTAATCAACAACTCATCAGAAATTGAAGCACCTAATTTTCTCATTCTTTGAACTTTATCAAAATAATTACCAAGGCCTTTAAAGAAATTCATAGATTTAAGTCCAGAAACTTTTTTTACTAAATTTTGAGATTTATCTTTATTCCAAAAAAATTCTGCATCATTTAACCTAGCCTCTACAACTCTTTCATTTCCTATTTTAATTAGTCCTTGGTCATCTTTTCTATTTGCAATTACTATAAACTCATTTGTTATTTCATCTTTCTTTGTGAAAAGAGGAAAATATTTCTGATGTGATTGCATTGTTAAAATTAATATCTCTACTGGTATTGATAAGAATTTTTTATCAAATGAACATTCTAGAATATACGGATGATCAATAAGATTAGTTACCTCTTCTAATAATTTTTCATTATTTTGAATTTTCAAATTTTTTTTTTTAAGAACTTTTTCGATATTCTTTTTAATTAAATCTTTCCTTTTTTCTTGGTCTAAAATAATTCCAATTTTACTAAAATATTTTTGATAACTATTATAATCATTAAAAGTTTTTTTCTTTTCTTCAAAATCTTTATCAAGACAAGTTAAATTTGAGGATTTAAGATGGTTAAGCTCAAAATTAACAACTTTCTTGTCAAATACACATAATATTGATTTTAAAGGCCTGCCCCAATCAAGATCATAATTTCCCCATTTCATTGATTTTTTCCATTTAAAATTAGTAATTATTTTAGGAAGATTTTCACTTAGCAAATCTAGGGTTTTTAATTTTTTTTTCTTTGTTTTGAAGAAATAGAATTCTCCTTTATCAATTTTTTTTTTAAATAAATTATTTTTATTGATATTTTTTGATTTTAAAAAACCTTCCAAAGCTTGTGGAGCAGACGATGTGCTTGGTCCTTTAATTTCTTCAGATTGAATTTCAACTTCTTTATCTAGACCTTGAAAAACTATTATCAATCTATTTGGAGTAGATAATGAAAAATTTTTTCTTGATTTAATTGATTTGTCTTCAAAAATTTTATTTATTTCCTCAAGCAATCCTTTTCTCAAATTTATTTGAAGGGAAACAGGAATTTCCTCACTAAATAGTTCTAAAAAAAACTCTGACATACAAATTTAATTTTTTTGAGTTTGTATCCAAACTTCTGCTGCCAATTTTACTATATTTCTAATTCTACTTATATATTCAGCTCTTTCAGCAACACTTATAGCTCCCCTTGCGTCTAGCACATTAAAAACATGGCTTGCTTTAAGACTTTGGTCATAAGCTGGAAGTGACACATTTTTTTGTGCTAATGACATTGCTTCAGCTTCGTGCATATTGAAAATTTTAAATAAATTATCAGTATTAGCATATTCAAAATTATATTTAGAAAATTCTTTTTCTGATTGATGAAATACTTCGTGATATTTAACTCCATCGTTATTCCAGTCTAGCTCGTAAACATTTTTTTTTTGTTGGGTAAACATACAAATTCTTTCTAATCCATAAGTAATTTCTACTGATACTGGTTTACATTCAAAGCCTGCCATCTGTTGAAAATAAGTAAATTGAGTTATTTCCATGCCATCACACCAAACCTCCCAGCCTAAACCAGCCGCACCCAAGGTTGGACTTTCCCAATCATCTTCTACGAATCTTAAGTCATGAATAGAATGATCTATTCCAATTAGTGACAAACTATTTAAATAAAGTTTTTTGATATTATCTAATGAAGGTTTAATTATAACTTGAAATTGGTAATAATGTTGAAGTCTATTTGGATTATCTCCATATCGACCATCAGTAGGTCTTCTTGATGGTTGCACATAAGCAGCTTTCCAAGGATTTGGTCCAAGAGATCTTAAAGTCGTTGCGGGATGAAAGGTGCCTGCTCCAACTTCTAAGTCATATGGTTGTAAAATTATACAACCCTGCTTGCTCCAAAATTTTTGAAGATTAAATATTATTTCTTGAAATGTTTGTATTTTTTTTTGTTTTTTTTTTATTTTAGAAGCCATATCTTTGCCAAATAGATCTTTCATCTAAAATACTTGCTAATTGATCAAGTTGATTATTAGATGAAGATAGTTTTTGACTTAACCATCCTTTTGGTTTTTCAAATTTTTTTATTACAACATTTTCACCAAATTTTTCTTTTAAGATCTCATGTGCACTGCCAATTCCATCGATTAATCCCAAGCTTTTAGCTTTACTTCCAGACCAAAACTCTCCAGAAAAAAGTTCCACTTCTGATTTGTTTAATTTAGTACCTCTACTTTTTTCAACCACATCTATAAAATCTCTGTGTAAATCTAATTGAATTTTTTTAAGTCTTTCAATATCATCATTTTTTTCCTCTAAAAATGGATCTAATGTGCTTTTATTTTTACCGGCAGTGTGGACTCTTCTTTCAACTCCAATTTTTTTTATCAATTCTGTGAAGCCAAAAGATGAATATATTACTCCAATAGAGCCTATGATTGAGCTTGAATTTGCATAAATTTCATCGCCCGCGCAAGAAATTAGATAACCTCCAGATGCCGCAACATCTTCAGCAAATACAATAACTTTTTTTTTATTTTTTTTTGCCAGCTGCCTTACAAAACTGTAAATTAAATGAGATTGGACTGGAGATCCTCCAGGAGAATTTATAGATATTGCTACACATGTTGATTTTTTTAATGAAAAAGCTTTTTTGATTAATTCTTCTTGCCCTGCAAAATCAATTCCTTGTTTAAATTTTCCAACATTTCCAATTACACCACTCAGTTTTAAGTGAGCTACTATTTTTTTCTTTTTAAATAAAGAGAACATACTTATTTTTACAGATTTATTTGTTGAATATAAAGACTACTTATAATTGAAGAAATAGGTGCGTCAATTGATAAGTAATATATATAAGTTAATTATATTAGTTTAAATTTATTATGGGGACAGTTGTAAAGCTTAAAAATCAGATAAATAATTCATATTTTCAGCTAAAAGAATCTGTTGAGGAAAAACTAATTTTAACTGAAGAAAGAATTAAATCAAAATTAATAAGTGATATCCATTTAGTTAAAAAAATGACAGACTATCACCTGGAAACTGGTGGAAAAAGACTAAGGGCTTTACTAACTTTAGGAAGTGCAAAATTATGTGGATATTCGAAAGGTTCAAGAGATATAAATTTAGCTGCATGTGTAGAATTGATACATAGTGCTACGTTAATGCATGATGATGTTATTGATGAAGGAACAGTTAGAAGAGGTAAGGAAACTTTAAATAAAGTTTGGAATAACCATTCTTCAGTTTTAATTGGAGATTATCTCTTAAGTAGATGTTTCGAAATGATGGTAGAGGATGGAAATCTGGAAGTTTTAAAATTATTATCTTCTACATCATCTAAAATTGCTCAAGGAGAAGTTTTGCAACTACAGCATCAAGGAGAAGTTGATATGTTAGAAGAAACTTACTTAAAAATAATTTCTGCTAAAACTGCAGAACTGTTTGCAGCAGCAACAAAAGTAGGAGCAATTTTATCAAATGCTGAAAGTAAAGAAAAGGATGCATTAGAATTTTATGGAAGAAATTTAGGATTAACTTTTCAAATTGCTGACGATACACTAGATTATAATTCTGAACTAAAGTTATTTGGTAAAAAAATTGGTCAAGATTTTTTTGAAGGTAAAATTACCCTGCCTATAATTTTGCTTTTTCAAAAACTAGAAAATGATGAAAAAAAAATTTTAATTAAAATTTTTAATAAAAAAACTAGAACAAAAGATGATTTAAATAATATAATATCTTTAATAAATAAATATAAAATAATTCAAGAATGCTATCAAAAAGCTCAACATTATATTAATTTAGCTTCAAACTCTTTAAGTGTGTTTAAGGACTCAAAAGAAAAAGATATTCTTAAAAAATTAACTTCCTTTAGTTTATCAAGAAATTTTTAAGGACTTAGTAAAGACTTTGTCCACTCACCATTGCTATTTTTAGTATACTTTAATCTCTCATGAATTCTGTTATCACCATCTAACCAAAACTCAATACTATCTGGAGATAAATTCCATCCAGACCAATGATTTGGCCTAGGAACTTTTTTTTTATCATTAAATTTTTTTTTATAATCCTCTATAGATTTTATTAATTGATTTCTTGTTTTTAGTTTTTCACTTTGATTTGAAGCCCAGGCACCAATTTGACTTTCATATGCTCTTGAGGAATAATATTTATCTGCAACCTCATCAGGTACTAAAGAAATTTTACCTATAATTCTAATTTGTCTCAAGAGACTCTTCCAATGAAAACACATAGCTGCATTTGGATTTTCTTTTAATTCATTTCCTTTTTGACTATTTAAATTAGTATAAAATATAAATCCATTTTTATTAAAATCCTTTAGCAAAACCATCCTTAGAGAGGGGATGTTGTTTTTACTGGATGTTGCTAATGCAACTGCATTTGGATCATTTGGCTCTGATAACTTAGCCTTCTCCATCCATTCTTTGAATAATTGAATTGGATCCTCAAGATCTAGAAAACAATTATTGAGTCCTAAAGAGTTTTTTTGATTCATAATTTAAACAAAATAATCTATATAATATAAATAATGTCATTTAATACTTTTGGAAAGCTATTTCGTTTTACAACATGGGGAGAGTCTCATGGTCCTGCAATTGGCTGTATAATTGATGGTTGTCCTCCAAATATAGATATAAAAGAGCAAGATATTCAGATAGAGTTAGACAAAAGGAAACCAGGACAATCTAAGTTTACAACGCAAAGAAAAGAGGAAGATAAAGTTCAAATATTGTCAGGGGTATTTGATGGCAAAACTACTGGGACACCTATCTCTCTAATTATTTACAATAAAGATATGAGATCTAAAGATTATGGAAAGATTAAAAATAAATTTAGACCTGGTCACGCAGATTTCACTTATTTTAAAAAATATGGAATAAGGGATTATAGGGGTGGAGGAAGATCTTCTGCTAGAGAAACTGCTGCAAGAGTTGCTGCTGGCGCAATAGCAAAAGTTGTTCTTCAAAAAAAATTAGGTAAAAATTTTAAAGTAATCGGTGCAGTCACTCAATTAGGAGTGTTAGGATGTGATATTAGTCAATGGAATGATAAAGTAATTTCAAAAAACCCATTTTTTTGTCCAGACAAATCAATGACCAAACTCTGGGAAAAATACTTACTTAGTGTTAGAAAATCTGGATCCTCTTGTGGGGCAGTAATTGAGGTAAGAGCTAGAGGTATTCCTATAGGTTTAGGTGCTCCAATTTATTCAAAATTAGACACTGATATAGCATCAGGTCTAATGAGTATTAATGCTGTAAAAGGAGTAAATATTGGGTCTGGAATGAATTCTGCACAACTAAGTGGAGAGCAAAATTCAGATGAGATTTCAACAAAGGGTAAAAAATTAAAATTTAACTCTAATAACTCTGGAGGCATACTTGGTGGAATTTCAACAGGTCAAGAAATTATTGCCTCTTTTGCAGTTAAACCAACTTCTTCAATTTTAACAACTAGAAAAACTATAAATAAATTTGGGAAAAATACTACAATTTCGGTAAAAGGTAGACATGATCCTTGCGTTGGGATAAGGGCAGTTCCAATTGGAGAAGCTATGATGAATTGCGTATTGCTAGACCATTATCTTATGAATAAAGCTCAATGTGGATAAGAAAAATTAATTTTTAACAACTCTTATCGAGTCTTTATTAAATAAAACATCTAATATTTTTTTTGAAATTTGAAAACTATTTAATCCTGCTAATTCATACATTTTTTTTGGATTATCCTGTTCAATAAATTTATCAGGCAAAGTCATTGATCTAAATTTTAATCCTTTATCAAATATACCTTTCTCGGAAAGTAAATTTTTTACATGAGATCCAAATCCACCTATTGAACCTTCCTCAATTGTAATCATGACCTTGTGCTGTTTTGCACAATTTAAAATGAGTTTTTCATCTAAAGGTTTAGCAAATCTTGCATCTACGATTGTTATGGATATACCTTTTGCTTTTAAATCTTCTGCAGCTATTTTACATTCCTCAAGTCTTGTACCTAAACTTAATATACATACTTGAGTTCCCTCTTGAATAACCTTTCCTTTACCAATTTCAATTTTTTCGTCAATTGATGGTAACTCAACGCCAGTACCCGTTCCTCGAGGATATCTAATTGCACTTGGTTTATCATTAATGTCTACTGAGGTATTAATCATTCTAACCAACTCAGCCTCATCGCTTGCTGCCATCACTACAAAATTTGGTAGGGTTGATAAATAAGTTATGTCAAATGAACCAGCATGTGTCGACCCATCAGCTCCTACTAAACCTGCTCTATCTATGGCAAATCTAACAGGCAAGCTTTGGATAGCAACATCATGAACTACTTGATCATAGGCTCTTTGTAAAAATGTAGAATATATTGCAGCATATGGCTTATAACCCTCTGTTGCTAGTCCTGCAGAAAAAGTTACTGCATGCTGTTCAGCAATACCAACATCAAACATTCTATTTGGAAATTCTTTACCAAAAATATCCATTCCGGTCCCACCAGGCATAGCAGCGGTAATGCCAACAATCTTACTGTCCTTTTTTGCGTGTTTAACTAACGTATTAGCAAATACTTTTGTATAAGCGGGAAGATTAGATCCACTTTTTATTTGTTCTCCTGTTTCTACGTTAAATTTTGATACTCCATGATAATTATCATTCGCTTTTTCAGCATATGAATAACCTTTACCTTTTTGTGTTTTAATATGAATCATTATTGGACCTTCATGTTTTGAGTCTCTTGCATTTTTTAAGATTGGAATAAGAGATGTCAAATCATGACCATCTATTGGTCCTGCATAATAAAAACCTAATGAACTAAATAAAGTTCCACCTGTAACAGCAGAACGCAAGAAATCCTCTGCTTTACCTGCCTTGGCGCTAAATCTTTTAGAAAACGCTGATGTAATTAATTTTACCGTTTCTCTCAAACTAAAATATATCTTTCCAGTAAATAATTTTGCTAAATAAGTTCTCATTGCACCTACTGGTTTTGCAATTGACATATCGTTATCATTCAAAATAACAATCATCTTAGTTTTTGAAGCCCCTGCGTTATTCATGGCCTCATAAGCCATTCCAGCACTTATTGCTCCATCACCTATTACAGCTATTACATTGGATGATTTATTTTCCAATTTATTTGCTTCAGCTATTCCCAATGCAGAAGATATAGAAGTTGAACTATGGGCTGCTCCAAATGGATCATATTCACTTTCAGATCTTTTGGTAAATCCAGATAATCCATTTCCTTGTCTTAAAGACCTAATTTTATCTTTTCTTCCTGTTAAAATCTTGTGTGGATAAGATTGATGACCAACATCCCATATTAATTTATCATTTGGGGTATCAAAAACATAATGAAGAGCTACTGTTAACTCAACAACACCAAGACCAGCACCTAAATGTCCACCTGTTTCTGAGACTGCACTTATCATTTCCATTCTAACCTCGTCAGCAACTTTCTGTAGATTAGTTTCCTCAACTTTTCTTAAATCAGAAGGAAAATTTATATCATTTAAAAATTCGTAATTTTTTTTCATTTATTTCGATTTAACATAAAATCTAAAGTATCTCTAATTTTTTTTGTGTTTGAGCCGTACTTTGATAAATTTTTATTTATATTTTCTATCACTTTATCACAATATTTAATCGTATCACTATATCCAAATAAACTTATTAAAGTTGCTTTTCCTTTTTTATGATCTTTTCCTGTTTTTTTTCCTGCTAACTTAGAATTTCCTTTGAAATCAATTAAATCATCTGCAACTTGAAATAAAAGACCAATTTGAGATCCAATTATTTCTAGAGATTTAATTTCTCTAATTTTTTTTTTTTTTATTATTGCTGGTGCTGCACAACAAAAACTAAAAAGTTTGCCGGTTTTTTTTTTTTCCATTTCAATTATTTTATTCTTCGAAATTTTCTTCTTCTCATAACTTAAATCTAAATATTGCCCACCAGCTATTCCTAGATGACCAGAACATTCTGATAATTTTTTTATTAAATTGATTTTAATTTTTTTGGTCAATTTTAGATCACTACTTGTTAAAATCTCAAATGCCATTGTTAGTAGTGAATTGCCAGCTAGAACTGCCGTAGACTCACCATATTTTATATGAGTGGATGGCTTTCCTCTTCTAATTTTATCATCATCCATACATGGCAAATCATCATGGATAAGGGAATAAGCATGAATACATTCAACAGCAGCACCTAAAACAATTAATGATTTATAATTAATTGAAAAAAGAGAACCAATATCAATTAAAATTTTAGATCTAATTTTTTTTCCTCCAGGGAATAAGCCATACCTCATAGCAGACATTAGATCTGATTTTTTTTGTTTTTTTAAGTATTTTTTTAGAAACAAATTTGTATCTTTAGCAATTCTACTAAGTTCTTTTTTCATTTTTTTGTTAAGTTTTTTATTTTTTTATTTGTTTCTTCACTTATGGACCTAAAATTTTTTTGAAATTTTTTTTCAATTATATTATTTAACCGTAAAAGCTCTTGATATCTTTCAATTGAATTATTTAAATCATTTTCAATTTCTAACGACTCAATTATTTTATTTGCTTTTTCTGTAAGTTCTTCAAGAGAGCTTAAATCATATTCAGGTGGTAAAATTTTATCTTTCATATAATAATGATTATTAATACATGAAATCAATTCAATCAAATATCAAAAAAGCAAAAAAATATCTTGATAACAATGACTGCATTGCTGTTCCAACAGAAACGGTTTATGGTTTAGCTGGAAATGCTTATTCAAACGTTTCTATAAAGAAAATATATAAGCTTAAAAAAAGACCTTTAAATAATCCTCTAATTGTTCATTACCATAATCTTTATCAACTTAAAAAGGATTGTGATTTTAATGATAATTTTTTAAAACTTTACAAAAAATTTTCTCCTGGTCCACTAACATATATTTTGAAATTAAAAAAAAATTCTAAAATCTCAAAATTTGTTAATAATAATAAAAAAACTTTAGCTGTGAGATTTCCAAAACATAATTTATTAAGAAATTTATTAAAAAGTCTCAATTATCCTTTGGCCGCCCCAAGTGCCAATATATCCTCAAGATTAAGTTCGGTTAAAGTTTCTGATGTTCAAGATGAGTTTGGAATTAAAATTAAATTTATTTTAGATGGTAAAAAAAGTAAAATTGGTGTGGAGTCTACAATTATAAATCTTTTGAATAATCCTTCAATATTAAGATATGGTGGTTTAGAAATCTCGAAAATTGAAAAAGTTTTAAATAAAAAATTGATAATTAAAACGAATACTAAAAGAATAATTTCTCCTGGATTATTTTCTCTTCATTACTCGCCTGGTATACCTTTAAGGAATAATGTTAAAATTCCTCATAGAGATGAGGCTTTTGTATTAATAAAAAAAAGAAAAATTCTTTCAAAAAATTATTATTATTTATCAAAGATAAATGATTTAAATGAAGCTGCAAAAAATTTATACTCAACTTTAAGAAAAATAAAAAAAGATGGATTTAAAAGAATAGCAGTTGAAAAAATTCCTAACAAAGGTTTAGGTAAAACAATCAATGATAGATTGAATAGAGCTTCTAAATTTTAATGCCAAATTCAATCGAAGTAATTAAACTTACAAAAATATATAAATCTAAAAGTGCTGTAAGCAATATTAATTTTAAAATTAATGAAAATGAAATAGTGGGTCTATTAGGTCCAAATGGTTGTGGAAAAACTACGACAATTGGGATGATATTAGGTTTGTTAAAACCAACTAGCGGAGATGTTCTAATAAATGGGACAAATATAGAAAAGAATAAGATTTCTATTCTACATAAAATGAATTTTATCTCACCCTATGTTGAGTTACCCAAAAAACTAAAAGTAAAACAAAATCTAATTGTGTACGGTAAATTATATAATGTCAGAGACCTAGAAGAGCACATAGATTATCTTGCTAATAAATTAAGATTAAGCGAATTATTAAATAAAATTACTGGAGAGCTATCTTCTGGCCAAAAAAATAGAGTTGGTCTTGCCAAAGCTCTAATAAATGATCCTTCAGTTCTTCTTTTAGATGAACCTACGGCTTCACTAGATCCAGAAACAGGTGATTTTGTGAGAACTTTTCTTGAAAATTATAGAAAAGAAAAAAAAATATCAGTTTTACTTGCCTCTCATAATATGGATGAGGTTAAAAGATTATGTGGGTCTGTACTAATGATGAAAGATGGCACGATAGTTGATAGTGGAACTCCTAATGAATTAATTACAAAATATGGGAGAAAAAATTTAGAAGAAGTTTTTTTACAAATTGTGAGAAATAAAGAATGAGTATAACTCGAATTTATGGTCTTTTTTTAAGACATTTTTATTTGATCACTAGATCATTTCCAAGAATTCTGGACTTGATTTATTGGCCTTCAATTCAAATTACTCTTTGGGGTTTTATATCAAATTTTTTTGCTGCTCACAGTTCCTATTATAGTGGTGCTGTTGGCGTAATTCTTTCTTGCGCTATCCTTTATGATTTTTTGTTTAGGACAAGTATTGGTTTCAATATGTTATTTTTAGAGGAAATTTGGAGTAGAAATTTCACAAACTTGTTTATTGCTCCAATGAAAATTAGTGAAATTATTGCTGCCCTTGTTTTTACAGCTTTAATAAGAGCATTAATTGGTTTGATTCCAGCAATATTACTAACTTCACCATTATTTGGAATATCATTATTAAATCTTGGATTGCCTTTGGCTTTACTTTTTATAAGTTTATATATTTTTGGAATCACACTTGGTTTATTTGTATCCGCAGGTTTATTAAGATTTGGACCCTCTTTTGAAAATATTGCTTGGTCAACTATGTTTTTACTAGCTCCATTTGGCTGCATATATTATCCTGTAGAAATATTGCCAGAATTTTTTCAATTAATAGCATATGGGCTGCCATTAGTTTATATTTTTGAGGAAACAAGAAATATATTGGTCAATGGCGAAGTAAATTATGAGAATATTTTAAATGCACTTTATCTAAATGTTTTTTATTTAGTTTTGTCTATATATGTATTTTATTATTCATTTGATAAAGCAAGAGATAAGGGGACTTTAATTAATATAGGAGAATAAAAGTGAGAGTGGTGCGCCTGCTAGGAGTCGAACCCAGAACCTCCTGATCCGAAGTCAGGCGCTCTATCCAGTTGAGCTACAAGCGCATTTAGTATTAATATTACATTTTATGGAAAAAAACATTAATTTTATAGTCAAAGAAAGTGAAAATAATTTAAGAGTTGATGTACTTATTAATAAAAGAGCAGAACTAATAAGCAGAAATAGAATCAAGAATTTAATATTAAAAAAAAAGCTAAAATTAAATAATGAGATTTTAAAAAGTCCCTCAAAAAAAGTTAACAAAGGTGATAAAATAAACCTTTTAATACCAAGACCTGAAAAAATCCCTCTCAAGCCTTATAATTTTAAATTAAAAATAATTTATGAAGATAATAATTTATTAATAATTGATAAGCCAGCTGGAATTATAATGCATCCAGGAGCAGGCAATTATGATAAAACAATTGTAAACGCATTAATATATTATGATAAAGATTCTCTTTCAAATATTGGTGATGAGTTAAGACCTGGGATTGTTCATAGAATTGATAAAAATACATCTGGCTTAGTTCTGATTGCAAAAAATAATGAAACTCATGAAAATTTATCTAAACAATTTAGTGAACATACTATTATAAGAGAATATCAACTTTTGATATGGGGGAAACTTAGACCATCTTCTGGAAAAATTGAAACTTATATTGTTAGAAGTTCTAGAAACAGACAGCTTATGGAGGTTAGTCATTCAAAAGGTAAAAAGGCTATAACAAATTATAAAACAATTGAAATTTTTGAAAATGAAAAAATCCCCACTTTAAGTTTAGTTGAATGCAAATTAGAAACTGGAAGAACTCATCAGATTAGGGTACACATGAATTATAAAGGTAATAGCCTTGTGGGTGATGAAAAATATAAAAAAAAATATAAAAAACTAAAAAACGTTGATTTAGAAATACAACAGTCAATTACGAAATTAAATAGACAGTTTTTGCATGCAAAGACACTAGGATTTGTTCATCCTCAAACAAACGAAGAGATGGTTTTTTCCTCAATTTTGCCACATGAGCTAAATAATATTTTAAAAATGCTTAGAAATACTAAATAATAAATTATTGAAAATTAAGAAAAATTAATTAAATAAACCTTGTTATGAACAATGCTATATCTAACAACTTGCCAGTTCTATCTAATGAAGGTGGTCTATCTGCTTATTTAAATCAGATAAAAAAATTTCCAATGCTTGATGCGGAGGAAGAGTATATGTTAGCAAAAAATTGGAAAACAACAGGAAATATTAAAGCTGCAGAAAAATTAGTGACCAGCCATCTTAGATTGGTTGCTAAAATAGCAATGGGATATAAAGGTTATGGTTTGCCGGTCAATGAAATGATTTCTGAAGGAAATGTTGGTTTGATGCAAGCTGTAAAGAAATTTGAACCTGAAAAGGGCTTTAGACTCGCAACATATGCTATGTGGTGGATTAAAGCTTCGATACAAGAATATATTTTGAGATCATGGAGTTTGGTAAAAATTGGAACAACTACAGCTCAAAAAAAACTATTTTTTAATTTAAAGAAGATCAAAAATCAAATTGCCCCTCAATCTGAAGGAGATCTTAGAGATGAACATGTGGATGAAATAGCTAATAAACTTGATGTTAGTAAAGACGAAGTTGTTTCAATGAACAGAAGACTTTCTGGAAAAGAATTTTCTTTAAATGCTCAGGTTGGTGAGGATGGAGATGAATGGCAAGATTGGTTAGTAGATAAAGAACTAGATCATGATCTTAAGTTTGCTCACCAGGAAGAGATGGAGCAAAGAAAAGATTTACTTAAAAATTCGATAAAAGTTTTAAATCAAAGAGAAAAGGAGATTTTGTACTCCAGAAGATTGAATGATAATCCAACAACTTTAGAAAATTTAAGTAAAAAATATAAAATTAGTAGAGAAAGAGTTAGGCAGATAGAAAATAAAGCTTTTGAAAAATTACAAAAGCATATGCTTTTATTAGCAAAATCTAAAAATCTTTTAACTGTAAATTAAATTTCAAACGGATTTTCAACTAAAATTGTATCATCTCTCTCTGGACTAGTTGATATACTAGATATCTTTGCACCAATAAAATCCTCTATCGCAAATATGTATTTTTTTGCGTTATCAGGTAAATCGTTAATATTTTTAATACCATTAGTTGAGGTTTTCCATCCAGCAAAAGTTTTATAAATTGGTTTTATCCTCAATTGATCCTCGACTGCTGCTGGAAGATAATCAATTTTATCACCATTTAAATCATACTCTATGCAAATTTTTATTTCATCTAATTCGTCTAAAACGTCTAATTTAGTAAGCGCAATTCCATCAATACCTGAAACTTTTATTGTTTGTCTAACTAAAACTCCATCAAACCATCCACATCTTCTTTTTCGACTAGTTACTGTTCCAAATTCTTTACCTCTTGTTCCCAATAACTCGCCAACTTTATCAACTAACTCAGTTGGAAATGGTCCCTCTCCGACTCTGGTCGTGTAAGCCTTGGTTATACCAAGCACATAATTAATTGAGTTAGGTCCACATCCAGTTCCTGTAGCAGCACTTGATGCTACAGTGTTAGAGGATGTTACAAAAGGATATGTTCCATGATCGACATCAAGTAAGATACCTTGAGCACCTTCAAAAAGTATCTTCTTTTTTTGTTTTTTAAATTGATCAATCTTTAACCAAACAGGCTCAGAAAATTTTAATATTTCTGGGGCTATTTTTAATAGATCTTTTTTTAATTGATCCTTTTCAAATATCTTTTTTTCAAGACCTTTTCTAATTGCGTTATGATGTAATAAAACCGTTTCCAGTCTTTGATCTAAATTTTTTTCAGATCTTAAATCCATGACTCGAATTGAACGTCTTCCTACTTTATCTTCATAGGCAGGTCCAATTCCCCTTCTTGTAGTTCCTATTTTGCTTTTGCCCGCAGCATCTTCTCTAATTTCATCCATTTCTCTATGGAATGGTAAAATAAGATTTGCAGCCTCTGAAATCATAAAGTTTTCTGGACTCACCTCAATCCCTTTTTCTCTAATTTCTTTAATTTCATCTATTAAGGCCCAAGGATCAATAACTACTCCATTTCCAATAATTGAAATTTTATTTTTTCTAACTATACCTGAAGGCAGCAGTCTTAGCTTGTAAGTAACACCATCAATTACCAGAGTATGTCCTGCATTATGTCCGCCCTGAAACCTAATTACTACATCAGCTTGTTCTGACAGCCAATCAACTATCTTTCCTTTTCCTTCGTCCCCCCATTGAGAACCAACTACTACAATATTTCTCATTATTTATATTTTTTTTTTAACTTTATAGAGTTCAAGTGATTTACTGGACCATGTCCTTTTCCGATTTGTGGGTTGGTTTGTATTGCAGAATTTACATATTTAATTCCAAGCTCACAAGATTTCTTTAGGGTTTTTCCACATGAAAAAAAAGAGGTTATTGCAGTTGACAATGTGCAACCTGTACCATGTGTGTTATGTGTTTTGATCCTATTACTACTAAATATCTTAATTTCATGTTTGTTTACAAATACATCATAAACTCTTTTTGATTCAAAATGACCTCCTTTAATGAGAACATTTTGAACACCAAATTGCATTAATTTATTAGCCGCAAAGATCATATCTTCTTTTGTATTTATTTTTACACCAGTTAAGATTTCAGCTTCTGGTATATTAGGTGTAATTAAGACAGCTTTTTTTAATATTTTTTTTTTCATCAACTTAACAGCTTGGTCGCTTATTAATTTAGACCCACCTTTGGCAATCATTACTGGATCTAATATTATTTTCTTAACTTTAATTTTTTCTAAAGAACTAATAACCTTATTAATTACCTTTGTTGAATGAAGCATTCCAATTTTTATTGCGTCAGGTTTAATATCTTTTGCAGTGTGTATTATTTGATTATAAATTTCATTAGCAGGAATTGGGATTACAGATTTTACTCCATTAGTATTTTGAACTGTTACTGCTGTTATCGCTGTCATGGCAAAAGAGCCCAAACATGTAGCAGTTTTAATATCTGCTTGAATACCAGCTCCTCCTGAAGAGTCTGAGCCAGCTATAATTAAAATTTTTGATTTTATTTTCAACTAAATTAAATTTTTAATTATTATTTTTATACATCTCTTAAGAAGATCAATATTGTCGCTTTCTCCCATAACCCTTATTACAGGCTCAGTACCTGATTTGCGTACTAGCACTCTGCCATGCCCTTTGATAAATCTTTTGGAAAGTCTAATCGCTTTTTTAACTTTATAATCATTTAAAATATCTTTATTTTTACACTTAATATTCTTTAAAATTTGAGGTGTTTTATTAAAAACGTTAAAAAATTCACTAGCTTTTAATTTTCCATTTAATGCTTTTACTGCCTCTAGAGCAACTAATAGCCCATCACCAGTTGTGGCGTATTTTCCTAAAATAATATGTCCAGATTGCTCACCACCTAAGTTAAACTTATATTTTTGCATAAGTTCTTTAACATATTTATCTCCTACTTTAGCTCTAATAAATTTTATATTATTTTGTCTAAAAAATTTTTCTAAACCATAATTAGACATTAATGTTCCAATTACTCCTCCTTTTAAAATTTTTTTTTTTTTCCACTGTAGTGCAATTGCAGCTATAATTTGATCTCCATCAATAATTAACCCATTTTCATCACACATAATAATTCTATCTGCATCTCCATCAAAAGAAATACCAAGATCAGCTTTATATTTTTTTACATTTTTTTGGAGTATGCTGAGATAAGTCGAGCCACATTTTTTATTGATGTTGAGTCCATTTGGTTTATTGCCAATTACAATTATTTTTGTATTTAAGGATTTAAATAGTTTTGGTGCTGCTTTATAACTAGCTCCATTAGCACAATCAATTACGATTTTTAGTTTATTAAGATCCATCTTGCTACTTATTCTTCTTTTAATAATTTTTATGTAATCATCAGTGCCACTCTCTAATCGTTTTACTCTTCCAAGTGAGATATTATTGGTTAAATGTTTAGATATATTTTTATCAATTAATTTTTCAATTTTATGCTCAATTTTATTTGAAAGCTTTAATCCATCAGGTCCAAATAACTTAAGACCATTATCATAAAATTGATTGTGTGAAGCAGTTATCATTATTCCCATGTTGGCGTTCATTGATTTTGTTAACATTGCCAATCCATTTGTGGGTAAAGGACCCATCGTAAAAACATGCATACCAGCTGAAGTTAACCCTGATACTAAAGCAGGTTCTAATGCATAACCAGATAATCTTGTGTCTTTAGCAATAATAGCAATCTGTTTTTTTTTCTTTAGGTTTGTAAAATATTTCCCCGCTGCCAAACCAAATTTAAAAAACATGTCTCCATTGATATTATTGCTATTTACTCTTCCTCTAATACCATCAGTTCCGAAATATTTTTTTGCCATTAATTTTTTAATAATTCATTGAACACTTTTATTGCCTGTTGTAACTCATTTACATCATGAATCCTCAAAATTTGAACTCCTTGCATCATTAAATAAATTGATGAAGCAACTGTACCCCCAATTCTATTTTTTGAGTCATTTTTTCCAGATAATTCCTTAATAAATCTTTTTCGAGAATTGCCTACAAGTATAGGAAAACCTAATGAATGGAAAATAGAAATATTACGAATTAAATTCATATTATGTTTCAAATTTTTTCCAAAACCTATACCTGGATCAATAATTATATTGCTGTGTTTTATGCCTATGGATCTCAAAAAATTTATCTTATTCTCAAAAAAATCATATATATCTAACAATTCATTTTTATAAGTTGGGTTGATTTGCATATTTTCAGGCTTACCTTTTGAATGTTGAATGACAAAAGGGATTTTATATTTCTTTATAATATTTATTGATTCATTATCATAAGACAATCCAGATACATCATTGATGATTTTTATACCTTGCTCGATTCCTTTTTCCATAATCTTTGCTTTTCTTGTATCTAAAGATACTGAAAGTCTTTTACATAAAAATTTTAATATTTTATTAATTCTATTCCACTCAAGTTTTACATTTATTGATTTAGATCCTGGCCTTGTAGACTCACCTCCAATATCAATTATATTTGCACCAGCTTTGAACATTTGAATAGCATGTTTTGCCGCTTTATTTTTATCATTAAATTTTCCACCATCAGAAAAACTGTCAGGTGTAAGATTTAGTACCCCCATGATATTTGGCACTTGTTGAAAATTTAAATTAGCAAAATTTTTTTTTTTTGAAGTTATTTTCTTTATATCTAGATTAATTTGTTTTTTTAAATTTTTTGGTAATTTATTTATTTTTTTTATTGAAATTATTTTTTTTGAATTTCTAGATATTATTTCAATATGATCAAAAGATATTTTTTTATTACCACTTAAAGGAAATGTTATTTTTTTATTAACTAAATACTTTGACTTGTTGCCATAATAGAAATTACACGCTTTAGTGTAATATCTATACATAAATTTTTAATGAACAATTTTTGGTTTTAGCCCCATTGCTCCCATCGCAGAGCCTTTTTCATCTTCAGCTTTTAAATCTTGTTTTTCTGTCGGGTATATATTTTTATTAATTATATTCTCTATTTCTTCACCTGTTAAAGTTTCATAAGTTATAAGCGCTTTTGCAATTTTATGTAAATCATCAATTTTATCTGTTAGAATTTGTTTAGCTTTATTATAGCCCTCATCAACCAACTTTCTAATCTCTTTATCAATTTTTTTAGCAACCTCTTCAGATACTGACTGAGTTTGTGTAACAGATCTTCCCAAAAATACCTCTTCTTGATTTTCTCCATATTCAACAGGACCCATTTCCTCACTCATTCCATATTTTGTCACCATAGCTCTTGCAAGTTGAGTTGCCTGATTAATATCTGATCCACTTCCTCCACCAGCTCCTGTAGATATATTATCTTTTCCAAAAATTACTTCTTCAGCAACTCTTCCGCCAAAACATACGGCTAATCTAGCTTTAAGATATTTAATTGAGTGGCCATGTTGATCTCTTTCAGGTAAATTCATTACCATACCTAATGCTCTTCCTCTTGGAATAATTGTAGCTTTATGGATTGGGTCATAATTTGACATATTAAAAGAAACTAAAGCATGACCACCCTCATGATATGCAGTCAATTTTTTTTCATCTTCAGTCATTACCATTGAGCGTCTCTCAGCACCCATCATTACTTTGTCTTTAGCTTCCTCAAATTCATTAAACGTTACAATTCTTTTATTTTTTCGTGCAGCTAAAAGAGCAGCCTCATTAACAATATTGGCTAGATCTGCACCAGAAAACCCTGGAGTTCCTCTCGCAATCGTTCTCAAGTTAACATCAGGTGCCATTTTTATTTTTTTAACATGCACCTTTAAAATTTTTTCTCTACCAATAATATCAGGGTTAGCAACAACCACTTGTCTATCAAATCTTCCTGGTCTCAATAAAGCTGGATCTAAAACATCAGGCCTGTTAGTTGCTGCGATAATTATTACACCTTCGTTAGTATCAAAACCATCCATCTCGACTAATAACTGATTTAATGTTTGTTCTCTTTCATCATTTCCGCCCCCTAAACCTGCTCCTCTACTTCTTCCTACAGCGTCGATTTCATCTATAAAAATTATACAGGGCGAATTTTTTTTACCTTGTTCAAACATATCTCTAACTCTTGAGGCTCCAACTCCAACAAACATTTCTACAAAATCAGATCCTGAAATCGTAAAAAATGGTACTCCAGCTTCACCTGCTATCGCTCTTGCTAATAATGTCTTACCAGTACCTGGCGGACCAACTAGAAGCGCTCCCCTAGGGATTTTACCACCAAGTCTGCTAAATTTTTTCGGATCTTTTAAAAATTCTACAATCTCCTCAACTTCCTCTTTAGCTTCTTCTACACCAGCAACATCGTTGAACGTTACTTTACCTTTCAATTCATTCATCATTTTAGCTTTGGATCTTCCAAAGCCCATTGCGCCACCTTTTCCACCTTGCATCTGACGCATAAAGAAAATCCAAACCGCAATTAATAACAACATTGGAAACCAAGATAATAGTACACCAAATAATGAAGGCATTTTTTCATCTATTGGAGCTGCAGATATACTCACTCCTTTTTCAGAGAGTTTTTCGATTAGATTTGGATCATTAGGAGCGTATGTTGAAAAACTATTTCCATTTGAATAATTACCTTTTATATTATTACCTTGGATTTCAACAGTTAATATTTCACCATTATCAACTGCCGTTAAAAATTCTGAGAATATAATTTGATTTCCACCTCTCACATTGGGCTGAGGATTTTTAAACATATTATAAAGACCAATCGTCAAAAAGACTATAATGGCCCACATTGCTAAATTTTTTATATTCATGACACTTAAGATAAGAATTATTCTAAATTAAACAAGTGTGCAAATTAGTATTCTTTTGTAATAATTACTGATTGATTTACCTTTTTTACAATACAATCTGCAAGAGTTGCTTTTTTAAGAGTATTTTTTCTTATCATTTGCAAAATATTATCAATTTTTTTCCCTCTCGCAGAAAAATATCTTCCACCAATAATCTGAAGAGAATCTGAAAAAGATCTTAATACTACTTCATAAGGTTGTGTAAAAAAAAATTTATTTAGAATCAATTTTTTATCTTTTTTGTCAAAAAATGAATTAAATTTTTTATTTTGATCAACATAAAATCTTAGAGCATTATTTGAGCTTTTTAAATTGCTTAAAGTTAAAAATAATTTATCTTTTTCAAGTCCACTTTTTTTAAATTTACTAATTAATTTTCTTATTTTAACTCTCTTAAAATCAATATTTTCATTTGAAGGATCTTTTATGAAAAAATTAAAAACATGATTAGATATAAACTCTAAATTTTTTTTTTCAAAATTCAATAAAGGTCTAATTATGTCAATATTATTAATGGTTGTTTTTTTTTCAAGAGATGTGAGACCCTTTAATCCACTACCCCTCATAATTCTAATAAAAAAGTTTTCAAACAAATCATCTGAATGATGACCTATAATTAAATTAGAAATTTTTAAATTTTTACATTTTGAAAACAGTAAATTGTATCTTTTTTTTCTCGCTAAAGATTGAATGTTGCTTAATGGTTTTTTTCCGTTCCAACTAAGTATTTCTAATTTTATACCATATTTACTTAAAATTTTTTTTACTTTCTTGGCCTCATTAGTGGACCCTTTTCTTAATTTGTGGTCAATAATGAAATACTTGCAATTTAAATTATATTTAATTGAAAAAACTTTAGTTAAAAAAGCTAAAGCAAGGCTATCTGGGCCTCCTGATACAGCTACGGCAAATCTGTGCTTAACTTCAAAGTTATTTTCAAATTCTTTGAATAAATATCTAATTCTTTTATTTAATAGTTTTGATAATAAATTTTTAGGAGTTTTGATTGCATTCAAATTTTTGAGACTCATATTTAGCTTTTTGGATAACAGATTGGTTAGCTTTTGGATATTGTTTTTCAACCCCATTTATCATTTTACAGCCTTGATCTTTTTCTCCAATTTGTACCATCGATACACCTAGCTTTAATAAATTTACTGGAGCCTTTTCTCCTTTTGGATATTTTTGATATCCCTCTAAATAGGCAGCGGCTGCATCGGTATACAATTGCCTAATTCTGAAAGTCTCTGCATACCAATATTGAGCATTTCCAGCTAACTTATGTTCCGGATTGAATAAAACAAATTCTCTAAAAGCTCTTTCTGCTGTTGGATAGTCTCCTACTTTTAAAAAACTAGTTGCAAATTCATATTGTTTATCTGGAGCAACATTGGGTAAAATTTTTTCCTCAGATTGAAAAGTTTCTGTTACTATTGAGGCTGTAGTTTCTACAGATTCAATTTTTTGAGTTGTTTCATTTGTTTCTGTATCTTTATAAGAAATAGATCCTAGGTCTTGTGGTGTAGATGAGCCAGCTAAGACTTTCTCTTCTGTAAGTTTTTTTGTAACTTTTTTAATACCTTCATCTGAACTCATAGCATTTTCAATATCTTGAAATCTTATTTGATTATCGGCCTGAACTTTTGATAGCCTGTTTGATAATTTGTCTAATTTAAAATTTATCTCTTCAAATTTATTTGTTAGCTGTTGAAACTGATTTTCAATTTCTGATAACTTTAATAAATGTCTAGTTAAAACATCCTCAGAATTATTATCTAAATTTGATAAATTCAGTACGTCATTTTTTGCCTCTAATGAGTCTGAATAAACAGCTTTCTCCAAAGTCTTGATGTCTTTTTGTAACAACTCAAGTATTTCGTAAATATTGTGATTATCAGCGAATGAAATTTTGTTAATAAACAAATTTAACAAAATTAATATTTGAATTAAAAATAAATTTTTAAGTCTCATTACAAATTATTTATGTTTATAATAATGGCAAAAAAAAGACCTCTTAATTTATATAAATTAAGAGGTCTTTAATAACGGAAATATTTATTAATTAGCTTTAACTGTAACTGATCTTCTGTTTTTTGACCAAGCTAATGGGTTGGAACCAGAATCTACTGGTCTTTCTTTACCGTAACTTAGAACAGATATTCTGTCCGAAGAAATACCATAAGTCATTAAATAATCCTTGGCAGCATTTGCTCTTCTTTCGCCTAAGGCTAAGTTATATTCTCTTGTTCCTCTTTCGTCAGCATGACCCTCTAGCACAATTGTTACATCTGAATTTTTTCTTAACCAAGCTGCTTGCTTTCTTAATGTCTCTCTCGAAGCAGTCGTTAAAACTGACTCGTTTGTAGCAAAGAAAACTCTGTCTGGTACGCCTGATGCTAAATACTCAACTGTATCTGAACCGGTGTATACATCGCCTTGTAACTGACTCGTTGAAACTTTTTTTGTTGCACATGCGCTTAATGCAAAACATGCTAATACAACTAAAAGTAAATTTTTTAGAATTTTGTCTAATTTCATTATTGCTCCTTAATCAATATTTCTAATACTTAATATTTTCACACCTAACTAGATGTTTCAAGTTAAAAAATCAACTATTTAAGATCTAATTATTCAATAATGATGACCAGGATGGGTCTGAACCATCAGTTGGAGTTTTGACCATTCTTTCATTATAGCCAGTAAGATCAATAGACCAAAGTTTGGCTGAAAAACCCTCTCCTTGATCATTTGTCTTAGTTTCTCTATAAAAGATTAATACTCTCCCATTTGGTGACCAAGAAGGAGCCTCCTGATAGAAATTTTCAGTCAGTAATCTCTCGCCACTACCATCTATTCTCATAACGCCTATATAAAATTTGCCTTTATGTAATTTTGTAAAAGCGATCAAATCACCTCTAGGTGACCAAACCGGTGTTCCATAAATTCCTCTACCAAAAGAAATTCTTTTAACATTACTACCATCGCTTCTCATAACATATATTTGTTGGTAACCACTTCTGTCAGAGTTAAAACAAATTAATTTTCCATCAGGTGAATATGATGGTGATGTATCAATTGATGGATGATTAGTAATTTTTTCAACAATTCTATTTTCTAAGTCCATTGTATAAATATCTGAGTTTCCATCTTTAGCAAAACTCATAATTATTTTTTTTCCATCTGGAGAAAAACGTGGTGCGAAAGTCATACCAGGAAAATCTCCAACAACTTCTTGCATGCCAGTTTCAATATCAAGAAGATAAACTCTTGGCAAATTTCTAAAATAGGAGAGATAAGTTACCATTTGACTGTTAGGATTAAATCTTGGTGTTAAAACTAATTCATTTCCTAAAGTTAAAAATTTATTATTAGCACCATCTTGATCCATTATAGCTAATTTTTTAATTCTTTTAGTTTTTGGCCCCTCTTCAGCTACATAAATAATTCTTGTATCAAAATAACCCTTTTCACCAGTTAACCTCTCATAAACTTTATCTGAAATTATGTGCCCAACTCTTCTCCAATTTGTTGGAACAGTAGTAAAAGCAAGTGCCATCATTTCTTTACCAGCCAAGACATCCCACAACCTAAATTCAACTCGTAGCTTATCTTCAACATTTGTAACTTTACCTGTTATTAATGCTTGCGCTTTAATCAAATTCCAGTCCTCAAATCTTGGTTTTAAATTTGCTATATCTGGAGCTTGAAGAAAAGCATCCTTGCTTAAAGGATTAAATAGTCCTGAAGTTTTTAAATTATTTTCTACAATTGAGGAAATTTCTGCACCTATATCTTTTTTTTTAAGTAAACCTTCAAAGCTTTTTTTAGATGTTTCATCTATTGATAAAGGCGAAACTGCAACAGGAAGTGGATTTAAATTACCTCTTGTAATATCAACCTCAATTAAACTATATGACTTAATTGGAGCCAATAAAAATATTAGTAGTGATATTATTAAAAATTTTATACTTTTCATAATTAGCCTTCTAACATTTCTCTTGCATCAAAATTTAATTGTAACTCTTTCCATCTCTCATATCCAGTACTTGGAACTCTTAATGGTTGACATAATTTAACAGCTCTAAGTGCACTTTCTGCTAATACTTTATAAAATCCCTGACCAGGTCTATTCATTCTAGCATGATCAAGTATCTCTGACTTTACAACAGAACCATCCGGCTTTAGCTCAAGTTTAATTCTTACTAATAGGTTTTCATTATAGGGCAAACCAAGGGGAATACTCCAACAACCAAATATTTGGGCTTTCAAGGCGTCCTCCTCACTTAAAGATAATCCTGAGTTTTCAAAATTTTTTACTTGATCCTGAGTAACTTGATCTGTCTTATTCACTTCCACTGCCACTTCCTCTTTAGATTTATCTATTAAAGCTGCAATATTATTTGGATCAAATAACTCCTCTTTTTCAAACTCAGAAACTTGCTTTACTTCGTTATCAATTTTCTCAGGATTTTGCTTATCATCCTTAATTTTTTCAACTTTTTTTACATTATCCTCTGGCATTGGAACTGAGTCTGGTTTTTTCTTTTTTACCTTTTTTGGTGGAGCTTGTTCAGAAACTAATTTTTTTTCTTTTTCTTTTATTTCTTCAATAATCTTTTTAGCCTTTGGAGCAAAAGGAATATTTGTTTTTTCTGTAATTTGGATTAACTCAACAGAAACTATCGGAGGAAGGTCAATTGGTTTTTTTGCTAGAAATGGAAGACTCATTGCTGTTAAAATTATTACAAATATATGTAAAACAGAAGATACAATAATACTTCTATTCACTTATTAATTACCTTTCTTTATATGGCTCTGAGATTAATGCTACCTTTGTAAAACCTGATCCCGAAAGAAGTCCCATGATTTCTAATACTCTTCCGTAATTAATTGTTTTATCTCCTCTCACATAAATTCTTGTATCAGTTCTATTTTTGGAGACTGCTAGAACCTTTGCAATGATTTTTTCGTATTCAACTTTAGATTCTTGAATAAAAATTTCTCCTTTTGAATTTATCGTTAAAGTCAAAGGCTCTTGTTCTTCAGGAAGTGAGTCAGCTGAACTTTCAGGAAGATCAACTTGTACACCTACGGTTAATAATGGTGCTGTAACCATAAATATTATCAAAAGTACTAACATCACATCAACGAAAGGTGTAACATTAATTTCGCTCATTGGTTCATTTTTTGAACGATTAAATTTAAAAGCCATTTTAAATTATAGTTAAAAATCTTTTTGAAAAATTTTCTAATTTTTTAGAATATAAAATTGAGTCGTTATTAAATCTATTATAAGCAATAACTGCGGGGATTGCGGCTAATAATCCTAACGCAGTTGCGAATAATGCCTCGGCTATTCCTGGAGCAACGATTGCTAAACTGGTATTTCTTGAAATTGCAATAGATTGAAATGAATTCATAATTCCCCAAACTGTTCCGAATAAACCGATAAAAGGTGCAGTTGAACCTACTGTTGCTAAAAACGTATAACCTTTATTAATCTTAGACATTTGATTTTCAATTCCAGTTTCTAACATTGTTGTCATTCTTTCATGTAGATCTGTTTTTGACCTTTTCTTTAGTAAATTTTGCATTGCCTCTTTAAAGACTAATGCCATAGGATCTTTAATATTTGTTGGCAAGTTATTGTAAAAAGATTCTGCTGATTTTGAGTTCCAAAATTTTGTCTCAAACTCCTCTGTGGATTGATTAATCTTTTTAAACAATCTAAATTTTTCAATAATTACTGCCCAAGAATAAATTGAACATGCTATCAAAATAATAATTACAGATTTAACTATAATATCTGCCCGAATAAATAAATTTATTAAAGAAAAATCAGCACTAGAGGCTAATCCTACTGCTTGAGATGATATATCTGCTTCCATTTTTAACTTCTCACACTCAATTGTGTCATCAATTTGTTCTTGAAAACTAAACTATTCTTCTTGTCTAAATGTTTCATAATAATAACTAGCAATTAAAATTGCATCAGCTTTATTAGAGTCTTTTTTTTTTGCTAAATTTGATGAAAAATAAGGAAATATTTCTATTGCTTTTGTTCTACTGGCATCCTTTTCTGAGTTTATCAAGTTAAAATATTTTTTCCATTTAGCAGGTCTTACAAAATACATCGGAAGCTGCATTGCTGAACACATTCCTTTTAAAATTCCAAAAGATTGACCAAAATTAAACATACTAGTAACACCCTGGCCTGGCATCGCTGAAACCTGTTCTATTATGACTTTTATATCCTTTTTATCAATTTGTTTGATTCTTTTTGAAATTTCATTGAAAATTTGTGATCCATTAACCTGTTTTTTATTTTTTTTTCCTTCTGTCATTGTGGGCATTTCAACTACATCTAAAATTTTGCCATTTTCAAAAAAACAAATCGATCCAGATATTCCAGGGTCTATTCCAATTATAAGCATTAGATAATTCTTAATTCTACATTTGAAAAAATATTTTGTACATCATCATCATCTTCCAATATTTCAAAAAATTCTATTAGTTTATCTTGTTGTTCATTGGTAATACTAACACTATTTAGTGGTATCCATTCGATTTCAGTAGAAATAAAATTACTTATTCTTTTTTCAAGATTCTTTTTAACATTATAAATTTCATTAACTGAACATTGTATTTCATGAGTATTTTCTTTTGTAATACATTCATCTGCACCTGCCTCTATGGCTAGCTCAAGAATCTCCTCGTCGGAAATTTCATCTTTTTTAATTTTAATAACTCCCTTTTGATTAAAATTGTGAGATGCTGATCCTTGAGTTCCAAGACTTCCTCCAGCTTTTTGAAATATTGTTCTTATATTAGAGGCTGTTCTATTTTTGTTATCAGTTAAAGTTTCAACAATTACTGCAACTTTATCTGGACCAAAACCCTCATATCTTAAGTTTTCAAAATTTGATCCCGTATTTGCTGAAGATTTATCTATTGCTCTTTCGATATTTTCTTTAGGCATGTTTGCAGATCTTGCAGCTTGAATTGCGGATCTTAATCTTGGATTCATCGCAGGATCTTTATCTCCGAGTTTAGCGGCTACTGTAATTTCTTTAGAAAGTTTAGAAAATATTTTTGATCTTTGTTTGTCTGCTTTTCCTTTTTTATGCTTTATACCTGCCCAATGAGAGTGCCCTGCCATAATCTATAATGTGCTATTTAATTGTCCACCAAAAATATAACTTTCTATATGTTTGGAAAGGCCAGTATTTAAATCACAATCAACTATAACTCCACTTAAAGTAGCATCTCCTGTTGCAGGGAAATGCTTGATTGAGTTCTCTTTAAGAAATTTATTAATTGAATTATTTTTATCCATTCCAATAACAGAGTCATAGTCGCCACACATGCCCGCATCTGTTTGGTAAGCAGTCCCATTTTTTAAAATACGGGCATCGTTAGTTGGAATATGAGTGTGTGTTCCAACAACTAATGTTGCTTTTCCATCAAAAAAATGTCCAATAGCATTTTTTTCACTTGTAATTTCTCCATGAAAATCAATTATCAATAAGTCATAATCTTCTTTAAGTAGATGATTTTTTAAAAATTTCTTTGAAGTTTCAAACACATCTTCACACTTTTTCATAAAAACATTGCCCATTAAATTTAAAACTCCAATTTTAATATTGTTAGATATTTTGTAAATTTCAAAACCTTTTCCTGGTGATGGTTCATACAAATTATATGGTCTTAAAAGCCTATTTTCTTTATCAATATAACTCATTATTTCTTTTTGATCCCAAACATGATTACCTGATGTAATTACATTTACACCGCAATTAAAAAAATCTTTACAAGTTTGTTCAGTGATACCTACTCCAGGTTCTGCTGAATTTTCTCCATTTATTATCACAAAATCAATTTTTCTTTTTTCTATTTCTGACTTCAAATTATTCAAAACTTTTGAACATCCAGAAATTCCAACTACATCACCTAAGAATAAAATTTTCATTCAATAATTTTTCTTTCTGTAATAATACAATCAAGTTTTTTATCATGCTTGTTTATAGGTATGTTTTTAATCTTTTGAAAAGAAAAACCCACACCTATTCTAATAATTTTATGTTTATCTTGAACTTTTGATAAGTATCTATCATAGAAACCTCCTCCATAACCCAGTCTATTAAGCTGATTGTCAAATCCAACCAATGGAATTAGTAAAATATTTGGATAAACTTTTTTATTAGATGTTGTTTCAGGTATGCCAAATTTATTAATTCTTAAGGGATCTTTAAATGACCATTGAAAAAAATCCATTTGATTACTTTTAGCAATTTTCGGAAGTGAAATAAAATAATTTTTTTTTTCAAATATTTCTAAAATATTTAAGATATCTAATTCATAGTTAAATGGATAATAACCTCCAATAATTTTTGACTTTAATCTCTTTCTTTCTAAAAATTTCAAAAGTTTACTCGGACTTATAGATAAATTTTTTGAATACTTCTTTTTTCTTAATTTAAGTATTTTTTTTCTAATAGATAATTTATTCACTATGATAATTAAGATAATTTTTCTAAATTAGCTTTATCTATAAAATTTGAAATATCATTAGCAGTTTGATCTATTAATTTCTCATAATTTTTTTGATTATTTTCAATTTCAAGTTTTAGATTATTATGTCTTTCAACTAAATCTTCTACTTCATTCTCTTTTTTTTCTTTATAATCATAAACTAAGTTTTTTAATTCTCTAAATTTATTTGAAATTTCTTTTAATTCATTTTTTTTTTGTTCAACCTTTTTTTTTGTTTCATGATACTCATCCATTATCTTAACAGCAGTTATTAAAAGCAATTTGTTTTCACCTAAATTTCCAAGATCATTTTTTAATTCATTAAATTTTTGATTTAATTGAATTAAAAGTTCCTCTAGATGCTCTTCTTGACCATCATCACATGATAGTAAAAATTCTTTACCATTAAATTTAATACTTACGTTTGCCATTTATCGATTTCTTCTAATAGAGTATCTGTTTCTTGATTTAATTCATCAATTTTTTCAGAAAATTCAATTTGTTTTCTTTCTTCTAATTTTTCTTTATCTTTAATCTCTTCTATTTTTTGAGATAAAAGCTCGTAATCTTCTTTTAATAAGTTATATTTATCTTCAAGTTCTTTTTTTTCAATTTCTAATTGATTTTTTTTATCATTAAATTCCTCAATACTATTATCTAAATCTGGATTTTTAAAATTTAAATTTTTTAATCTTTCTAATGCAGAACTTAATTTTTTTTCTTTTTCAGTTATAGAATTCATATATATATATTCATAATATTAAATAGATTCTTCTAAGTCTACACAGGATAATTTTTGAACAAACAACACAATAACTTAGCTAATTGCATAAGATTTTTATCTATTGATGCGGTTCAAAAAGCTAATTCTGGACACCCTGGAATGCCAATGGGTATGGCAGATGTTGTAACTGTATTATTTAAAAATTTTTTAAAATTTAACCCAAGGAACCCTGACTGGCTTAATAGAGATAGATTCATTTTGTCTGCTGGACACGGTTCAATGCTATTATATTCTTTGCTTTACCTAACTGGTTATAAAAGCATTTCTTTAAAAAATATAAAAGAATTTAGACAGCTTAAATCTATTTGTGCAGGACACCCTGAGTTTCATCCTAAAAGTGGGATCGAGACAACAACTGGTCCATTAGGCCAAGGTATTGGTAATGCGGTTGGACTCGCAATTGCTGAGTCCATTTTAGAAAAAAAAATAGGTAGTAACTTATTTAATCACAAAACCTATGTTCTTGCTGGTGATGGATGTTTAATGGAAGGAATTAGTCATGAAGCAATGAGTTTGGCTGGCCATCTTAAATTAAAAAATTTAGTAATGTTATTTGATAATAATTCAGTGTCTATTGACGGACCTACAAGTTTGGCTGTTTCTGATAATTTTAAAAAAAGATTTGAAAGCTATGGTTGGAATTATTTGAATATAAATGGTCACAATACTGATGAGATTTTTAAAGCTTTACAGAAAGTACAAAATGCTAAAAAACCAACGGTGATATCTTGTAAAACAAAAATTGGCTTCGGATCACCAAATAAATCTGGAAAATCTTCTTCACATGGTAGTCCTTTGGGATTTGATGAAATTGAACTAGTCAGAAAAAAACTTAAGTGGAGATATAAACCTTTTGAAATACCAAAAAATTTACTTAAAGAGTGGAGGAAAATTGGTGAGAAAGGTTTGTCTTTAGAAAAAAAATGGAACAAGATCTACCATAAAAATAAATATAAAATTAATGAATTATTTAATCAAGATTTTTCTAAAGAATTGAAATCAGAGAAAATTGAATCAATTAAAGAGTTGAGTCCTCTTGCAACAAGAAAAGCTTCAGAAAAAACATTAATTAGATTAACAAAAAAAGTAAATGCATTAATTGGGGGTTCGGCTGATTTAGCTGGCTCCAACAATACTAAAACCAAATCCCATAAAATATTAGAACCTGGAAAATTTAAAGGAAATTATATTCATTATGGAGTTAGAGAGCATGCAATGGGAGCAATTATGAATGGACTTAAACTTCATAGTAAATTTATACCTTATGGTGGAACTTTTTTAATTTTTTCTGATTATTGTAAACCAGCAATAAGACTATCCGCTTTGATGGAACTACAAATTATTTATATAATGACACATGACTCGATTGGTTTAGGTGAAGATGGACCAACTCATCAACCGGTAGAACAATTATCAGGGTTAAGAGCAATACCAAATTTAAATGTATTAAGACCAGCAGATAGAATGGAAACAATTGAATGCTGGGAGATAGCTCTAAAAAGTAAAAACACTCCAAGTATATTATCTTTAACTAGACAAAACCTTAAACCAATTAGAAAAAAATATTCAAATATCAATATGTGTTCTTTTGGGGCCTATGAGGTTTTAAGAACAGGTAAAAAGATTGATTTAACTATTTTAGCCAGTGGATCTGAAGTAAATCTAGCGGTTGAAACTAGCCATAAATTAGCCAAAGATAGAATATATTCCAAAGTTATATCCATGCCATGTTTTAATCTTTTTGATAATCAAACAAAAAATTTTAGGGATAAAATTCTGAGAGAAACTAAAAATATTATATCTATTGAAGCTGCATCGACTGATTGTTGGAAGAAGTATATTGGTATAAATGGATTATCTTTTGGAATTGATACATTTGGAAAAAGTGCGCCCTATAAAGATATCTATAAGCACTTTGGATTAACTGTACAAAATATTGTTAACAAATCAAAGAAATCAATATGACTATAAAAGTTGGAATTAATGGAATGGGACGTATTGGAAGAATGGTTTTACGTTCTATAATTGAGAGTAAGAATAAAAAAATCAAAATTATGCACATTAATAATCGAACAGGTCCAGAGGTTTGTGCGTCTTTAATAAAATATGACTCTATTCATGGTAAATTTAATTCTGAAATAAAATTTAATGATCATAATTTAACTATAAATAATCAAAAAATTTCATTTAGCCAAGAAACTAAAATAGAAAAAATAAATTGGAAAAAATTTGGTGTTGAATACGTGTTTGAATGTACAGGAAAATTTAACTCTAAAGAAGGACTTCTACCTCATTTAAAAAATGGTGCAAAAAAGGTAGT
The DNA here is from genome assembly GCA_014653535.1 of Pelagibacterales bacterium SAG-MED43. GTDB lineage: Bacteria > Pseudomonadota > Alphaproteobacteria > Pelagibacterales > Pelagibacteraceae > Pelagibacter. Next base: position 42,499 of record JACWEK010000006.1, read on the forward strand.
TGTTTCAGCGCCTTGTGAGGATGCAGATAATACAATTGTATTCGGTGTTAATGAAGACGAAATTCAGAAAAATGATAAAATAATTTCAGCAGCATCCTGTACTACAAACTGCTTAGCTCCTGTAGTTTATGTTTTGCATAATAAATTTAGAATTGAAAAGGGATTTATGACGACCATACATTCTTTCACTAGTGATCAAAGAATATTAGATAACTCACATAAAGATCCAAGAAGAGCTAGATCTGCAAGCCAGTCTATAGTGCCAACCTCTACCGGAGCTTCAAAAGCAATAGGTAAAATAATACCTTCCTTAAAGGGAAAACTTGAAGGTATTGCTATGAGAGTACCAACACCAAATGTCTCTTTGGTGGAGCTAGTATTTTGCACCAAAGAGGATTTAACCAAGGATAAAATTAATAAAACTTTTCAAGAGTACATAAAAAAACAAAAAAATTCTGTTTTAAATATTACATATGAAAAATTAGTTTCAGTTGATTTTAACCATAATCCAGCTTCATCAATAATTGATGCATCTCTGACTAATGTAGTTGGAAAAAATATGGGAAAAATTTCAGCTTGGTACGATAATGAATGGGGTTTTTCAAATAGAATGTGCGATATTGTAGAATATATTCATAATATTTCTTAATGAAAATTATCCAAGATCTGCAAAACCTAGATGGCAAAAAAGTTTTATTAAGATTAGATTTAAATGTTCCTTTAAAAGATCGTATAATTAAAGATGAAACAAGAATAAATAAGATACTACCAATTTTAAATTTTTTATTAGATAAAAAAGCTAAAGTAATAATTATATCTCATGTTGGTAGGCCAAATGGTAAAGTTAATCCAGAATTATCAATGAAACCCATTTGTAAAAATTTAGAAACAAAATTAAATAAAAAGATAAATTTCTTAACTGAAGATATTAGAAAAATTAAAGATAATGATTTATTTAAAAATTTAGATCAAAATATCTTAATTTTAGAGAATATTAGATTTTACCCAGAAGAAGAAGATAATAATATAGATTTTGCAAAACATTTGGCATCTTTTGGTGATGTTTATATTAATGATGCTTTTTCTTGCTCACATAGAGATCATGCTTCAGTTGTAAATATTACAAAATTTTTACCCTCCTATGCAGGTCTTCAACTAAATTCTGAGATAAAAGCTCTTCAAAAAGTTACTACAGATATAAAAAAACCAATTACTTGTATAATTGGAGGATCTAAAATTTCTTCGAAAATTGGTATAATTGAAAATTTAATTCCAAAATTTGATAATATAATTTTTGTTGGTGCAATGGCTAATAATATTTTAAATTTTAAAAAAATTTCAATTGGTAAATCAATGTATGAAAAAAATTGTGATGCAATTATTGCAAAAATTTTTGAATTATCTAATAGAAAACTTTGTTCGATTACATATCCTGAAGATGTAGTTATTGGAAAAGAACTTGGGGGCAAACCTATTATAAAAGATCTTGTAGATGTAAGTGAAACCGATATGATTTTAGATATTGGTCCAAAAACTATAAAAAAAATAGATAGTTTAATTAATTCTAGTAAAACTATTCTTTGGAATGGGCCAGCTGGTTATTTTGAAAATCCTGATTTTGCTAATGGTAGTTATGAAATAGCCAAATCTATAGTTAGAAAATTTAAATCAAATTCAATTTATTCAGTTGCAGGGGGTGGGGATACTATAGCGGTAATAAATAAAATTAATGCCATAAATGATTTCAATTTTGTTTCAACTGCAGGTGGAGCTTTTTTAGAATATCTTGAAGGAAAAGCGCTTCCTGGTATAAGCGCTCTTAAATAAAATATGTCTGAACTAAATTCAATAGCATTAAAAATTTTATCTAAAGGTAAAGGTATACTTGCTGCAGATGAAAGCAACGCTACTATGACAAAAAGATTAGAATCTGTAAATATTTTGTCAACACCAGAAAATAGATTATCTTTTAGACAAGCTCTTTTCAGTTCTAGCAGCATGTCGAATTGTATTGGAGGTGTGATACTTTATGACGAAACTATAAAACAAAAAACATCAATTAATAAAAATATTCCAGAGCTAATTCAGTCAGTAAATTCTGTCCCTGGTATAAAAGTTGATACAGGTGCAAAAATTTTAGCCAATTCACCGAATGAAAAAATTACAGAAGGATTAGATGGGCTTAGAGATAGATTAAAAGAATATTATAAACTTGGTGCGAGATTTACTAAATGGAGAGGCGTTTATAATATTACTAAAGAACATCCTAGTAAACTTGCAATATATTCAAACTCTCATGCGCTTGCGAGATATTCAGCATTGGTACAAGAATGTAATATGGTTCCAATAGTAGAGCCAGAAGTTTTAATGGATGGAAACCACTCAGCTCAAGATTGTTTTACAAAAACTTCTGAGGTAATAAAGAGATGCTTTGAAGAATTGATATCACACAAGATAGATTTAACAGGTGTAATTTTAAAACCTAATATGATCTTAGCGGGAGCAGACTCTAATAAAAAAATTCATAGTAAAGAGGTTGCAAAATTAACATTGAAGTGTCTTAAGGACTCTGTCCCGATAGAAGTCCCTGGAATAGCTTTTCTGTCAGGAGGCCAATCAGAGATTGAGGCAACTGAAAATTTAAATTTAATCAACAAAGAGAATAACACTGACTTTATTATGTCTTATTCTTATGGAAGAGCCTTGCAACAAAGTGCACTGAAGCATTGGTCTAAGAATTTAGATGATATTGAGGGTACTCAAAAAGTGTTCAATCATAGAGCAAAAATGAATACTTTTGCAGCACAAGGCAAATGGTCTAAGGAACTTGAAAATTAATAAAAAAAAGTTTCTATATCTGATTTCTCCAAATAAAATTTTAAAATCTTTTTATGGAGACTTAATTAAAGTTCTTAAATCTAATAAAGTAAGTTTTTTTCAATTAAGGTTAAAAAAAGATAATCATAAAGATAAACTTAAAATAGCAAAAAAAATAAAGAAAATTTGCCAGAAGTATAAAGTTAAACTTTTAATAAATGATGATCCTTTACTAGCTAAAAGAATTGATGCTGATGGTTGTCATTTAGGTCAAAAAGATATGAATATTAAAGATGCAAGAAATTTATTAAAAAAAAAAATTATTGGAATTACTTGTCATAACTCATTAAAACTTGCCAAAATAGCTATAAGAAGTAACCCAGATTATTTAGCATTTGGGGCTTTTAATGCATCAAAAACAAAAAAAGTTAAATTCAAAGCTAATGTAAATTTAATTAAAAAACTTAAAAAAACATCAAATATTCCAGTAGTGGCAATAGGTGGAATAAATAACCAAAATTATAAAAATCTTTTGTTGAACAAGTCAGACTTTTTAGCTATTTCAGGGTATATTTGGAATAATAAAAAGCTAAAACCACTAGAAGCAATTAGATTATTAAAATGAAAATAAATGCAAATGAAATAAGAGTTGGAATGCTTTTAGAATATAAGAATGATCTGTGGCAAGTTCTAAAAACTCAGCATGTAAAACCAGGTAAAGGCGGGGCTTTTGCTCAAATTGAAATGAAAAGTGTAAATAAAAATACCAAATTAAATGAAAGGTTTAGATCAAGTGAAACTATTGAAAAAGCATCGGTAGAAGAGAATAATTTTAACTATTTATATGAAGATGAGAATAATTATTTTTTTATGGATCCAAAATCATTTGAACAAATTGATATTAAAAAAGATATTATAGGTAATAAAGGCAAATTACTGACTGAAAACTTAGAAGTGTCAGTTAATTTTTATAATGAAAAACCTATTTCTGTTGATTTGCCTAATCAAGTAAACTGTAAAATTAAATCAACAGATGTTGCATTAAAAGGTCAAACTGTATCATCATCGTATAAACCTGCGATATTAGATAATGGATTAAATATTCAAGTTCCACCATTTATTGAGGATGGAGATGAAGTTATTGTTGATACAAGAGATCTAGAATACATAAAAAAAATTTAAATTTGTGAACTCAATATCAGCAAATCTAAATATAATGATTAAGGCTAGTGAAAAAGCCTCAAAAGTTTTAATAAGAGATTTTGGTGAAATTGAAAAATTGCAAGTTTCCAAAAAAGGACCTTCAGATTTTGTAACCAATTCAGATCTAAAAGTAGAGAAAATCATTATTGAGGAGCTGAAAAAAGCTAAACCAAATTATTCCATTATTAGTGAAGAGAATGGTA
>JACWEK010000007.1 GCA_014653535.1 Pelagibacterales bacterium SAG-MED43
CTAGTTGCCATAGTAAACCTATAATTACTTAAATTTTCGTTTCTCAACAAATGATCTCTAACTGAATTAAATATATTTCTACATCTAAATGAATCTGACATGTAATTCTCTTTTTTTAAATTCTCATTTACTGGGATTGAAATAATTAAATCTACTGTATTTCTCCAATAAGAACTGACGACATCCATATATATATCTTCATAGGGCACATCTTTATGTTTTTTTACAGCAGGATAAGAACTCTTTAAGTCCTCTTCTAATCTAAAGATACCTATGTCAAAAACTGTTAATTGTTGAGTACGTAAAAGAGTAGAAATGTCTTTTGAATATACACTAGTTGTGAAAAACAAGATTAAATAAAAAAATATTAAAATATTTTTGAGTATTTTAATCATTATAAAAACTTAAATAAAATCTATACACGAATCAATCAAAGAAATGTTAAAGTTTTCTCAAATAAGGGTTATAAAATGAAGTTTTTTTTAAATTTTTATTTCGAAGGCAAATATATTCTAATTTCAGTGCCTTTTCCAACCTCTGAGAGAATCTCAAAATCACCTCTGTGCTGGGTAATTATGTGTTTAACAATAGCTAATCCTAAACCAGTTCCGCCAGCTTTTTTACTTTGTTCTGTGTCCACCCTGTAAAATCTTTCTGTAACACGTGAAATATGTTCTTGAGGAATACCATAACCTTCATCTTTAATACCAATCATTATATTCTTTTCTAATAGTTTGTTACTATTTTCATTTTTAGAAATATATATATTTTTATTTTCTGGAGAATATTTTATTGAATTATCTAAAAGATTAGAAAAAACTGTATTTAATCTTTTTTCATCCCCTATTACAATTGATGTATCTGTTAATTGATTTTTAACAGTTATATTTTTCTTTTTTAAAACAATTTCAAAATTACTAATAATAGTCTCAAAGAGTTCATTAATATTTACTATTGATGTAGGTCTTATATGTTCATCAAGTTCAATCCGTGTAAGAATTAAAAGATCATTAATTAAACTTTCCATCCTTGATGATTGTTCTGATAAAATTTTCATAAATTTTTTTTTAGCCTTTTCATCATCAGACGCTGGGCCTTCAATTGTTTCTAATGATCCTTTTATTGCCATTAAAGGTGTTCTTAATTCATGGCTTACATTAGCTACAAAATCAGTTTTAAATTTTTGTGCTTTTGTAATTTCAGTAAAGTCTTTTAAAAATAACACAACAGAATCTGGCTCGGTAAATAAATGAGTTGGGCCAGGAATAATATAAATTTTATAAAATTGATATGATGGGAGGTCTATTTCAATGTCGATATTTTTTGTTTTATTTTCAACGATAGCTTTTTCAATATTTTCTATTAATTCTGGTTTTCGAATTACAGAAGATATGTTTTTATCAATTAAATTACTTCCAAATCTTTTTAATGCACTTGGATTGGCATATTTAATTATGTTAAATTTATTTAATGCAAAAAACTGATCCTCAAGTTCATCAATAATTACTCTTTTAGTTTTTTCTTCTCTTTTATTAACTATTGTAGCGGTATTTATTGATTTGTTTTTTTTTTGATTAAGTAAATATAGGAGATAAACGTTAACAACTATAAGTAGAATGATGAAATATTCCATAAATTTAGATGGCTTAATTTTGCATCATTACACTTTTTAATGCAAACAAATTAAGAAAAATTAACTAATGATTTGGTGAAATATTATTAAAAAATATTTTTGCTGTTTCTTCCCAAGTGAATTTTTTTGCAAATTCAAGACAATCGTTTCTGTCAACTTTTAAAGCTTTATGTGCTGAAACTTTAAGATCATTATCTAAACAATCTATTTTGGATCCTTCAAATATATCTTTAGGACCTGGAACAGGATAAGCAGCAACAGGTGTTCCACAATTTAAAGCTTCTGTAACTACAATTCCAAATGTATCTGTTTTACTTGGAAATACAAAAACATCAGAGGATGCAAAATGTGATGCTAATTCGCCATTTGTTTTTTCTCCTAAAAAAATATCTTTAGGAAATTCTTTTTTTAATTTTTTTAAATCGGGTCCCTTTCCTATTATTATTTTTGTACCTTCTAAATCACATTCTAAAAAAGCTCTTATATTTTTCTCAACTGCAACTCTTCCAACATAAATCCAAATAGGTCTTTTATGAGGTAAATCAATTTTTTTTGGGCTCTTAAAAGCTCCATGATTTCCTCCTCTAGTCCAAGTAATCATTTTATCATTATCTATACCTATATCGATTAATTCTTTTCTCATGGATTCTGTTGTTACTAAAATTCTCTCGGCCTTGTTATGAAAGTTTGCTAAAAATTTTTCGGCCCATTTTGCAGGTATAATAGGAAAGTAAAGTTTAAGATATTTATCAAATCTTGTATGAAAACTTGTGGTAAACTTTAGATTATTCTTTAAACAATATCTTCTTGCCATAGTCCCTATAGGACCTTCAGTAGCGATATGAATTGCATCAGGTTTTATTTTCTTTATTAAGCTACCAACTCTTGGCCAAACATTAATAGATAATCTAATTTCATTATATTTCGGCATCGGAAAAGTTAAAAATAAGTCTGGTGTGATATATTCTATTCTATGACCTTGTTCTTTTAATACATTGCCAGTTTCATGTAAGGTTCTTACGACACCATTTACCTGTGGAAAATATGCGTCTGTTGCGATTAAAATTTTCATTGATTATGAAGCTTTTTTTAATTCTTCGGTTTTAATTGGTTTAATTATTTCTTTAGCATCTAAATATTGTTCTCTTATTTTGTCCCAGTATAATATTTCAAAACTACCATCATAATTTTCGGCTAATGCAGTACAAGACTCTACCCAGTCTCCACAATTTAAATAATTGACCCCATTAAAATCTCTATCCTCCGCATGATGGATATGGCCACAAATTATTCCATCAAATTTTTTTCTTTTTGCATAATCTGAGAGTGTTTTTTCGTATTCACCAATATATTTGACTGCGTTTTTAACCTTATATTTTAAATATTTTGCAAGAGACCAATATTCTTTTCCTCTCAACCTTCTAAAAAAATTAATTATCACATTTATTTGTAACAATAAATTGTAAGCTATTGATCCAAGTTTAGATAGCCATTTAGCATGTTTCATAACACCATCCCAAGCATCACCATGAACAACAACATATTTTTTTCCAGCATTTGTTTCATGAATAACTCTATTAACCATATGGATGTCACCAAAATGCATTGGAATAAATTTTCTTAACATTTCATCATGGTTGCCCATAATATAGAAAACTTTAGTGCCATGTCTTGCTTTTCTTAAAATTTTTTGGATTACATCATTATGTTCTTGAGGCCAAAAAAAACTTTTTTGCATTTCCCAGACATCTATAATGTCTCCTACAAGATAAAGATTTTCAGATCTTGAGTTTTTAAAAAACTCTAAAAGTTTTTTCGCCTGACAACCCTTGGTACCTAAATGTAGGTCAGAAATAAAAATGCTTTTATATTTTAATATATTGGGCATTTAAAAAATTATTTTTTAACACAACTGTAACACGAATCATTTAATTCTTATCTCATTTGAATGTTACAAATTTGTTAAAAATTTTTTAAGGAATAATTATGTTATATTGTTTGATTTACAATCTAAACTCTTCTTCTGGAAGAAAATCAAAATTCATAAATAGGGTTTTATCTAAGTTAAAAGAAAATAATTCTGTAGACTACTTTGAAACAAAAACAATAAATCAAGCTAAGAAAATTTTTAAAGATTTTAATCAAAAAAATTATGATCGACTAATAGTAGCTGGTGGAGATGGATCCGTTTCTTTTGCAATTAATGAATTAATTAAAAATGATTTTAATTTTAAAGATGATTTTGCCATAGGTTATATTCCTGCTGGCACTGCAAATTTACTTCAAGCTGAATTATCAATGAATAAAAAAGTTGATGATATAGTAAATGTATTAGTTTCTAATAATTATAAACCCTCTAATCTTGTAAAAATAAACGAAAATTATTTCTTTTTAATGGCTGGTATAGGATGGGATGCACAAATCGTTCATTCAATTAATTCAAAAATTAAAAAAATTCTTGGTAAAATTATTTTTGGTATCAAGGGTTTTCAATATTTCTTATTTATGAATAATAAAAAATTAAATGTTACTTTTGATGGACAATTTTATCAAGCGGACTGGATATTGTCCTCAAATACCCAATATTACGCTGGACATCATAAAATAAATAAAACAAATATTTTTGAAAATAAATTAGTCACCTATATATTTAAGGATTTAACTAGAATCAATTTATTATATTCTATAATTTTGATAATTCTTAATGGCGATTTAAGTAAAAACAAAAATGTTATTACCACTTATGCGCAAAACATCACTATTGATAGAAATGATTTAATACCTGTTCAAATTGATGGAGATAATTTTGGTTCATATAAAAAAATCCAATTAAATCTAACAAATAAAAAAATTAATTTTCTTGTGAAATAATTACTGCGAAATAATATTATAAATATCTTTTTCTCCAATTTTTACAGGATTATTACCAAGTCTTAATAAATTTATACCTTTAATAATATCATCTGAGCTTTGCTTAATATTAATATTTAGTGTTTGAAGATTGTCCTCTAATTTTGCTTGCTTTTTAATTAATGATATTTTGGAATTAAAATCATTAATTCCTTGAACATCAAATAGGTTAAATATTAAATCAAATCTTTTTTTTAAGTCAAAAGAGGTTTCTGATTTATCTTTGTTTTCGTAATTAAACTTAAAAAATTTTTCAAAAAATAAGCCCACTGCATGACCATGACTCACATTAAATAAGGAGGTAAAAGGATATGAAGCAGCATGAGGTGCAGTTGTTTTTGAAATATTGATTGCTTTACCAGCTAAATTTGATGCAATAGCCATTTCAGTTGCATTTTTTAAATTAGGATCATTTAAAAAAGAAATATAACTATTTATAGATACTCTTAGAGATTTAGAGGCATATTCAACACTTTGATTATTTGATTTTTTAGAAACCAAAGACTCTAAAGCTTGTGCGATAGCATCAAAACCTGCTGAAGCTTTTATCTTATTAGGTGCTGATATTAAAAATTCAGGAATTAAAAAAAAATTATCTGGTATTAATAATTGACTTTCAAAAGAATGTTTAATTCCATCTACATAAATAACTGCATTCGAAGTTACTTCAGCTCCAGAACCAGCTGTAGTGGGTATGACTGCTAATTTAGTATATTTATTTTTAAAAGGATAAGAATAATTTACAATTAAATCTGCCAAATCAGGTCTTACATCAACAACATTAGCTATCTTAGCATAATCAATTACTGCACCCCCACCTACTGCAAGGATTAAGTTCGGTTCGAAATTTCTTATTTCTTTAATTATTTCAATAAGTTCTTCTAAAACTGGAAGATCTGAATTTTTATAAAAAAATTTTATCTCTTTGTTATTTATATCTTTTTTAAAAAATTTTTCAGCACCTGATGTTATAAAAGATTTTTTTCCACATAAAATAAATATTTTTTTAAAACTAGTATCACTAATAAATTTTTTAATATCTTCAATAGAATTAACCATTATTTCATAAACTGGTTTTTTATATTAATCAAATTTTTGGGTCTCGGTAAATTTTTAATTTTACTATTTGTAACTTTAACTTCTAAAAAATTTAAACTATTTCCAGATAGAAATTGCTTAAGATTTTTCTTTAAATTTTGATTATCTTTAATGCTATAAAATTTTTTAAACCCTAAACTTTTAGATAGTTTTTCAAAGTTTATATCCTTAGCATAAGTGCTTTGACCACCAACAGAGTCGTGTGTATTATTATTTAATAATATATATTTAAAGTTTTTATTCGCAAACGTACCTGCTGTTTTAATTGAGCCTAAATGCATTAAAAAAGAACCATCGCCATCAACACAAATTGTTTTTTTATTTGTTGATAATGAATATCCAAGAGCTACAGAAGAGGTGTGGCCCATACCACCTACCATATAAAAATCCTTAGATTTTTTAAGTTGATATTTTTTTCTTATATGCATTATTTCTCTAGAATTGTATCCAGTACTAGAAATAATTTTTGATTTATTATCTAAAGTTTCAAGTAGAGTTTTAAAAAAATTTTCTTTATCAACTTTATAAAAATCTTTTTTTTTAATTTTTTTATTATTTTTTTCTAAAGTACCCTGTTCGATTAGGCATGCTACAATTGATTTATTTTTTTTTGCATCTTTTATTTGATTATTAAACTTTATTAGATCTTTATTGGTTCTAATAATTGTGTATTTGATATTCAAAAGTTTAAGAATCTTTTCTGTAATTTTACCCTTTACATTATGTTGAGGTTCATCTTTAACCCTCGGTGAGCCCCTCCAACCAATTATTAAAACTAATGGTATAGAGTAAACTTTTGGATGTGCGATTGAGATTAAAGGGTTCAGTGCATTAGATAATCCTGAATTTTGCATATAGACAGATGGAATTCTTTTTGTAGATAGATAATGACCTATAGCTATAGATATTGCAGATCCTTCATTAGTAGCGATAACATGATTTTTTTTACTTTTTTTCTGTAAATAAATAGAAAGCTCTTTTAATACACTATCAGGCACTCCAGTTAAAAAATTACTATTATTTTTCTTTAATATATTAATTAAAGAACTAATTTTAATCATTTTTAATTAAGTTAATAATTTCTTTAATTGGGATTATTTTTTTATCAATTTCAAAGGCTCTTGTTTTTTCTAAAATAGTTTTTGCTGCATTTTGCATAGCAGGATATGCTGCTCTCAAAAGCTGATTAGCATAAATAACTAATTTAAAACCATTTCTAATTAAGTCTTTTTCATAAACTTTTGAATATGTTGATGGTACTGAAACTAGAGGTACAAAATATTTACTTTTTTTAAATTCTTTAGCAAAAGAAAAAATTTCTGCTGGAGTTTTTTCTTTACTGTGTATTAATATTGCATCAGCTCCTGCTTTTGAATAAATTACTGCTCTACTTAAAGCATCTTTTAATCCTTTTCCTACAATAAAGCTCTCAATTCTTGCAATTACTAAAAAATCATTTGATTGTCTTGATAAACAAATTTTTTTAATCTTTTTAGCAAAAATTTTGGGTTTATCCTGTTGAGTTCCTGATTGATTTTTAAAAAGAGAATTTTTTTTTAATCCTATTTTATCTTCCATTATAATAGCAGAAACTCCCGATCTTTCTAAAGATCTAATCAAAAAAGGTAAATGTTCAAGCTGACCACCATTATCAGCATCAAAAACTAAGGGCTTAGTGGTAACATCCATCATGTCATTTAAAGATGATATACGAGAAGAAAAATCTAAAGATGAGTTATCAGGTTTACCTTTAGTAGCAGAGTCAGTTAAACTAGATGACCACATACCATCAAATTCGGTATAAATATTATTTTTTTCAACTTTAAGATTTTCAATAATAAGTCCAGTTAGTGAATTATGAGACTCCAAAATTCTTACTATTTTTTTTGAAGTCATTAATCTTTTTAATCTCGATACTCTGTTTTGTGGTAATGTTGCAATTTCAAAGATTTTACTTCTAATTTTTGAAGAAGAAATATTTTTTGTATATTTTGGTTCTATTAATTTACCATTCCATTTTTTTAATATTGTAATAACTTTACTTCTGATTTTTTTTCTATTGTCATATTTCCAGTCATCTCCATGAACCAAAAAGTCTGGTCTAATTTTATTTAGGTTAAAAGTATAATCTTCTGATTGTTGTGGAATAACTTTTGATACGTATTTTAAATTTTTAACTAATAACTCTCTATTTTTATATTTTAAAATCGGAATAGTTTTGTAATTCGCTATAGCTTCATCTGATAAAAGGCCAACTATTACATCTCCATATTTTTTTGCAGTTTTAAGTATATTAATATGGCCTGCATGTAAAAAATCTACAGCTAAAGGGACATAAACTTTTTTTTTAATTATTTTCATATAATATTTTTTTTAATTTTGATGAAGAAACACCTTTAGTATACGAAAATTCTAAAACTTTACCATTCCATTTTTTCATAATTTTTTTTAATTCCAATCTTGTGTTCGATTGAACATTTTTTTTCCAATCACTTCCATGCACAAAGTATTCAAACTTGTAAAATTTTGAATATTGTACATATTGGAGGCCATTTAAAGGAATAATTTTATCAATACATTTAATCTGCATCAAAATTTTTTTTCTATTAGAAAATTTGATTAAAGGTTTTTTTTTCTTATAACTCTTGATACCATTATCAGTCATCAATCCAACAATTACAGTTCCGTATTTTTTAGCTTTTAAAAGAATATTTATATGACCATAATGAAATAAATCAGCTGCCATCGGGACAAAAACAAAGGGTCTTGGCAGATTTCTCAAGTATTGCATTTTGAAATAAATATATCATTGTATATATATTATTATATTAAATTATCATATTAATAAATTTATGCTTTCAAATATAAAATTTAGAAAAATATTAAATGATCTTAAAAGACGTCCAGAGGATGCTGCTAAAGATTTAAAAATAAGCCTTAAAAAGATCAATAATATTCTTTCAAATAAATCTAAATTGGATTTCAAAACTATTTCTCAAGCAGTGAAAATCTGGCCAGTTAATTATGGAGATTTTTTTTCTTTTTATGATGATGCAAAATCGGGCTTTAAAATAATGCGATCTAATGAATCTGAAAAATCTAAAAGAATTATGAATAGAGGTGGAAAACCTTATTATTTATATAAAGATACAATTATGAGCAAATTATCTCCATTTAGACCTGAACTGATTACTGAGTTAGCAATTGTAAATAATAACAAACCAAATAACTCAAATGTTAAATATAATAATGGCCATTTTCTCCACCAGTTTACTTATTTTATTGGTCCAGTAAATTTTTACTATATTGAAAATAACAAAAAAAAAGTTGCTAAAATGAATACTGGAGACTCAATGTATATAAGTCCTTATGTTTGCCATTCTTTTACTACAAGGAAAAATAAAAAAGGTATATTGGGAAAAATTTTAGCTTTAACTTATACAGATAAACTTGATAATGAAACATTAAATGAATTAACAGTCCTTGGTTTTAATATAGCTAAAAAATATAGAATTAATTTAAAAAATAAATATAATTCATTTTGGTCAAATTTAGAAAATTTTTTTAAAAATTCATCTTTATCATTTAAAGAATTTAAAAGACAAACTTCTTTAGATTTAGATAAAATGAAAAAGAGAAGAAAAATACCTTCTGATAAAATCATTAAAAAACTCTCTGTATTTTTAAATATAAATTATAGAGAATTTTTTCCGCCAAATAATACTGTTGAAGTAAAAGTTCAAAAATACTCTAAAAGTAAAAAATGGTATTATCCATCTATTAATAAAAAAGATTATTCTTTTAAAGAACTTACTAATATACCTCAGTTACCTTACTCAAGAGGTTATGAATTAACATTACTAAATGATAAAAAGCATAAAAGTTATTTAGATGTCCCTTCGCATCAATATATTTATAATCTAGGCCCTTCTAAAGTAAACTTTATTATAAATTCTAAAAAAGGTATTCTTAATCCGTTAGACTCTATTTATATTAAGCCAAATAATAAACACTTGTTTTTTAAAAAAGGAAAACTATTAGTTTTAAGACTAGGAGGAAAAATTTCTGGAGATAGTCTTTATCAGTTGTCTATGATTTCAGAGAATAATTTAAAAAAAACAATTAATGATAATAGACCTTGGTTTAACAAATAGTTTTAACGATTTTTATTTGTTAGTTTACACCACAAGTTATACAAAGTTTTTAAAATTAAATTCTTAAACTTATTATATAAATATAAATAATTAACTTTAAAATCTTTATTGAAATAAGTTTTTTTATCACTGCTTCTCAAAGGTTTTTTCCAATTACCGTAAGCATGTGTAAGATATTCCTCTGTATTATACGGGCAATTAAACTCACGTCCGAAAAAACTTATTTGAGAAAATTTATTCAAAAATTTAGATGGAACAATGAATTCTTTTCTCCAATAATGATCATTTATTTTTGAATAGTTCCATCCAAAAATTGTATACCCTGTGACATTTTCAGGATATTTACCTATAAAGTCAATTTTAACGTCTTTCGTCTTTCTAACAATATTCTTTACTTTAAAGTCATTTTTTTTCAAACTATTCACAACATCATCAATATGTGGGACAAATTTCTCTGAAAAAACACTTATTTCTATATCCCAGTCCCACGGGATAAAATCCTGATTTCTAACTGCTCCAAGTAAAATCCCTGTTTGTAAGAAATATTGTATTTTTAAATCATCTAAAATTTTACAAATTTTTAAAAATTCATATTTTCTAACTGATAATTCTTGACTAGTTCTGTCTCTAACCTTGTCATAATTTTTACTACTTTTATCTTCTGACATAAATATGTATTGAATTCTTCATAATATAACTATTTAATATAAAAAACATTATCAAATTTTCAATTTTTGTATAAATATAAAGAATCTGGATTATTTAAAAATGAATGATTTGATATATAAAATCAAAAGCAGACTATATAGATACTCAAAAGAAGGAAAAAAATATAAAAGACCCTCTTATAGTGAACTAATAAAATTTAAGAATTTTCAAAGAACAAACGATAATAATCTTGCTCTTTCTTTTGGAGCCGGACGGTGTGGTCAAAATTGGTTTGCAAAGATATTTAATAGTCATAATAATTGGGTTGGATCTGGTGAACGCTTTCCTGACCATGAGGCTTTTTATAGATATATAACTTATTATAATCTACCTGTTAACAAAGATGGATTTTATAGATTAATGGATTTAGCCATAAAAAGAGATATGGCTCTTTATCAAAATAGTTTAATAGCTTGTCCATATCTCTCATTTGGAATTCAAGAATTAATTGAAAAACTTCACCCAAATTATATTTTTTTTAATCTTAGAAATCCAGTTAGTTCAATTGAGTCATTTTATAAAAAAGGTTGGTATCTTTACTCTGATGATAATAAAAATTTACAAAGCCCGCTTATAGATATTACTAATAATCAAACAAGATCATTTTCTAGAATAGTTCCTAGAGGAACAGATTTTGAAAAATGGAAAGAACTTAGTAGGATAGGTAAAATTGCTTTTTTTTGGGCAACAATTAACAGAGCAATATATGATGAATTTCAAAAAGTGAATAATATTACCAAATATTATATAAAATTAGAAGATATTAATCAGAATTATACATTATATGAAAACTTAGTTAAAAAATTTGGTCTTAAAGAAAAATTAAAAAAAAATGAATTTCTAAATATTATTAATAAAGCTCCAAATAAAGGTCCTGAAAAAAAATATGTTTATAAAGATTGGACTGATTTGGAAAAAAAAGAATTTACAAAAACTATAGATGAAATTTTTCCATATTATGAATCGATTGAAACAAATATTTAAATTTTTACAATAGATATTATCTATTGTAATTTCATTAAATTGTTAAAGTTTTTTATATTAAATCTATACTCTTTTATAAACATCTTTATATCTTACAATATCAGTTTCCTTAAGAATTGATCCAATTTGAGCTTCCATAATTCTGACAGGCTTTTTTCCAAAATTTTGAATTCTATGAATAGCTTTCATTGGAATAAAAATATGATCATTAGGTTTCTTAATAAAATTTTTGTTATTTAATATTATATTAGGATTACCTTTGGTCACTAACCAGTGTTCTGATCTAAAAAAATGTTTTTGTAAACTTAATATACCTTTAGGTTTAATAAATAATTCTTTAATCAAAAATTCTTTACCTTGAAAAAGATTGGTATATCTACCCCACGGTTTTTGATAAATATTCTTTTTTTTAATATATTTCTTTTTATTTTTGTCATACATTTTTAATATTTCTTTCCAACTACCAAGGTCTGACCAGGATATTTTAAGTTTAATAGCATTAATTTTTTTTGTTTTTTCTAATATTGCCTTATCAAATGATTTTTCTGTTGTTTTGATAAAAAATTTTTTATTTAAGTAATATGTATTAGATTTAAACCTAGCTTTATTTACAGCTTTGAGACAATTTTTGTAGGTATTAGGCTGATATTTTTTGAAATTATGTATTACAGAATCTTTTCTAAGATAGAATATTCCTGAATTCCAATAACCTTTTTGATTTATAATCTTTTTTGCAATAATTTCTTTAGGTTTCTCGAAAAATTTGATCACTTTGTTTATATTTTTTTTTATTTTTTTTGACAAAAAATAACCATACTCACTTGAGAGAGATGTTGGTTTAACTCCAAAAATAAATATATTTTTGTCGTCTAAGTTAGATCTATTTTTAATAATAGCTTTTTTAAATAAACTTATATTTTCTATCAAGTGGTCTGCTGAAAAAAAAACTAATGGCTGATTCATTGAAATATCATTTATTAAAGTAGTACTTAATATTGCAGAAGCGGTATTCCTTTTTATAGGCTCCAAAACTATCTTAAAATTCTTAATTTTTGCTTTTTTTAGATGTTGTCTAACTTCTTTTAAATATATTCTATTTGTACTAATAATTGGGTCATCAAAAATATTTGATTTAACTCTATTTAAAGTTTTACCTAATAATGTCCAATTACCAAAATCAATAAATTGTTTTGCTTGATAATTTTTAGTATGTGTCCAAAGTCTTGAGCCAGCTCCCCCACATAAAATAACAGGCTTAATTTTCATCAAATATTAGAATAATCTTTAACTTCTTTTTTCTTTCCTGGATGAGTTGGTGCTCCTAGATATGCAGGTCCAACTGTCTGCGCATATTTCCATAATGTTCCTGATCCAAATTCAGATTTTCTAGCCTTCCATTTTTTTCTTCTTGAAGCTAATTGTGCCCTAGTTAATCTAACATTAATTGTTCCTTTCTTAGCATCAATATCTATAACATCTCCATTACGTAAAAGAGCGATAGGTCCACCTAAAGCTGCCTCTGGGCCTACATGACCAACACAAAACCCTCTAGTTGCACCAGAGAATCTTCCATCCGTTATCAGAGCAACTTTCTCTCCTTTTCCCTGACCGTAAATTGCACCTGTTGTTGAAAGCATTTCTCTCATCCCTGGTCCTCCTACTGGCCCTTCGTATCTAATAATGATTACATCTCCATCTTTATATTTTCTACTTTGAACTGCTTTCATTGCGCTTTCCTCATTATCAAAACATCTTGCTCTTCCTGTAAACTGTAATTTTTTCAGTCCAGCGATTTTAACAATTCCTCCCTCAGGAGCTAAGTTACCTTTCAATCCTACAACACCCCCATCAGGTGATAATGGTCTGTTGTAAGCTCTTAAAACTTTTTGTTTTGGATTAAATCTTATCCCTTTTAAATTTTCTTTCATTGTTTTTCCTGTAACCGTCATACAGTCTCCATGAATATAACCACCATCATAAAGAGTTTTTAAAAGCATGGGAACACCTCCTGCTAACCACATATCTTTTGCAACATATTTTCCACCTGGTTTTAAATCTGCTAGATACGGAGTTCTTTTAAATATTTTTGCTACATCCATTAAATCAAATTTAATTCCAGCTTCATTTGCTATGGCAGGTAAATGTAAAGCAGCATTAGTCGAACCACCAGTTGCAGCTACTATCGTTGCAGCATTTTCTAAAGATTTTCTTGTTACTATATCTCTTGGTTTAATCTTTTTTGCTAATAATTCCATTACCATTCTGCCACTTGCTTTTGCATACTTATCTCTTTCTTCATAAGGAGCAGGAGTTCCTGCTGAATAAGGTAATGCTAATCCAATAGCTTCTGATACACAGGCCATTGTATTTGCAGTAAATTGACCACCACAAGCACCTGCGCTTGGACATGCAACTAATTCTAATTTTCTTAATTCTTTTGCTGACATTTGCCCTGATGAATGTTTTCCAACGGCTTCAAAAACATCTACAACAGTTACATCTTTACCTTTATATCTTCCTGGTAGTATTGAACCTCCATAAATAAAAACACTTGGAACATTTAGTCGAACCATAGACATCATTAATCCTGGTAAAGATTTATCACAACCTGCAATACCTACTAAAGCATCATAACAATGACCTCTAACAGTAAGTTCTGCAGAATCTGCAATTACTTCTCTAGAGATTAATGAAGATTTCATTCCTTCATGGCCCATTGCAATACCGTCAGTAACAGTAATTGTACAAAATTCTCTTGGTGTACCACCAAAAGCTCTAACACCCTTCTTTACCGATTGTGCTTGTCTCATTAATGCAATATTACATGGAGCTGCCTCATTCCATGTTGATACAACACCTATAAAGGGTTTTGAGACATCTTTCTCAGTTTCACCCATTGCATAATAAAATGATCTATGCGGAGCTCTATCTGCACCTAAAGACGTGTGTCTACTGGGTAATTTCCTCTTATTAAACTTCCGCATTATAAACTTTCAATTGTTAATGATATTTTTTGGATATCATTTTTTAAATTACTATAGTTAGTTTTTTCTTGTTCAACAATATTTTTTGGAGCTCTATCAGTAAATCCTTTGTTGGATAATCGTTGAGCTATTTTGTCTATTTCTTCTTGATATTTGCTCTGCCTTTTAACTAAGTTTTCTTTTATTAGATTTAGATCAACATTTTCATCAAAATATATCTTAAATATATCGCCAGATATAACCAATGTAGCTGATGGCTTTTCTTGATCTTTATCATAGAAATTATTGATACGGCCAAGCTTTTTGAGAATAATTTCATTATTGGTCATTAATGTTTTATTTTTTTTTGTAATTTTATTAATTGAAATATCAATAAATGATCCTGGGCTAACATTTAATTCATTTTTAAAAGATCTTAGTTCAGAAATTACATTGATGATACTTTCTACATCTTTCATAGATTGATCTTTCTTAGCTTTTCCTGATGGCCAATTAGTATACATAAGAAAATTTTTATCTGATTTATCAAATTTATTTTTTAACCAGATTTTCTCTGTCACAAATGGAATAAATGGATGAAGAATAACAAGTATTTGTTTAAATATGTAAGCAGATACCTCTTTAACTTCTTTTTTTGATTTTTCATCATCCGAAAACAGAATAGTTTTTGAAAGCTCAATATACCAGTCGCAATAAGAGTGCCATGCAAATTGATAAGCATTTTTAGCTGCTTCATCAAATCGATAATCTTTTAAATTCTTTTCTATTTTATCTTTTGTTTGAATTAATTCTGAGTAAATCCATTTATTGATGTTTACTGTGGTTTTGGGGGCTTTATTCACTTTTTTAAAATTACATTTATTAGTGATTAGAAAATTATTAGCATTCCATAATTTATTTAAAAAATTTCTATATCCTTTAACTCTATCTTCAGAAAGTTTTACATCAGTTCCTGGTGAGGCCATTGAAAGAAGGGTAAATCTTAAAGCATCTGCGCTATACTTTTCAATCAAATCTAATGGATCAATTACATTTCCTTTTGACTTAGACATTTTTTGTCCTTTTTCATCTCTAACTAAAGCATGGACATAAATATCCTTGAATGGTTCTTTATTTAAAAATTCCATTCCAAACATCATCATTCTTGCTACCCAAAAGAAAATGATATCAAATCCTGTAACTAAAACTGTTGTTGGATAAAATTTTTTAACAAAGTCTTTTTTATCAGGCCAACCTAATGTTGCAAAAGGCCATAAACCAGATGAAAACCATGTATCTAAAACATCGGGATCTCTGGTAATTCTTACATCTTTTTTATAAAACTTTTTAGCTTCTTTTTTTGCATCTGTTTCATTTGTTGCAACAAATATTTTTTTATCAGGACCGTACCATGCGGGTATTTGATGACCCCACCAAAGTTGTCTTGAAATACACCATGGCTCAATATTATTCATCCATTGAAAATAAGTCTTTGACCAATTTTCTGGAAAGAAATTTGTTTTTTTCGATTTGACTATTTGTTTAGCTTTAACAGATAATTTTTTTGCATTGACAAACCATTGTTCAGTTAAAAAAGGTTCAATGACTGAATTTGATCTATCTCCATAAGGTACTTTATTTTTAATATTTTCTTCTTTAACAAAAAATTCTTTTTCTTTTAATTCGTTTAATATCTTTTTACGTGCTTCAAATCTGTCTAATCCAACATAGTTGTTTGGAGCGCTATTATTAATCTTTCCATCTTCGGTGAAAACATTAATGATATCCAATTTATTTCTTTGACCAACATCATAATCATTAAAGTCATGGGCTGGAGTAATCTTTAATGCACCAGTTCCTTGCTGAGGATCTGCGTAATTATCTTTTATAATTTTTATCTTTCTACCAACAATTGGAATTGTGACAGTTTTGCCCACATACTTTTTAAATCTTTTATCTTTTGGATTAACTGCAATAGCTGTATCACCTAGCATTGTTTCTGGTCTAGTTGTTGCAATGGTTATAAAATCATTAGAATTATCTATTGGGTATCTAATATAGTATATTTTTGAATTCATTTCCCTTTGATCAACTTCTAAATCAGATATTGCTGTTTTTAATACTGTGTCCCAATTAACCAATTTTTCAGCTTTATAAATTAATTTTTTTTTATGTAATTCTACGAAAACTTTTAATACTGATTTTGAAAGATTTTCATCCATCGTAAAAGCGTTCCTAGACCAATCACATGAACAACCAAGCTTTTTAAGCTGATTGATAATAATGTCACCATATTGATTTTTCCATTCCCATACTTTTTCTATAAACTTTTCTCTTCCTAAATCATTTTTATTTAAATTCTCTTTTTGAAGTTGTTTTTCAACAAGAGCTTGAGTAGCTATCCCGGCATGGTCAGTTCCGGGTTGCCATAAAGTTTCATAATTGTTCATTCTATAATATCTAACTAACAGATCTTGAATTGAATTATTTAATGCATGACCCATATGTAAGCTTCCTGTTACATTCGGTGGTGGTATAACTATTGAAAATTTTTTTGAATTTTTCTTAGGTTTAAATAGTTCATTATGCTCCCAATAAGAATAAATATTATCCTCTACTTCAGTATGTATGTATTTATCGCTACCCATGGGTGTATTAAGTTTATAATTTAATAATCTAAATTAACAATAATCAAATTTGATAGTTATTTAATAGACTATTTATAAATATTTTATATAAAACTGCTTATAGCTATTTTACTAAAACACAGGGCAACGTGGCGGAATGGTTACGCAGAGGATTGCAAATCCTTGTATCCCGGTTCGATTCCGGGCGTTGCCTCCAAAAAAATTGTTGTTTTAGTTATAAAAAAAAGTAAGTTGAATTTTTTATATTCCTCGGTAGCTCAGTTGGTAGAGCAGTTGACTGTTAATCAATTGGTCGCAGGTTCGAGTCCTGCCCGGGGAGCCAAAAATTTTATCTATCCAACTTTTGATATTGCATTATTTGTAAGCTCCAATGATTTATTAAACTTCAATTTTTGATCTGAATTTAGCTCTGAATACAATTTTACTAAAAAATTATAATTAACATTCATATGACCTTCGCGAGACTTTTCCAAGTTAATCAAATATTCTGAAAAATCTTCAAAGAAATAATTAATAGGAACTTTTAAGTAATTCGATAATTGTAGTAATCTAATTGAACTTACTCCATTAGTGCCTTTTTCATATTTCTGTATTTGTTGGAAAGTGACGTTAATTGCTTTTGCAACTTTAGTTTGAGTTAAACCTAGAGCTAATCTTCTAAGCTTTAGTTTGTTGCCTAGGTGTTTGTTAAAATTATCTTCCATTAAGACCCCTCTTAAATTTTATTATAAAATGTATTCAACTAGTTTTTGCTACCTACTGCAACTATATTTTTATTATTTTTTAAAGGAAAAACCAACTATTATGAAAATATGTCAAGCGTTACTTAAGCTATTATTTAAAAAAAATTTGTTGATATTTGTAATGATTATAGTATTTGGCTTAGAAAAAGTTTAGTTCTGTCGCTCTTAGGGTTGGCAAAAAATTCTTTAGTATCGGCCTTTTCAACTATCATCCCCTCATCCATAAATATCATTTGATCTGCTACTTCCTTAGCAAAACCCATTTCATGGGTAACCACTATCATAGTCATTCCTTGTTTAGCTAAATTGACCATCACATCAAGAACTTCTTTGATCATCTCGGGATCTAAGGCTGAAGTAGGTTCATCAAAAAGCATTATTTTTGGTTTCATGCATAAGGCTCTAGCTATTGCTACCCTTTGCTGTTGGCCTCCAGATAGCTGACCTGGATATTTTTGTGCTTGATCTAGTATTTGAACTCTTTCTAAATGTTCTAAGGCTAATTCCTCTGCTTTTTTTTTGGGCATTTTTTTTACCCATATAGGTGCCAATGTACAATTATCTAAGATTGACAAATGTGGAAATAAATTAAACTGTTGAAAAACCATTCCAACTTCTGCTCTTATTTGTTCTATATTTTTTGTATCCTCTGTAAGAGTATTTCCATCAACTATTATGTCCCCTTCTTGATGTTCTTCAAGTCTATTAATGCATCTTATTAATGTAGATTTACCCGAACCAGAGGGACCACAAACAACAATTTTTTGTTTTGGCTTAACTTCTAAATTAATTTCTTTTAAAACTTGGAAATCTCCAAACCATTTGTTAACATTATTTATTTGAATTATATTGTCTGACATTATTTTTTATCGGTCTGTTTTGTATTTTTCTTCTAAGTTATAACTATATTTACTCATTGCGTAACAAATAATCCAGAAAATTATTGCTGCAAATACATAGCCTTCCATTGCAAATCCTAACCATTCAGGATTGGTTTTAGCTAAATTGAGCATTCCTACTATTTCTAGCAAACCAACTACAAAAATTAATGGAGTATCTTTAACTAAAGCTAAAAATGTATTAGCAATTCCTGGTATAACTAATTTTAAAGCTTGAGGTAAAATTACAAATATATGCATTCTCCAATATCCCATTCCTAATGATTTTGCAGCTTCATATTGACCCCTAGGAAGAGCTTGTAACCCTCCTCTTATAACTTCAGCAACATATGCTGCTTCAAATAATGAAATAGCTATGATGCATCTTACTAATTTATCTATAAAAAAATCAGCTGGTAAAAACATTGGAAACATCACAGCAGACATAAACAATACGGTAATTAAAGGAACACCTCTCCAAAATT
The DNA here is from genome assembly GCA_014653535.1 of Pelagibacterales bacterium SAG-MED43. Taxonomy (GTDB): domain Bacteria; phylum Pseudomonadota; class Alphaproteobacteria; order Pelagibacterales; family Pelagibacteraceae; genus Pelagibacter. The sequence continues at coordinate 19,205 of JACWEK010000007.1, forward strand.
CAATGAAACCAATTGATATATATCTTATTAAAGGAAATCCTGATCTTCTACCAAGTGCAAAAGCCATACCTATTGGAAAACAAAAAATTAAACAGAAAAAAGAAATTATGAATGTGAGAGACAATCCGCCCCAAGCACCAGTTTCTACCCAATTTAATCCATCTAATTTGCCTAATTCAATTAACTCTTCATAAAAAATGAAATATTTTAATAATACATAAAGAGCAAACGGAACAATTAAGAAATAATAAAACTTAAATTTATTAGGAACAAAAAAACCAATTATAATAGATAAAATTGCTGCAATTATTCCATACGAAAAATCAAAAAATACTGGACCTCCTGAAATAAAGAAAAAGATAAATAAGAATGCGATAAATGGATAAATAACGACATAATAAAGTGTTAAGTATTTTTTAAATCTATCAGTTGCAAAATAGCCAACAGAACCAAGTAAAGCTAAAGCTATAAATGATAAATTAATTCTCCATTGCTCTCCATTAGGATACATTCCATACATAAATCTTCTCATCCAAACTTTTATATAAGTCCAACAAGCACCTGAACCAGTGCAAACATCTTTTGAGTCGCCCGCAAAACTAGCATCAATAAAAAACCAACTTAATATTGGTGGAATTGATTTAAGGATAATAAATATAATTAATAATGATAATACAGCGTTAAAATTATTTGTGTTTATATGTTTATTTAATAAATCTAATTGCTTAATGCCACTAAGTTCAATTCTTATAAAGTAAAGCCCAATAAAACCAAGTATTAATGGTAATAAAAAACTTAAAAAACTAGGTAAAAAACCTGTAATATTTAAACTAAAAAACGAGTTTAAAAGAACATCTAAAAAACTAACAAAAAATAAAAAAGAACCTAAATATAAAAAAGTATAAAGATTTGACTTGTCAGGTTTTAAAAAATTAATTTTAGACATCATTTTTCCTGTATTGCTATTTTTTTATTATACCAGTTCATAAATAATGAAATTGAAATGCTTAATGATAAATAAGTAAACATTGTAATAGATACGATCTCAATAGCCTTACCTGTTTGCATTAAGGCTGTACCTGCAAAAACTAATACTAAATCAGGATAAGCTATCGCTGCAGCTAAAGAGGAATTTTTTGTCAGATTTAGATACTGGTTGGTTGTAGGTGGTATTATTATTCTTAGAGCTTGTGGCATTATTACAAGTTTAAGTACTTGATTTGGTGTTAGACCAATTGATGCCGCTGCCTCTTTTTGACCTTTTCCAACACCTTGGATTCCTGCTCTAACACATTCTGCTATAAAAGTTGCTGTGTATAATGACAAAGATAATGCTAAAGCAATCAACTCAGGTGGTAAACTTACACCTCCCTCATAGATAAAAGATGTGGTTGCCAGTTGTTTTAAAACAGGAATTTCAAATTCTAGTCTTACTCCACCAATTAAAAAACTTAATAAAGGTAAAATTAATAACAAACCTATTGATATTAATAAAACTGGGATTTGTTTACCCTGGTTTTCTTGTAATTTTTTGGCCTGGTAACGAATAACAATTATTGTAATAATCGCTGCAACTATTGAATAAAAGAAAATATTAAAATTTTGCCAAATAAAAGCTGGAACAAATAACCCCTTAATTGTTAAGAAAGAAATACCAAACATTGGTTCAGCATCTTGAGGCAGTGGCAAAGCTCTTAAAGCAGCAAAATACCAAAAAAATATTTGTAAAAGTAATGGAATATTTCTAAAAAATTCCACATAAAAGGCGGCAAATTTATTAATTAGATAGTTAGGAGACAATCTTGCTATACCAACTATTACACCAAGTATGGTTGCAAGAATAATTCCAATAACAGAAACAAGTATTGTATTTAATAGTCCTACTAAATAAGCTCTAAAATAAGAATGAGATCCATCATATTCAATTAAAGAAAATTGAACATCAAAGGAGGATTCTTGAGATAAAAATCCGTAACCAAAATCAATACCTCTATTTTCCATATTGACTTGGGCATTATATGTAAAAAAGCCAAAAACTAGAACAACTACTAAAACTGTAATTAATTGAGGACCTATATCTTTAAGTTTAAAATTCACTGTAGGGACAATATATGAGTTTATAAAAAAAAGGGCTAGAAAAATCTAGCCCTTTTAATTAATTTTAACTTAAATTATCTTGATGGTGGAACGTATAAAATACCACCTTTAGTCCATAATTCATTTGGACCTCTGTCTGGTAAAATACCAGTGTCAGCTATATTTCTTTTATAACTTTCACCATAGTTTCCAACTTGTTTGATAATTCTTAGGTTCCACTCATTATCTAAACCGAATGCTGCACCCATTTCACCTTCTGCACCTACAAGTCTTTTAATTTGAGGATTGTCAGAAGTTTTCATTGAGTCTGCATTAGCTGAAGTAATACCATATTCTTCTGCTTCGATCATAGTGTTCAAAGACCATCTTACGATATCTTCCCATACAGAATCACCTTGTCTAACAACTGGTCCTAAAGGTTCTTTAGAAATAGTTTCTGGTAGAACAATATGTTCATCAGGGTTTTTCATTTTAGTTCTTTGAGCAGCTAAACCAGATTTATCAGTAGTGTAAGTATCACATCTACCTGCATCATAAGCAGCTACAACTTCGTCAGCTTTTTCAAAAGCAACTGGTTCATAAGATATTCCTTTAGAATTAAAGAAGTCTCTCATATTTAACTCAGTTGTCGTACCAATATTTGTACAAGCTGAGATACCATTTTTGAATTGGCTTGTTGAAGTAATACCTGAACTTTTTCTTACCATGAAACCTTGTCCATCGTAAAAGTTCACACCTACGAATGTAAGTCCGATATCAGCATCTCTTGAAAGAGTCCAAGTTGTGTTTCTTGATAAGATATCAATCTCACCAGACGTTAAAGCAGTAAATCTCTCTTTAGCACTTAGTGGTGTAAATTTAACTTTATTTGCATCACCTAGAACTGCAGCTGCAACTGCTCTACATACATCAACATCAACACCAGTCCAATTTCCTGCTGCGTCAGCATTAGAAAATCCTGGAAGACCTTGAGATACTCCACATCTTACAAAACCCTTTTTTTGAGTGTTTTTAAGAGTTTTAGATTTTTTAGCGGCCATAGTCTCTGTTGTAAAAGTAAACAACACAGCAACCATAGCAACTAATGAAGTTAATTGTTTTAAGTATTTAAACATTATTCTTCCTTTTAGTTATTTTTATTTGTTAACAAATAATTCAAAATTTCTTTTGAATATTCATAATTTAAACATGTAAGAAAAAACTCTGCAAGAAGAAATTAAATAACAACTACTAGATTAGTGTGTCAAAAAAAACCCATTTTGGTCTAAACTGGCGCGCCCTGGAGGATTCGAACCTCCGACCCTCGGTTTAGAAAACCGATGCTCTATCCAGCTGAGCTAAGGGCGCAAATTTTTGTATACATATACAATAAATAATTAATCTTTAAAAAGAAATTTTTTAAGAATTATCAGAATTGTTAACAGTTCAATTCTGCCAATAATCATAAACAAAATTAGACAATACTTAGTAAAATAATTCAGATCATAAAAATTGAACTCTGATAAAGCATAAGATGTGGAATTCACTGTATTCATTAAAGTCAAAATTGAGAGTTTAAAAGCACTTTCAAAATCTATTGAAGCCAAACTAAGCAAAATAGTTAAAGTAAAAAGTGATATTACAAATATAATTATTGTTAAAAAATATTTATTAATCTCGTTAAAATCAAAGTTTATCTTAGTAAATAATAGTTTATTCATAAAAATATTTTTAGGTCTACTAAAAGATAAAATTTGATTAATAGAATATTTAAATAATGAATATATTTTTATAAACCTTAAACCAGAGCTAGTTGAAAAAAAGGATCCTCCAATTATTACTAAAATTAGATAAACTATACTCAAATTAGATTGTTCATAATCTAGTGAAAATCCAATATTTGATATACTGCTTGAAACTGAAAGAAGATTTTTTAAAAAATCACTATTAAAAGAAAAAAATAATAAAAAAATTGAAACTACTGCCAAAAAATAAAAAATCAAATGCAAATCTTCATAAAAAAAATTAATACTTTTTTTTTTAATAAAAAATAAATTATAAGTAAAAAATATACTAAAATAAGAAAATAATAATAAAAGAGAAAAAATAAATATTTGAGTATTATTTTTTAAAATATTTGAAAGTTCATTACTTGGTAAAAATCCACCAGAAGAAATTATTGTAAAAGCTAGATTTAATGAATTAAAACTTCTTATAGATATCAAATTGAGAATTACAAATATTAATAATGTTAATGCTGAGTAAAGAAGTAAAATTTTAATCGATTGTTTAAATATTTCAGAACTATTGAAAGATAAATAATTAGTTAATGACTTTTTAAAACTATCATCATAAATATCAATTAAATAGACTATAGAAAATAAAAAATATAATCCACCAATCCATTGAATTGTTGATCGCCATAGGATTAGACTTTGATCTATATGTTTTATATTTAGAAAAATAGTAAATCCAGTTGATGTAAAACCCGAAACTGCTTCAAAGTAAGAATTTAAAAAAGTTAGATCATAGATACTAAAATAAAAAGGTAAGCATAATATTAAGGGTATTGATAGGTAGCCAAAAAAAACTGTTAAGATTTTATCAAAAATAGTAATTTTAATTTTCTTAATTTCAAATTTGTAAAAAATTAAAGCAATTAATAAGGATGAAATTAAACTTATATAATATGTATTTAAGTTGAGATATAAATTTAAATAGTAAGAATATACTACGTTTAAAAAAGAAAAAATTGAAACTATACCAAAAAAGAAACTTAAATATCTAATTCGAAGATTAAACATTAAAATTATTAGCTTAACCTAAAAATATTTTCTACAGTTGGTATTGAGTCGTTTTTTGCAATAAAAACTACACTATCATTTTTTTGAAATATGAAATCAGATCTTGGAATAATAACTTTTTTATCTCTTAATATTGCACCAATTCTAATTTCATCTGGTAAATTAGCGTTTTTAATTTCTTTATTTATTAATTCAGAGCTTTCAATAATTTCAGCTTCTATAACTTCATATTCGCCATTAGATATCGTGTAAGCATTTTCAATAGTGCCTTTATGAATATGCTTTAAAATACTTGATACAGTATTCATTCTTGGATCTATAATATCATCAATTTTAAGAGAAGATTGTAGAAGAGAATAATTAGGTTTATTAATTAATGCCATTGTTCTTTTATCATCAATATCTTTTTGATCTTTTGCAAATTTTTCAACTAAAACACTTACCATCAAATTGTCTTCATCATCATTTGTTAAAGCTAAAACAGTTTCTGCTTCACCTAAGTTAGCCTCTTCTAAAGTTTCTTCATCTAATCCATTTCCATTAATGATTATAGTATTATTCAAATTACTAGCCAAATATTCTGCTCTATCTTTATCTTTTTCTACTATTTTGACTCTTACAGTCTCTAAACTTTCTTCAAGATTTTTTGCTAAATTAAATCCAATATTGCCACCACCAATAATTAATAATTTTTTGGAAATTTTCTCCTCATGGCCAAATGCATTAAGAGTTTCCTCCATTTGAGTGGAGTTTATAATTACATAGATTTTATCATTAATTTCAATTTGATCAGTTTTTTTTGGGATAAATGTTTTATCTTTTCTAACTATTGCAATTATATTTGCGTCAAGTTTTGGAAATTTATTTGTTAATTCATTAAGTTTTAAGTTAATTAATTTACAATTATCTTTAATCAAAATTTCAAGTAACCTAATGTTATTTTCTGAAAATGGTACACTATCTAAAGCTCCAGGTGCTTCTAGTTTTCTTTGAATAGATTTAGCTATTTCAATTTCTGGTGATATAATTACATCTATAGGTAAATTTTCTTTATTGTAAACTCGTGTAAACTTCGGATTTAGATAATCTTGGGAACGAATCCTAGCAATTTTTTTTTGAATATTAAATATAGAGTATGCTATTTGACAAATTAACATATTAATTTCGTCATTTCTTGTAACCGCAATTATCATGTCAGCTTCTGTTGGATTAGCTTTTTCAAGTATTGATGGGTATGTACCCTTACCTACAATCCCCTTTACATCTAAACTATCATTAATTTTTTGTATATCTTCACTTGATTGGTCAATTACTGTTATTGAATGACCTTGCTCATTTAATAATTTAGCAATAGTGAAACCTACTCTTCCAGCACCACAAATAATTATATTCATTTAATTGAATTCTTTTATTCCTAATCCTTTAAGTTTTCTGTGAAGAGCACTTCTCTCCATTCCAACAAAATTTGCTGTTTTTGAAATATTTCCATTAAATTTTTTTAATTGTACTGTTAAATACTCTTTTTCAAACTTTTCTCTAGCCTCTTTTAATGGCACAGATAGGCTATTTTCTGTAATTTTATCTCTAAAATTATCATTTTTTAAAGACTCTTTAATGATACTAGATACTTTATCTCTATTTTCAGGTTGTAAAATAGCAATTCTTTCAATCAAATTTCTAAGCTCTCTAACGTTTCCTTTCCAATTATGATTAAGAATATAGCTATCATTATCATCTATATCTAAAGTTTTAATATTATAATTTTTTGAAATCTTTTCTGAAAAATATTTAATCAATAATGGAATATCGGAAATTCTATTATTTAATGATTCAATATTTATCTCAAAAACACTTATTCTATGATAAAGATCTTCTCTAAAATTTCCTAATTGAATTTCATTTTTTAAATCTTTATTTGAGGAACAAATTAATCTTACATCAACTTTTAGATCACTAGATCCATTAATTCTCTTAAATTTTTGATCAATTAAAACTCTTAAGATTTTAGATTGGATATCTAAGTGAATTTCTGAAATATGATCAATCAAAAGTGTTCCATTATTTGCTTTCTCAAGAGCGCCATAAGAAATTGATCCATCTTGTTTTTCTTCACCAAATAATTCTAATTCATATTTGTCACTATCTAACAAAGCACCATTAAGAATTATAAAAGGTTTTTTATTTCTTTTTGATTTTTTATGAATTTTTCTTGCAACAAGTTCTTTCCCAGATCCAGAAGGACCTGTAATAAGTATTCTGCTTTCTGTTAAAGAAATCTTATCAATTTGATCTCTTATAGATGATATATTTTTACTATCACCAATTAAATCATACGAAGAAAAAAGTTTTGTTTCATATTCTTTGTTTTGACTTTTTAAACTTAGATTTTCGATTGCTCTTGAGATAAAATTTAATAATCTTGTTTGATCAAATGGTTTTTCAATAAATTCAAAAGCACCATATTTTAATGACTTGATGGCCATCTCTATATTAGCATGTCCAGAGATCATTATAACAGGAACATCAATATTTTTAGACTTTATGTGAGCTAATAGTTCGATACCATCATTATCACCTTTATCTAATTTAACATCTAAAATTGCAACATCAGGTATCTTTTTATCAATTTCATTTAAAGCTTGATTGTAATTTGCTGCCAATCTTGTTTTATAACCAGCATCTAAAATTAATTCATTAAGAATGTTCCTAATATCTGAATTGTCATCAACTATTAATATTTCTGCTGTCATTTAAATCAAAATTTATTTGAACTATAGCACCTTCATCAATAGGTATAAATTTAATCTTTCCATTATGGTCATTTATAATTTTGTTAACTATTGATAAACCTAAGCCAGTTCCATTTTTTTTTGTTGTAAAGTATGGGTTTAATATATTTTTTATATTATTAGCAAATTTTTCAAAACCAATACCACTATCTGTTATCTTTACTATTATATTGTCATCAAACTCATTAATTTCAATAGCAATTTTTTTTAAAAAATTTGAGCTATTTGTACTTTTTTGTTGAATACTTTCTATTGAATTTTTTATTAAATTAAAAAACACTCGACTTAATTGTTCTTTATCACTGTTAAAAATTATTTTTTCTCTATTTGAGATTAAATCGATATTAATTTTTTTATCAAGTTTTTGTAGAAGTTTAATATTTTCTTTAAGTAAAATTATTAAATCATTATCGTTAAGAATAGGTTTTGGCATTCTAGCAAAATCTGAAAATTCATTTACTAAACTACCAATTTGTTTAATTTGATTTTTTATTATATTTAAGTTCTCCATATAATTATCTTTATCATTTTTTGAAATATGATTTGAATATTTACTTTGCAATCTATCTATAGTTAATTGTATTGGTGTTAGAGGATTCTTAATTTCATGTGCAAGTTTTCTAGCAAGACTCTCCCATGCTTCATGTCTTTCATTAATGATCAATTTTTCTTGCTGATTTTTTAATTTATTAATCATTGAATTAAAGTTTTTATTTAAAATTTCTAAATCTTTGTCAGTTTTAAACTCAGGAACTTTTGCACTTAAATCACCATCTCCAATTGCATTAGAGGCATAAATCAAATTATTTATTGATCTAAAAAATCTTGATGAAAAACGTATTGCGATTGTAATAGAAATAAACAACAACAAAGTAACAACTATCAAATATATGATTGCAAAAGAAATTTTTATTCCAGTGCTTTTTTCCTCAATATTATAATAAAAATTAATTGCCTCCTGAGACTCATTTAAATAATTTGAGATTTTGGGATCAAGATACTTTACAATATATAAAAATCTATCATTGAAAACTTGAAGTCTCATAATAGCAGCTGAAATATTATCCTCTGCATTAAGTATCTTTAATGGTCTATCATCTTCTAAAATTAATTCTAAAGCTCTATCCATAGGAGGTATATATTTAGATTTGTCATTAATATTTGTGAATAATAATTTTTTATTAATATCGATAATATGAATTTCATCTATTTTTCTTATAATTTTTTGTGTATTTAAAAATCTTGAATATGCATTTTCATCATCATTTAAAAATTTAGCACTTTTATTAATATCGAATGCAATTAAAATAATTTCAGATTTAACTTTATCTTGTACTTCTGTTACATAATTTTTTGCAAGTTCATAAGAGTTATTGACAACGGTTGTTACTTTTTTGTCAAAATATTTTTCTAAAGCAAATGAAAATAGAAAAAGTGAAAATATTGAAATAAGAATAGAAGGAATAAGTGTGAATAATGAAAAATAGGTAATGTATTTTTTATTAGAGTTGATACCATCCCTATCAATATCAGTTTTTATAGATTGTTTTATTTCAAGAAAAACAAATACAAATAGAAGAAGAATTAGTAAAATATTACCAATTAATAAATATTGTAAATTTGTTGGATTAAGCTGAATAAAACTTTTATCAATAAAAGTCAGAAAAGTGAAAAAACCAGTAAAAAGTGTTATTAAAAATAATATAATGATAATTAAATTTTTTTTAAGAAATTCAGTCATTAATATTTAAGTTTAAATATATAAGTTCATATATATATTTCTAAAAATGAACAACTTTTTTGTAATACTTGCAGCTGGAAAAAGTAAGCGATTTAATAAAAAAATAGCCAAACAATTCTATAATTATAAAAATAAGGAAATTATTGATCATTCAATTGAAAAATCAATAGATTCTCAGCTTTTTAAAAAGATAATAATTGTAACAAATAATCTTAATCATTTAAAAAAAAAAAAATATCCTAAAATTGTAAAAATAATCAAGGGTGGAAAGGAACGCTCTGACTCTTCTTTGAATGCTTTAAAATATATAAAAAAATTTAATCCAAGAAATGTATTCATACATGATGCAGCAAGACCTAATTTTTCAATTAGATTGCTTAAAAACTTAACAAAAAAATTAAAAACAAATAAGGCTGTTGTGCCTGTTGTCAGCTCAAAAGACTCAATAAAATATAAAATTAAAGATCAAATATTTAATCTTAATAGAAATAATTTAATTTTAACTCAAACACCTCAAGCTTTTAGATTTAATGATTTATTTAATCTTTCAATGAAACAAAAAATAAATGTTAAAGATGAGGCTACACTCTTTATAAGCAAAAATCATAAAGTTAAATTCATACCAGGTGAAAATCGAAATAGTAAAATTACATATCTAGATGATATAAAAACTTCAAAAACTTATTTTGGTATAGGTTTTGATTTACATAGATTAATTAGAAATAAAAAACTTTATCTTGGTGGAATTAAGATACCTTTTCATTCAGGGTTAAAAGGACATTCAGATGGGGACGTAATCCTGCATGCAATTATTGATGCAATTTTAGGTGCTTCGAGAAAAAAAGATATTGGCACTTATTTTCCAAATACAAAAAAATTTAAAAATATAAGATCACCTAAAATGTTAAAACCTATAATTAATAATTTAAACAAATCTCATTTTTTTATTAATAATCTTGATATAAATTTAATTTGTGAAAAACCAAAAGTTTCTAAACACCGAGATAAGATAATTAACTCAATATCAAAACTAACCAATATAGATAAAAATATTATTAACCTTAAAGGAAAAACAGTAGAAAAATTAGGTTTAATAGGAAAAGAAAAGGCCATAGCATGTGAGGTGATAATCTCAATTACAAAATATGATTAAAACTATTAACATATTATTTGTTACAATGTTTGGGTTAGGAAAAATAAAAATAATTCCTGGAACTTTTGGATCTATAGCTACGGTAATAATACTTTTTATTTTATTCCATATATTGAATTTATCCACTAATACAATATTGATAGGTTTAGTAATTATTTTTATTTATTCATTTTCAGCAGTAGCAGCATATATAAAAGATGAAGAGAATAAAGATCCGAAAGAAATAATTATAGATGAGTTTATTGGTCAATCTATTCCAATTTATCTATACGAAATTTCTCATGGAACAGAAAAATCACCAAATGAAGCTTTAATTTTTTATGGAGTTTGTTTTGTATTATTTCGGTTTTTTGACATAGCAAAACCGTTTCCAGTAAGTTTTTTTGATAAAAATTTTAAAAATAGTTTTGGTGTAATTATGGATGACGTTTGTGCAGGATTTTATGTTGTTTTATCTTTAATTTGTTTTATGGTTTTAACCAGTTATTTTATATAATGAAAACTTTAGTAAAAACATTAATTAAAAAAAAACTTAAAATTTCATTTGCAGAATCTTGTACTGGAGGATTACTTTCTAGTTCAATTACTTCTATAAGTGGGGCGTCAAAAATATTCAATTTTTCTTTAATTACCTATTCAAATTATGCAAAAATAAAATTTTTAAAAATTAATAAAAACATAATTAATAAATATGGTGCTGTAAGTCATGAATGTTGTTTTTCAATGGTAAATAACTTATCTAAAATTTCAAAAGCTAACATAAATGTCTCTATTACTGGCATAGCAGGGCCAAAAGGTGGTACAAAACAAAAACCTGTGGGTCTAGTGTATATTGGGGTTAAAAGTGGCAATAAAACACAAGTACATAAGTGTTTGTTTAAAAATAAAAAAAGATCATCTATACAAAAGTCTACAGTTAAAAAAGCTTTAGAATTAGTTTTTAGAACTATTAAATAAATCTTTTGCTCTGTTTTGAAAAGCATCAGCTATTTTATCTAATCCAAATTGAAAAGATTTGGTCATGACTATATTTAAAAATTTATTTTCAATCTCAAAATCAATATCAAAAGAAATTTCTGTTCCACTTTCATGTTCCTTAAATTGCCAATTATTTTCAAGATGATTTAATGGTCCACCAATATTTGTAACTTTTATTGTGTTTTCTTTTTTATTAAATTTGACATCACTTTTATAGGTATCTTTGAAAGGTCCCTTGCCTATAGTTAAATCAGCTATGATCAATGTAAAATTTCCTTCATTTTTTCTTTCATAAACATGAGCATCCAAGCAAAAAGGAACAAACGTTGGGTATTTTTCTATATCAAGCACTAAATCAATTAGTTGATTTTTATTACATTCAATTAATCTCTTAACTGAAGCTTTTGGCATTAATGAAAATTATTTCTATTTTGTTGAAGTTTAGTAAAATCCTCATCAGCATGATAAGAAGATCTTGTCAAAGGAGACGACGAGACTAATAAAAATCCTTTTGCTTTTGCAATAACACCAAGTTCTTTAAATTCTTCTGGTCTATAATATCGATCTAAAGGAAAATGTTTCACAGATGGTTGTAAATATTGACCAATAGTTAAAAAATCTACATCTGCTGCTTTCAAATCATCCATTACTTGTAATATTTCATCTTTACTTTCTCCCAACCCAACCATTATTCCTGATTTGGTAAAAACTTTTTTATTTATTTTTTTTGCATTTTTTAAAAGTTCTAAAGATGAAAAATATCTCGATCCAGGTCTTACTTTTAAATAAAGACTTGGCACCGTTTCAATATTATGATTAAACACATCGGGATTTGCTTCTAAAACTTTTTTGTAAGCTTCCCCTTTTCTTAAAAAATCAGGAGTTAAAACTTCAATTGTAGTATTTGGATTTATTTTTCTTGTCTGATTAATAACTTCAAAAAAGTGGTTTGAACCACCGTCTTCTAAATCATCTCTATCGACTGAAGTAATAACTACATGTTTTAAATCTAATTTTTTAACCGCTTGGGAAATCTTTAAAGGTTCAAGCAAATCTAGTTTCCCGGGTTTACCTGTTTTAACATCACAAAAAGCACAGGCTCTAGTGCAAGTATCACCCATAATCATAAAAGTTGCGTGTCTTTTACTCCAACATTCAGTAATGTTTGGACAATTTGCCTCCTGACAAACAGTTACAAGATTATTTTTATTTACAATTGTTTTAGTTAAAAAAAATTCTTTACTATTTGAAAGTTTGGATCTGATCCACTCAGGTTTTTTTTTAATTGGATTTATTGGATTTTTTATTTTTTCTGGATGTCTTGGTTTAGTTTTCATTTTCATTAATTATATAAATTTTTTCTTTTTTTTTACCAAATAAAAATCTCTCTCTAATCAAAATTTCCACATAATCAAGATCAAGATTGTCACTTAATAAAGAATTTTTTAAATCTAGCTCTTCAATTTTGCTTAATAAATTTGCCTCTTTAATTTTTAAGTCTTTCAAAATATCTTTTTTTTCTAAATATGAAACTAGACCTCTTTCTCCAGACATTAAATTAAAAAAAAAATATAAAACCAAAAAAGTAGAAACTAATAAAAAATAGTTTTTTTTAAAGTTTTTGAGCATTAATGAATCTTATTCATTCTTGCTTTTTTTCCAAGTTGTTCTTCTATACGTATTAATTGATTATATTTAGCTACTCTCTCTGATCTTGCTAAAGATCCAGTTTTTATTTGATTTGAATTGGTGCCTACAGCTAAATCAGCAATAAATGTATCTTCACTATCCCCAGATCGATGCGATATGACAGTTTTATATCCTATTGTTTGAGCAAATCGAATTACATCAATAGTCTCTGATACAGTTCCAATTTGATTTAACTTTATTAGAATCGCATTAGAAGAAATATTTAAAAATCCTTTTTTTAAACGTTCTAAATTTGTTACATACAAATCATCTCCAACAATCTGAACTTTCTTAGTTGATC
>JACWEK010000008.1 GCA_014653535.1 Pelagibacterales bacterium SAG-MED43
TTCTGATAAGATCACAATTTTGAGAAATGATGACATTATAGCTATTGTACATAAAATGTTAGATTTAAGAGATGGAAAAGATGATGTCGATGATATTGACCATTTAGGAAACAGAAGAGTTAGATCAGTTGGTGAGCTAGTTGAAAATCAAGCTAGGATTGGGGTCTATAGAATGGAAAGAGCTATCAAAGAAAAAATGACTACTCTTGATGTTGAATCAGCAATGCCTCAAGATTTAATTAATGCTAAACCACTTACAGTTTCATTGAAAGATTTTTTTGCTAGTTCACAATTATCTCAATTCATGGACCAAACAAATCCATTGTCTGAAATTACTCACAAAAGAAGAGTTTCAGCTTTAGGCCCGGGTGGTTTAACTAGAGAAAGAGCTGGTTTTGAGGTGCGTGATGTTCATCCAACTCATTATGGAAGAATTTGTCCAATTGAAACTCCAGAAGGTCCTAATATTGGATTGATAAATAGTTTATCAACTTATGCCAAAATAAATAAATATGGTTTTATAGAAAGTCCCTATAAGCGAGTTAAAGATGGGGTTGTGCAAGACAAAGTAGAATATTTATCGGCAATGGAAGAAACAAAATTTACAATTGCACAAGCTAATACAAAATTAGATAAAAGTGGAAAAATTATTGAAGAGCTTGTGTCTTGTAGACAAAATCTAAACTTTTTATTGTCAAAACCTGAAATCATTGACTATATTGATGTATCACCTAAACAACTAGTTTCTGTTGCAGCATCTTTAATTCCATTTTTAGAGAATGATGATGCTAATAGAGCTTTAATGGGCTCTAATATGATGAGGCAGGCAGTTCCTTTATTGAAACCTGAGTCTCCACTAGTTGGTACAGGTATTGAAAGTGATGTAGCATTGGACTCAGGAGTTACAATCGTTGCCAAAAGAGATGGTGAAGTTGATAAAATTGATGGAAAAAGAATTGTTGTTAAAGTAACAGAGGAAACAGATTTTACAAAATCTAGTGTAGATATTTATAATTTACAAAAATTTAAAAGATCAAATCAAAACACATGTATTAACCAAAGACCATTAGTAAGAGTTGGTGATAAAGTAAAATCTGGAGATATAATTGCTGATGGACCTTCAACAAGATTAGGCGAACTTGCTTTAGGTAAAAATGTTACAGTAGCGTTTATGCCTTGGCAAGGTTACAATTTTGAAGACTCAATCTTAATTTCTGAAAGATGTGTGACTGATGACGTTTTTACGTCTGTGCATATAGTTGAGTATGAAATAATGGCAAGAGATACCAAATTAGGAGAAGAGGAAATTACAAGAGATATACCAAATGTTAATGAAGAATCTTTAAAAAATTTAGATGAGTCTGGAATAGTATATATTGGTGCAGAGGTTAATGCTGGAGATATTTTAGTTGGTAAAGTTACACCAAAAGGAGATTCTGCATCTGGGCCTGAGGAAAAACTATTAAGATCAATTTTTGGTGAAAAAGCAATTGATGTTACTGACACTTCATTAAGAATATCGAGAGGTAGCAGTGGAACAGTAGTTGATGTTAAAGTTTTTAATAGACATGGAATAGAAAAAGATGAGAGGTCAATAACAATTGAAAGAGCAGAAATTGATCAAGTTCAACAAGATAAAATTGTTGAGGAAGAAATTTTAGAAAGAAGCATTAAACAGAGAGCAGCACAAATATTATCAGGTACTTCTTTGTCTAAAAAAATTAGAGATCTTGAAGTGGGTACAAAACTTGATTTTGAAAATATTAATAAATTAGGGATCAATGATGTATTTAAAATTAATGTTGGAAAAGTAAATAATGAGTCAACTTTAGCTCAATTAAAGGATCAATACAGTAAAGCAAAACAGGATATTACCGAAAGATTTGAAGATAAAGTTTTAAAAATAAGAAGTGGTGATGATTTATTACCGAGCGTAATGAAAATGGTTAAAGTTTTTGTTGCTATCAAAAGGAGATTGAGACCAGGTGATAAAATGTCAGGAAGACACGGTAACAAAGGTGTTGTAAGTAAAATTGTGCCAGTTGAGGATATGCCTTACAGAGAAGATGGAAGGCCAGTAGATATTGTTCTAAACCCATTAGGAGTTCCTAGTCGTATGAACGTTGGTCAAATTTTAGAAACTCATTTAGGTTGGGCTTGTAAAGAATTTGGTGAGGAAGTTAAGAAATTGGTCAATGATAACAATAAAAGAATTGAAAAAACCCAAAAAATCTCAGATTTTTTAAAATCTGTTTATGGTGAAGAAATTTTTAACGATAAAGTAGAAAAATTAAGCAAAACTGAATTCAGAGACTTATGTGAAAATTTACAAAATGGAATTGCAATTTCAACACCAGTTTTTGATGGAGCCAAAGAAAAAGATGTTACAGAAATGCTTAAATTAGCAAATCTTCCAGGTTCAGGTCAAACATATTTATGGGATGGAAGAACAGGTGAACAATTTGATAGACCAGTAACTGTTGGAATTATTTATATGCTTAAGCTTCACCACTTAGTTGAGGATAAAATTCACGCAAGATCAACAGGACCTTATAGTTTAGTAACACAGCAACCGTTGGGTGGAAAAGCTCAATTAGGTGGCCAAAGATTTGGTGAGATGGAAGTTTGGGCGTTGGAAGCTTATGGAGCATCTTATACGCTTCAAGAAATTTTAACTGTTAAATCTGATGATGTTGCTGGGCGAGTTAAAGTTTATGAAACTATCGTTAAAGGTGAAGAAAATTTTGAGTCTGGTATACCAGAGTCATTCAACGTTTTAGTAAAAGAAATTAAATCATTAGCATTAAACGTGGAGCTAAATTAGTCATGAAAAAAGAATTAACAGATCTTTTTAAGAATACAGAAATTTCAGAAGCTCAAAATTTTAATAGTATTAAAATTTCCTTAGCAAGTCCTGAAAAAATAAAATCTTGGACTTATGGTGAAATCAAAAAACCTGAGACAATTAATTATAGAACATTCAGACCTGAAAAGGATGGATTATTTTGTGCACGAATATTTGGTCCCATTAAAGATTATGAGTGTTTATGTGGAAAATATAAAAGAATGAAATTTAGAGGTATTATTTGTGAAAAGTGCGGAGTAGAGGTAACAAAATCTAATGTGAGAAGAGAAAGAATGGGCCACATTAATCTTGCAACACCTGTTGCACATATATGGTTCTTAAAATCTTTACCAAGCAGAATTGCTCTTGCTGTTGATATGAAATTAAAAGAAATTGAAAGAGTATTATATTTTGAAAATTTTATAGTAATAGAACCTGGCCTAACTGGTTTACAAAAAAACCAACTCTTAAATGAGGAGGAATTAGCAAAATATCAAGATGAATTCGGTGAAGAAGCCTTTACTGCTGGAATTGGTGCTGAAGCTGTTTTGGAAATGCTTAAGAGTTTAGATTTAGAATTAGAAAGAAAAAATTTAGTTAATTATATCAAAGAGACCAAATCTAAAGTTAATGAAGAAAGAGCAATTAAAAGATTGAAATTAGTAGAGTCATTTATTGAAACAGGTCAAAAACCTGAATGGATGATTATGACAGTTGTACCTGTTATTCCACCTGAGTTAAGACCTTTAGTGCCATTAGATGGTGGTAGATTTGCTACATCTGATCTTAATGATTTGTATAGAAGAGTTATAAATAGAAACAATCGACTTAAAAGATTAATGGATCTTAAAGCTCCCGACATAATTGTAAGAAATGAAAAAAGAATGCTTCAAGAGTCAGTTGATGCATTATTTGACAACGGAAGACGTGGAAGAGTTATCACTGGAACAGGTAAAAGACCTCTAAAATCATTAGCTGAAATGTTAAAAGGTAAACAAGGTAGATTTAGACAAAATTTATTAGGTAAACGTGTGGACTATTCTGGTAGGTCTGTAATTGTAGTTGGTCCAGATCTTAAATTACATGAATGTGGTCTTCCAAAAAAGATGGCACTAGAATTATTTAAACCTTTTCTTTACGCTAGATTAAACAAATTAGGATTAGCCTCAACAATTAAACAAGCAAAGAAATTAGTTGAAAAAGAAACTAATGCAGTGTGGGATGCACTTGAGTTAATTGTTAGAGAACATCCAGTTCTATTAAATAGAGCACCAACATTACATAGGCTTGGAGTACAAGCTTTTGAACCAAAATTAATTGAAGGTGATGCGATAGAGTTGCATCCTTTAACTTGTGCAGCTTTTAATGCAGATTTTGATGGAGATCAAATGGCTGTACATGTACCATTAAGTTTAGAAGCGCAATTAGAAGCAAGAATTTTGATGCTTTCAACAAATAATATTTTATCTCCATCAAATGGAAAGCCGATTATAGTTCCAAGTCAGGATATGATTTTAGGTATTTATTATTTATCTCAAGAACCATTAACTGATAAATCTTCTGGTTATTTTACTGATGCAGATCAAATTGAATTTGCTTTATCATCAGGACAAATAAAGGTTCATAGTACGATAATTTCAAGATTTGAAACAGTCGATGAAAAGGGAAATAAAAAATTTGAGAAATATACATCTACCGCTGGAAGATTTTTATTGGCCAATCTACTGCCTAAGAATAAAGATATTAAATTTTCTTTAGTAGATAGGTTATTACCTAAAAAAGTTGTTTCTGAGGTAATTGATATTGTATTTAGATTTTGTGGACAAAAAACTACGGTTATTTTCTGTGATAAACTAAAAGATTTGGGTTTCAAGCACGCATTTAAGGCTGGAATTTCTTTTGGTAAAGATGATTTAATTATACCAGAAAGTAAAACCCAATTAATTGATGACACTAAAAAATTAATTGCTGACTATGAAACTCAATATGCTGAAGGATTAATTACAAGAGGTGAAAAGTATAACAAAGTAGTTGATGCTTGGTCAAAATGTACTGACAAAGTAGCTGGCGAAATGATGAAGGGTATTTCAGCTACTGAAAAAACTGCAGATGGCTTAAAAATAAATTCGGTGTTTATGATGGCAGATAGTGGTGCTAGAGGTTCAGCTGCTCAAATGAAACAATTAGCTGGAATGAGAGGTTTGATTGCCAAACCCTCAGGTGAAATTATTGAAAGTCCAATTATTTCAAACTTTAAAGAAGGTTTAACAGCTTTAGAATATTTCAATTCTACACACGGTGCTAGAAAAGGTCTTGCAGATACAGCTCTTAAAACTGCTAGTTCTGGATATTTAACAAGAAGACTTTGTGATGTTGCGCAAGATTTAACAATTACAAAAGTTTCGTGTGATAATCCTGGTTTTATTGAATTATCAGAAATATTAGAAGGTGGTAACGTGGTTGTAAGTTTATCTGAAAGATCCCTAGGTAGAGTTACTGCTGCCGAAGTAAAAAACCCTATAACTGGGGAAGTTGTTATCAAAAAATCTTCTATGATTGATGAAGCAGGATGCGATCTAATAGATGCAGCAGGAGTAAAATCAATTAAAGTTTATTCAGTAATGACATGTAGCTCGAAAGAAGGTGTTTGTGCTACTTGTTATGGTAGGGATTTGTCCAGAGGAAAAATGGTTCATGTTGGAGAAGCAATTGGTATGATTTCTGCGCAATCTATTGGTGAACCAGGAACTCAATTAACAATGAGAACTTTCCACGTTGGTGGTACAGCATCAGTTAAACAAGAGTCACAAATTGTAACAAAGAATGATGGAATTTTAAAAATTTTAAACTCAAATATATTAGAGGACTCTAAGAAAAATT
Organism: Pelagibacterales bacterium SAG-MED43; assembly: GCA_014653535.1. Lineage (GTDB taxonomy): Bacteria > Pseudomonadota > Alphaproteobacteria > Pelagibacterales > Pelagibacteraceae > Pelagibacter. The sequence goes on from JACWEK010000008.1 coordinate 5,726, forward strand.
TAATCGTAATGGGAAGAAATACTCAACTTTCGATAGAAGATGATAATGGTGTTCAAGTTGCCATTTATAAAGTTGCTTATGGTTCAAGATTATTTTTTAATAATGGAGATAAAGTTAAAGCAAATACTAAAATTTGTGAATGGGATCCTTATACAACACCAGTAATTGCAGAAAAAAGTGGTGAAGCAAGTTTTGTTGATTTAATAGACGGCGTTTCAATCCAAGAAACTACTGATGATGCAACAGGAATATCTTCTAAATCGGTTATTGATTGGAGAGCTCAATCAAAAAGTACGGATTTAAAACCAAGAATTACTTTAAGAGATGCAAAAGGAAACGTGATAAAAAAAGCTGATGACAACGAAGCTAGATATTATTTAGTCCCTGATTCAATTTTATCTGTAAAAGATGGACAAAAAGTTTCAGCAGGTGATGTAATTGCTAGACTACCTAAAGAAACCACAAAAACAAAAGATATCACTGGAGGTCTACCTAGAGTTGCTGAATTATTTGAAGCTAGAAAAGCAAAAGACAGCGCTATTATCGCTGAAAATGATGGCCAGGTTATATTTGGTAAAGAAGTTAGAGGAAAACAAAAAGTTTCAATTGCACCTGAAGATGGATCAGAACCTTCAAACTATTTAATCCCTAAAGGTAAACATATTAATTTTAATCAAGGTGAAAAAATTAAAAAAGGAGAATATCTTTTGGATGGACAACCGTTACCACATGATATTTTAAGAATTATGGGGATCAAAGATTTAACAGAATATTTTGTTAACCAAGTTCAAGAAGTATATAGATTACAAGGTGTTATCATAAATGATAAACATATTGAAACAATTTTAAGACAAATGTTGAAAAAAATTGAAGTTAAGAATTCAGGAGATTCATCATATCTTCCAGGTGAAATTGTAGATAGAATTAAATTTGATATTAATAATGAAAAATTAAAAGCAGAAGGTAAAAAACCCGCTTTTGGTGAAAGAGTTTTAATGGGTATTACTAAAGCTTCATTACAAACTGAGTCATTTATTTCGGCCGCATCTTTTCAAGAAACAACAAGAGTACTTACTGATGCTGCTATTAAAGGAAAAGTTGACCCTCTCAATGGCTTGAAAGAGAATGTCATTGTTGGAAGGTTGGTTCCTGCTGGAACAGGTAATATAAAGAATAAGTGGAACAAAAAAGCTCTTGAAGATGACAATAAATTTCTGTCAGAACAAGAAAAAATTGAAACGACGGAAACCCCTGTAAATCAATAAAAATTCAACTGTTAATAGGTAGTTTTAGTTTGACAAAGTCGGATTATTAAGTATTTTGGCGATGTTTTTGGTTGGAATGTAGTGTTAATCTTAGACACTAAACGCTGCCATAAATAACCTGTCAGTTATTTCTTTCAAAAACTAATTAATAAAAAATAAAAACTTATGCCAACTATTAATCAGTTGTTAAAAAATAAAAGAATTAAACAAAGCAAAAGGAATAAAGTTCCAGCATTGCAAAAACAACCTTTAAAAAGAGGTGTATGCGTTAAAGTTTATACAACTACTCCTAAGAAACCTAATTCAGCTTTAAGAAAAGTTGCAAGAGTTAGACTTTCTAATGGTTTTGAAGTAACAGCTTATATACCTGGTGAAGGTCACAATCTTCAGGAACACTCTGTAGTATTGATCAGAGGTGGTAGAGTTAAAGATTTACCAGGTGTTCGTTATCATATCTTAAGAGGCAATCTAGATACTCAAGGTGTTGCTAATAGAAAAAAAAAGAAGATCTTTATACGGAACCAAAAAAGGTAAGTAATGTCTAGAAAAAAAACTCAACCCAAAAAAAATATTGTTCCCGATCCTAAATTTAAATCAACAATAATTCCTAAATTGATTAATAATATTATGTATGATGGTAAAAGAGGAGTTGCTGCAAAAATAGTTTACGATGCTATCGATAAAATTAAAACTAAATCAAAAGATGAACCAATAAATATATTTAACGAAGCAATCAACAATATTAAACCAACTGTAGAAGTTAGATCTAGAAGAGTAGGTGGAGCAACTTATCAAGTGCCTGTAGAAGTTAAGAGTAAGAGAGCTCAAGCATTAGCCATTAGATGGTTAGTAGATTCTGCAAGAAAAAGAAAAGATAAACATATGTCAGATAAAATTTTTAATGAACTTTTTGACGCTTACGAAAAAAAAGGTGCAGCAGTTAAAAAAAGAGAGGATGTGCATAAAATGGCTGAGTCAAATAAAGCCTTTGCACATTTTAGATGGTAACCAATTATGCCTAGAACCCATACTTTAGATAAATACAGAAACATTGGGATCATGGCACATATAGATGCTGGAAAAACTACAACTACTGAAAGAATTTTATATTATACAGGAAAAAGTCATAAAATTGGTGAAGTGCATGATGGTGCAGCAACCATGGATTGGATGGAACAAGAACAAGAAAGAGGCATCACAATTACTTCTGCTGCAACTACTTGTTTTTGGAATGATCATAGAATTAACATTATTGATACTCCTGGTCACGTAGATTTTACTATAGAAGTTGAAAGATCTCTTAAAGTTTTAGATGGAGCTGTATGCGTTTTTGATGGTGTTGCTGGAGTTGAGCCTCAATCAGAAACTGTTTGGAGACAAGCTGACAAATATAAAGTCCCAAGAATTTGTTTTGTTAATAAACTAGATAGAACTGGTGCTGATTATTTTAGATGTGTAGATATGATTAGGGATAGACTTGGTTGCAAACCTTTACCTTTACAAATACCAATTGGTATCGAGTCATCTCTTACAGGTGTTGTTGATCTGGTAAAAATGAAAGCACAAGTTTGGAAAAATGAAGCATTAGGTGCTGAGTGGGAATACAAAGAAATTCCAGAGGATTTAAAAGAAATATCTCAAAAATATAGAACAGAATTAGTAGAAATGGCAGTTGAACAAGATGAAAAGATAATGGAGTCGTATTTAAATGGAGATGAAATTAAAGAAGAAGATCTTGTAAGATGTATAAGAATAGGAACCTTAAATTTTAGTTTTGTTCCAATCACAACTGGATCTGCTTTTAAAAATAAAGGTGTGCAGCCTTTACTAGATGCAACTATAAATTATTTACCAAGTCCAATTGATATTGGTTCAATAAAAGGCACAAAACCTGGCTCAGAGGAAGAAATGGAAATGAAATTTGAAGATAGTCAGCCTTTTTCAGCCTTAGCATTTAAAGTTGCCAACGATCCCTTCGTAGGTTCTTTGACCTTTATAAGAATCTATTCTGGCACAATTAAAACTGGAACTGGAATATATAATTCATCTAAAGAAAAAGAAGAAAGAGTTGGAAGAATGTTATTAATGCATGCTAACTCTAGAGAAGATATTAAGGAGGCTAATGCTGGTGATATAGTGGCATTGGCTGGTTTAAAATATACTATAACCGGCCACACCTTATGCAATGAGGAAAAACCAGTTCTATTAGAACCTATGGAGTTCCCAGATCCTGTTATTGAAATTGCTGTTGAGCCAAAAACAAAAGCTGACCAAGAAAAAATGGGTGAGGCATTGGGTCGATTAGCTAAAGAAGATCCATCATTTAGAGTAACATCAGATGAAGAGTCTGGTCAAACAATTATAAAGGGGATGGGTGAACTACACTTAGATATTATTGTTGATAGAATGAAAAGGGAATTTAAAGTTGAGGCAAATGTAGGAGCTCCTCAAGTTGCTTATAGAGAAACACTAGAAAATGCTTCTGAAGTAGAATATGTTCATAAGAAACAAAGTGGTGGTGCAGGTCAGTTTGCAAAAGTTAAGTTATTAGTCGAACCTCAAGAACCTGGCGCGGGTAGAGCTGTAGAAAGTAAAATTAAAGGTGGAGCTATACCAAAAGAATTTATACCTGGCGTTGAAAAAGGAATTGAAACTGTATCTGATAATGGAATATTAGCTGGGTTTCCAATGATAGATTATAAAGTCACTATTTTAGATGGATTACATCATGATGTAGACTCAAGTGTACTTGCCTTTGAACTTGCGAGTAGGGCATGTTTTAAAGAAGCGTGCACGAAAGGCACTTTAAAATTATTAGAACCAGTAATGAGAGTTGAGGTAGTAACTCCAGAGGATTATATGGGTGATGTTATAGGTGATTTAAATAGTAGAAGAGGTCAAATAAGTACTCAAGAGCAACGTGGAAACGCAACTGTAATCACAGCAATGGTTCCTTTGGCTAACATGTTTGGATATATCAATAATTTAAGATCAATGTCTCAGGGCAGAGCCCAGTATTCAATGTTTTTTGATCATTATTCAAAAGTTCCTCAAAATGTTCAAGATGAAGTAACAAAAAAGATTGCAGGATAATTATGGAAAAACAGAACATACGAATTAAACTTAGAGCATATGACAATAAAATACTTGATGCATCTACTGAAGAAATAGTGAACACAGTAAAGAGGACGGGAGCTACAATTAAAGGTCCCATACCATTACCTACAAAAATAGAGAGATATACTGTACTACGTTCTCCTCATATAGATAAAAAAAGTAGAGAACAATTTGAGTCAAGAACACATAAAAGATTAATTGATATAGTTGAACCAACACCACAAACAGTTGAAGCACTAATGAAATTAGATTTAGCATCAGGTGTAGATGTGGAAATTAAGATTTAGTTATGAACGAGATAGCATTAATAGGTAAAAAAATTGGAATGACCAGAGAATTTTATAAAACTGGCCAACTAGTTCCAGTTACTGTTTTAAAAATGGAAAAAGCCAGAGTGATCCAAGTGATAGATAAAGAAAAAAGAGGTTATAACGCTGTTCAATTGGGCTACGGAAAAATTAAAAATTCTAAACTTACTAAGGCTATGAAAGGGTATTTTGCAAAAAAAAATACTGAAGCAAAAAAATTATTAAAAGAATTTAAAGTTGAAAACATAGAAACCTATAAGGAAGGGAATGAGTTTGGACTAGAAATTTTTAAAGACATTAAATTTGTTGATACAAAATCAAAAACTATTGGAAAAGGTTTTGCAGGAGCAATGAAAAGACATAATTTTGGAGGTTTAAGAGCTACTCACGGTGTTTCTGTTTCTCATAGATCTCATGGATCCACTGGTCAAAGACAAGACCCTGGTAAAGTATTTAAAGGTAAAAAAATGGCTGGTCACATGGGAGATAAACTCAGAACAATGCAAAATATTGAAATTATCAAAACTGATGTTGAAAATGAGTTGTTATATTTAAAAGGATCAATTCCTGGCGCAAAAAATTCAGAAGTTTTAGTTAAAAAATCTGTAAAAAATATTACTAAATTAACCATAGAAGAAAAAATTAAAGTTGCTGAAGAGGCAAAAAAAACCCCAGATAAAAAGAAAAAATAATGAAATTAGATAAATTAAATTTAGACGGTAAAAAAGATTCTATTGAAGTTTTAGATAAAATTTTTTCAGCTAAGATAAATAAAAAATTAGTAAGTAATGTACTCTACAAAACTAATGCAAATTACAAAGGAAGACATGCTAAAACTAAACAACAAAATGAAGTATCAGGACCAACTTCAAAGATATATGCTCAAAAAGGCACAGGTGGTGCACGACATGCAAGTAAAAAAGCACCTATCTTTGTTGGTGGTGGTATAGCTCATGGCCCAAAAGGTGAACTTTCTTATAAAAAAAGAAAGCTCAATAAGAGCGAGAAAAAATTAAGTATTGCATCATTAATAACAGAAAAAAATAAAAATAAAAATCTGTTAGTTTTTAGCGACTTTAATGATGAAATTAAAAAAACTAAAGAAATGCACTCAATTATAAAAAAATTTGAAATCTCAAATTCATTAATAATCTTAGATAAAAGCTCTAAAGATAAAATAGAAAAATCAGCCAGAAACATCCCGAACATTAAAGTAACTGATGTTAATCATTTTAGCAGTTTTGATATTGTTAAATTTGAAAAAGTAGTTTTTACAGAAACTTCAATTAAAGAATTAGAAAAGAGATATTCATAATGGACAAGTTACATTTATTCGATAAAATTTTATCACCTTTAGTAACTGAAAAAAGTACTAACTTGTCAGAACTTTACAAGATTGTGTTTAAGGTCCCCGCAAATGCAAATAAAAAAAATTTGAAAACTAATATTGAAAAAATTTTTAAAGTAAATGTTACAAAAATTAATATTATAAATAAGCAAAATAGAACTAAAGTAACTAGAGGAAAAAAAGTTAAAGTTTCTGGATTTAAAAAGGCAATTATAACCCTAAAAAAAGGTCAAAGTATTGATCTTACGACTGGAGTTTAATTAGATGGCGTTAAAAACTTTTAAACCTTATACAAAATCAACTAGAGGAACAATCTTAGTTGATAGAACAGGTTTATGGAAGGGTAAACCATTCAAATCGTTAGTTTCACCTAAAAATGCGATGAAAGGTAGAAATAATAATGGTCACATAACATCAATTAATAGAGCAGGTGGACATAAAAAAATGTATCGACATATTGATTTTTACAGAAAAAAAATTGATATGCCAGCAACAGTAGAGAGAATTGAGTATGATCCAAATAGATCATGCTATATTATGTTAGTTAAATTTCAGGACCTTACTCATGCATATTATCTTGCTCCACAAAAAATTAAGATTGGTGATGTTGTAGAAAATGGATCAAAAAAAGAGATTAAAATCGGTAATTGTATGCCACTTCAAGATATTCCAGTTGGTATAGACATTCATAACGTTGAAATTCAACCTGGCGGCGGAGGTAAAATAGCAAGATCTGCAGGCACCTCAGTTACAATCAGTGGCTTAGACGGTAACTATAGTCTAATTAAACTTATTTCTGGAGAGGTAAGAAAAATAGACTCTAGGTCACTAGCTACAATTGGTGTCTTAAGTAACCCGGATCAAAAAAATATTAAGATAGGCAAAGCAGGCAGATCAAGATGGTTAGGAAGACGTCCCCATACTAGAGGTGTTGTTAAAAACCCAGTTGACCATCCTCATGGAGGAGGAGAAGGAAAAACAGCTGGAGGTCGTCATCCTGTTTCACCAACTGGTCAATCAGCCAAAGGTTTAAAAACTAGAGACAATAAAAGAACAGATAAATATATAATTCGTAGAAGAAAGAAAAGAAAGGACTAAGTAATGGCTAGAGCAGTTTGGAAAGGACCCTTTGTTGAGGAAAGTTTGATGAAAAAAGTTGATAAATATAAAGTTGATCCAAAAAAAATTCCAATAAAAACATGGTCAAGAAAATCAACAATAATTCCAGATTTTGTTGGAGTAAGTTTTTTAATATATAATGGTAAAAAGTTTATACCAATCACTATATCTGAAGATATGGTTGGACATAAAATGGGGGAGTTCGCACCAACTAGAACTTTTTTTGGTCATACACCAGCTGACAAAAAAGCGAAACCTGCAGAAGCAGCGCCTAAAAAATAATTTATGAGTAAAAAAAAGAAAATAAATAAGAATAAAGAAAAAATTGTAAGATCTATAAATAATAATATTAGATCAAGTGTAAGAAAATTAAATCCAATTTTAAAAGGAATTGTTGGAAAAAAAGTTGACATAGCTATTAGAGATTTACAATTCTCAGAAAAAAGAATTACAAAAGATATAAGAAAAACCATTAGTTCAGCAGTAGCTAATGCAGAAAATAATTTTCAATATGATATTGATAATTTAGTAGTTAAAGAAGCATATTGTGGAAAAAAAATAATAATGAAAAGATTTAGACCTAGAGCAAAGGGAAGAGCAGCTCCAATTCTAAAACCTTATTCAAGTGTAACAATAATATTATCAGAAATTAAAAAGGTGGAGAGTCATGGGACAAAAGGTTAATCCAGTAGGTTTTAGATTAGGTGTGAATAGAGGATGGGATTCTGTTTGGTATGCTAAAAAAAAGGATTTCGGAAATTATTTGATAGAAGATTTTAAGATTAGAGAATACATCAAAAAAAATGTAATTAATTCTGGTGTATCTAAAGTTATGATCGAAAGAACATCAAATAAATGTTATGTAACAATTTATACCTCAAGACCAGGTTTTGTTATTGGTAAAAAAGGTAGTGATATTGATAAAATAAAAAATAATCTATCTAAGTTTACTAAAAATGAAGTTTCATTGAACATAAAAGAGGTTAAAAAACCTGAGACAAATGCCTATTTGGTGGCTGAAAATATTGCCCAACAATTGGTTAAAAGAATATCATACAGAAGAGCTATGAAAAGAGCAATGCAATCATGCATAAGACTTGGAGCAAAAGGTATAAAGGTTTCATGTAGTGGAAGACTTGGTGGAAACGAAATTGCAAGAACAGAATGGTTAAGAGACGGAAGTATTCCAGCACATACTTTAAGAGCAGATATTGATTACGCAGAAGCTGAAGCATTAACTACATATGGTATTATTGGAATTAAAGTTTGGATTTATAAAGGAGAGGTATTTGCAAAAGAATTTAGTCAGGAAACAAACAAGGTAACTCCTAAAGAAGGTAAAGAATAAGATGTTACAACCAGTCAGAACTAAATGGAGAAAAGCTCATAAAGGAAGAATTCATGGTAATGCTTCAAGGGCCAATTTCATTAACTATGGAGCATACGCTTTAAAAGCTATGTCTCCTGAAAGAGTTACAGGTAAACAAATTGAGGCTGCTAGAGTTGCTTTAACAAGACATATGAAAAGACAAGGAAGAGTTTGGACAAGAGTATTTCCAAACATTCCAGTGTCAAAAAAACCAATAGAGGTAAGAATGGGTAAAGGAAAAGGTTCACCTGAATATTATGCCTGTAGAGTGAAACCTGGAAGAATTTTATTTGAAGTTGATGGAGTTTCAGAACAAATTGCTAAAGAGGCATTATACAAAGCGTCAGCAAAATTACCAATTAAAACAAAAACTATAAAGAGATTTGCATAATGAAAAAACAAGAAATTAAAAAATTATCAAAAGACGAAATTCTAAAGAATATAGATAAATTAAAAAAAGACTTATTTAATTTTAGGTTTCAAAAAATTAATTCTCAGGTGTCTAACCCTGCCAAAATTGGTGAAACTAAAAAAACTATAGCTAGATTAAAAACAACTTTAAGGGAAAAAATAAATGCCTAAAAAAATTTTAACAGGAATAGTGGTAAGTGACAAACCTAATAAAACAGTCACTGTAATGGTTGAAAGAAAGTTTTCTCACCCAGTATTAAAAAAAGTAATAAAAGTAAGAAAAAAATATAATGCACATGATGAAAATAATAGATTTAAAAACGGGGATAAAGTTTCAATAATTGAAAGCAAACCATTTTCAAAAAATAAAAAATTTCAAGTTATGGAGAATAATAAATAATGATCCAAGTCCAAACAGAATTACAAGTTGCCGATAATACAGGCGCAAAAAAAATTGAATGTATCAAGGTCTTAGGTGGTTCGAAAAGACGTTATGCGAGCATAGGTGATACAATTGTCATCGCTGTAAAGGAAGCAATACCTAAAGGAAAAGTTAAAAAAGGTTCAGTCCATAAAGCAGTTGTTGTAAGAGTTAAAAAAGGAATTCATAGAGATGACGGCTCTAAAGTTAGATTTGATAATAATGCAGCAGTTTTAGTTGATGATAAAGGCGAACCAGTTGGGACAAGAATATTTGGGCCTGTAACAAGAGAATTAAGAAACAGAGGACAAATGAAAATAATTTCACTAGCGCCAGAGGTATTATGATGATTAAAAAAGGACTAAAAGTAGTTATTCTTGCAGGAAAAGATAAAAAAAAAGAAGGTGAAGTTATTGAAATAGATAGATCTAAACACAGAGCTAAAGTTAAAGAAATTAATATGGTAAAAAAACATATAAAAACAACTAAAGAAAAAAAAGGTGGAATTGTATCTAAAGAAAGCTTCATACATATTTCCAACTTGAAATTAGTTGAAAATAAAAAAAAAACCAAAAAAACTGAGGCTAATAAATAATGACACCAAGATTAAAAGAACTATTTTTTAAGGAAATACAACCAGCACTAAAAAATCAATTTGGATTTAAAAACATTTACATGAGTCCAAAAATTGAAAAAATAGTCCTAAATATGGGTCTAGGTTTAGATGGAAATGATTCAAAAATTTTAAAATCTTGTGAAGAAGATATGGCTAAAATTACTGGCCAAAAACCAGTTGTAACAAAATTTAAAAAGTCTGTAGCAAATTTTAAGACTAGAAAAGGATCTAATGCTGGACTGAAAGTTACTCTTAGAAAAAACAAAATGTATGAATTTTTGGATAGACTTGTCAATATAGCTCTTCCTAGAATTAAAGATTTTAGAGGATTATCTGCAGACGGTTTTGATAAATTTGGCAATTATACTTTTGGTGTAAAAGAACATATAATTTTCCCTGAAGTTAGCTTTGATAGAGCTGATAAAGTTAGAGGTTTAGACATAGTAATTGTTATTTCATCTCAAAGTAAAGATCATAGTTTTGCTTTATTGGAAAAATTAAATTTTCCATTTATTAAAAAAGGAGAAAATTAAGAATGGCTAAAATGAGTTCAATTAATAAGAATAATAGAAGAATAAAACTTTCTGATAAATTTTACAAGAAGAGACAAAAATTAAAAAAAACTGTCATGGATAAAAAGCTTCCATTAGAGGAAAGATTTAAAGCACAACAAAAACTATCAAAATTGCCGCGAAATTCAGCAAAGAATAGAATTATGAACAGATGTCAAATAACAGGCCGACCACATGGTGTTTATAGAAAATTAAAGATATCTAGAATTGCTCTAAGACAACTTGGATTGCAAGGAAAGATACCAGGATTAGTGAAATCAAGTTGGTAGAAAGGAATATATGAGTTTAAGCGATCCAATTGGAGATATGATAGCTAGAGTTAAAAATGCTCAAGCAAGAAATCATAAAAAAGTAGAATTACCATCGTCAAATTTTAAATCTAAAATTGCTGATATTCTTAAAAATGAAGGTTTCATCAAAGATTTTAAAATTGCTGTAGAAGATAAAAAACCAGTTTTATCACTTGAGCTAAAATATCATTCTGGAAATCCAGTTATAAGTAATTTTGAAAGGGTATCAAAACCAGGAAGAAGAATCTTTTCTAGTGCTGATAGTTTACCAAAAATTAATAATGGCCTAGGTATTGCAATACTTTCTACTCCAAAAGGAGTTATGACAGATATGGACGCAAGAAAACAAAAAGTAGGTGGAGAAATAATTTGTAAGGTATTTTAATTATGTCTAAAATTGGAAAAACAAATATAGCAATTCCTGACAAAGTCAAAGTAGTTTTGGCTGGTAATATTTTAAATATTGAAGGACCACTAGGTAAAAAATCTTTAGATATAGATTTAGATATATTTAATCTTGAAATTAATGAGGGCAAAGAAATTTCTATTAAACCAAAAAAAATTGATCAAAATACTAAAAGACTTTGGGGAATGAATAGAAGCTTAATTAATAATGCTGTAATTGGTTCGAGCACAGGCTATGAAAAGACATTAGAATTAGTTGGGGTAGGTTACAGGGCAGCTTTAAAAGAAAAACGGTTAAATTTACAACTTGGATATAGTCACGATATAAATTTTGATATTCCAGAAGGTATTAAAATCTTAGTTGAGAAGCAAACAACCTTAAAAATTTCTGGTTCAGATAAACAGCTAGTTGGTATTGTTACATCTAAAATCAAAACGTTCAGAAAAATAGAACCTTACAAAGGCAAAGGTATCAGAGAAAAAGGACAATATGTTCCTAAGAAAGAGGGAAAGAAAAAATAATGAAACTAAGTACAGGAATTAGAAAACGTTTTAGAGTGAGTAATAAGGTTAAAAAAGTTGCGCCTAATGATAGGTATAGATTGTGCATTTCTAGGTCAGCAAAAAATATTTCTGCTCAAATTATTGATGATAATAGAAATATTACATTACTATCAGCTTCTTCTGTAGAAAAAGATATTAAATCAGGATCTAAAGTAAACAAAACTGAACTTTCAAAAATTGTTGCTGAAAAACTAGCTAAAAAAGCTCAAGAAAAAAAAATAACTAAGATATTTTTTGATCGTGGAATATATAAATACCATGGTCGAGTAAAAGTATTTGCAGAAACTTTACGTAAAAATGGAATGGATTTTTAATTATGGATAACTTTAAAGATAAAAAAACAGACGATATTTTAGAAAAACTAGTCCACATAAATAGAATTACCAAAGTTGTTAAAGGTGGGAGAAGATTTGGATTTTCTGCTTTAGTTGTTGTTGGAAACCAAGCAGGGAGAATAGGAATTGCACATGCTAAAGCAAAGCAGGTTCCTGATGCAATTAAGAAAGCAAATGAGATGGCAAGAAGGAAACTTATTCATATACCATTAAGAGAAGGAAGAACTATTCACCATGATGTGAAAGCCAAAGATGGCTCAGGTAGAATTATCTTAAGAGCAGCATCAAAAGGAACTGGAATTATTGCTGGTGGACCCGTAAGAGCAGTGTGTGAAGTTTTAGGAGTTAGAGATATTGTTGCAAAATCTATGGGAACATCAAATGCTCATAATGTAATAAGAGCCACCATCAAAGCTTTATTGAAACAAAATTCTCCAAAACAAATTTCGGCAATAAGAAACAAAAAGATATCAGAAATAGTTGAAAAAAGAGGATAATGATTACACAATTAAATAATAGAGAAAAAATAAATAAATCAAAAATTAGAGTTGGAAGAGGTATTGGTTCTGGCAAAGGAAAAACTTCTGGAAGGGGGGTTAAAGGTCAAAAATCAAGATCAGGAGTTGCAATTAAAAGTTTTGAGGGAGGTCAAATGCCTTTATATAGACGATTACCAAAAAGAGGATTTAATTCAATTTCAATAGAAAAAGTTGCTATTTTGAACTTAGAAAAAATTCAATCTTACATTGATAAAAAAAAAATAAAAGTAAATGAAATTCTTAACAAAGAATTATTTAAAAAACTTAAAATAATAAATAAGAATTCTACAAAATTGAAAATTTTAGGTACCGGTGAAATTAAAGATAAGATAAATATAGAGGCAAATTTAGCTTCAAAATCTGCTGTTGAAAAATTAGAAAAAATTGGTGGATCAATTAAATTAAAAAAATAAATCATCTCAATATGAGTTCTTCATCTTCTTCAAATGATTTAAGGAATAGAATACTTTTTACTATTGGTATATTGGCTGTTTATAGATTTGGAACTTTTGTGCCTTTACCTGGCATTGACCCAGAACAGCTCAAAATATTGATGGACAGTAACCAAAAAGGTTTACTAGGAATGTTTAATGTTTTTGCTGGAGGTGCTGTAAGTAGAATGGCTATTTTTGCTTTAGGAATTATGCCCTACATATCTTCTGCTATTATTGTCCAATTATTAACTGGTGTGTCTGATTATTTTAAAAATTTAAAAGCTCAAGGTGAAACAGGTAGGGCAAAAATTACCCAAATAACTAGATATGGAACTGTTTTACTAGCCACAGTTCAAGGCTACGGTTTGTCCGTAGGATTAGAGTCTTCTGCAGATTTAGTTATTAACCCAGGCTTATTTTTTAAAATTTCAACTGTCACAACAATAGTTGCTGGTACTATTTTTTTAATGTGGCTTGGAGAACAAATTACTCAAAGAGGAATTGGAAATGGAATATCTTTAATAATTTTTGCTGGTATTGTTGCTGAAATACCTAGGGCGTTAGTAACAACTTTTGAATTAGGTAGAACAGGTGCTGTTTCTACACTAATGATTTTAGCAATATTTGTTTTGTTAATTTTAACTATTCTTTTTGTAGTGTTTATGGAGAGAGCTTTAAGAAAAATTCTAATAAATTATCCCAAAAGGCAGATGGGTAACAAGATGTATGGAGGAGAGTCCTCTCATTTGCCTTTAAAGATTAATCAAGCAGGTGTAATACCTGCAATCTTTGCATCCGCTCTATTATTATTACCAGTAACATTTTCTAACTTTAATTTTTCAGAAAATGAAACTTTTTTAAATTTAAGTTCGTATTTTACTCAAGGGCAACCTCTTTATATGTTACTGTATGCTTCCGGTATAATTTTTTTTACTTTTTTCTACACATCAATTACTTTCAACCCCACAGAAACTGCAGATAATTTAAGAAAATATGGTGGCTTTATTCCTGGTATACGGCCTGGAGAAAGTACAGCTTTATATATTGAAACTATTTTGACAAGATTAACCACAATCGGTGCATTATATTTAACACTTGTTTGTTTAATGCCTGAATTTTTAATTGCAAACTACCCTATACCTTTCTACTTAGGTGGAGCATCAATTTTAATTGTTGTTGTAGTGGCAATTGACACAGTAACACAGATTCAAACTAGACTTATGAGTGCTCAATATGAGCAATTAATTAAAAAGACAAAATTTGGAAGATAGTTTTTGTGAATATCATTTTATTTGGTCCCCCTGGTGCTGGTAAAGGAACTCAATCTAAACATCTTGTAAAAAAAATTAATGGTTTCCAAATTTCAACAGGCGACTTATTAAGGAATGAAATTAGAAACAATTCTAAAGTTGGAAAAATGATAATCAATGATATGGATGATGGAAGATTTGTAAGTGATGAAATTGTTAATAAACTTATCAAAACATTGATATTTGACTCAACAAAAAAAGATAGATTAATTTTTGATGGATATCCAAGATCATTAAGTCAGGCAGAAAATTTAGATTTATTATTAGCAGAAACTAATCAAAAAATAGATTTAATTTTTTTTTTAAATGTAAATAAAGAAACAATAATAAAAAGAATTGAAAAAAGAAAATTTATTGAAAAAAGGTCTGATGATGAATTAGATACTATTCTTAGAAGGTATGACAAATATATGGAAACAACTAAGCCTGTATTAGATTTCTATTCAAGAAATCCAAATTTTCATGAGATAGATGGAACTCTTGAAATTCATGAAATAACACAAAAAATAGACACTTTTATCAATGTTTAAGGCGTTGACTTTAAAAGATGTTCTTATATAAAAGGCTCAAATTTATCACATAATTATGGCTCGGATTGCAGGTATTAATATTCCACAAAATAAGCTTGTACATATAGGCTTAACTTATATTTATGGTATAGGTGATAAATTTTCTCAAAAGATCTGTTCATCCCTAGAAATACCTAAAGAAAAAAGAGTTAATGAATTAACAGATGATGAAATTTTAAAAATTAGAGAATTTATAGATCAAAATTTCAAAGTTGAAGGTGATTTAAGAAGAGATTATTCTTTAAGTATTAAAAGACTTATTGATTTAGCTTGTTATAGAGGATCAAGGCATAGAAAAAAATTACCAGTAAGAGGACAAAGAACTAGATGTAATGCTAGAACAAGAAAAGGCAAAGCTATAGCAATTGCTGGAAAAAAATTAACACCAACTAAGAAATAATAATGGCAAAAACAGAAAAAATTGAAAATAAAGATCAAAAAGTTGAAAAGACTTCAAAAAAAAATAATAAAAGTTCTTACTCCAAAAAAAAAAAAATTAAAAAAAATATTTTAAATGGTATAGCTTACGTTCAGTCCACATTTAATAACACGATTATCTCAATAGCTGACACAAACGGTAATGTCATTTCGTGGGCCTCAGCAGGTCAAAAAGGTTTTAAGGGATCAAGAAAGTCAACACCCTATGCTGCTCAAATAGCCGCTGATGCTGCAGCGTCCAAAGCTCTTGATTTTGGTATGAAAACTTTATCTGTAGAAGTAAAAGGACCTGGTTCAGGAAGAGAAACTGCATTAAGAGCATTACAAGCTAGAGGTTTTAAAATTTTATCAATAAAAGATACTACACCCATGCCACATAATGGTACACGGCCACCAAAAAAAAGGAGAGTTTAATGGAAACAGAAAATGTAAATGTCAAAAATTGGAAATCATTAATTAAACCTACTAAGTTAGATGTAAAAATAAGCGATGATCTTGCTCATGCAAAGATAATTGCTGAACCACTTGAAAAAGGTTATGGTTTAACTTTAGGTAATTCTTTGAGAAGAATACTTCTTTCTTCTATTCGTGGTGCTGCTGTTACATCAATTCAAATAGACGGTGTTTTACATGAATTTACATCCATTAAAGGTGTGAGAGAGGATGTAACTGATATTGTATTAAATGTAAAATCTTTAGCATTAAAAAGTTCTTCAGAGGGAACAAAAAAACTTGTTTTAGATGCTAAAGGTCCTGGTGAAATTAAAGCATCAGACATTACACCTATAACCGATGTTGAAATACTAAATCCAGATTTAGTCATTTGTAATCTTGACGAGAATACAAATTTCCACATGGAAATGAATGTTAATACGGGAAAAGGTTATGTGCCAGCTGAATTAAATAAACCAGAAGAACCACCTTTAGGATTAATTGCTATTGATTCCTTGTATAGCCCTGTTAAGAAAGTTTCTTATTCAGTGAGTACCGCTAGGGAAGGTAAAGCTCTAGATTATGATAAATTGATTATGGAAGTCGAAACCAATGGTTCAATTTCAGCTGAAGATGCAGTTGCATATTCTGCAAGAATTTTTCAAGATCAATTAAAAATGTTTATCAGTTTTGATGAACCTGTTGAAGCACCGATTAAAGAAGTTTCGACCGAACCAGAATTTAATAAAAACCTATTAAGAAAAGTTGACGAACTAGAATTATCCGTAAGATCAATGAATTGTCTCAAAAATGACAACATCATTTATATCGGTGATCTTGTTCAGAAATCTGAGGGTGAAATGTTAAGAACTCCAAATTTTGGTAGAAAATCTCTAAATGAAATTAAAGAAGTTTTAACTGGCATGTCACTTTATTTAGGAATGGAGATTCCTAATTGGCCACCCGATAATATTGCCGAAATGTCTAAAAAATTAGAGGAAGCTATCTAATGAGACATGGAATGGCAAATAAGAAGTTAAATAGAACTTCTGAACATCGTAAAGCATTGCTCAAAAACATGCTTAACTCATTAATAAAATATGAACAGATTAAAACAACTTTACCAAAAGCCAAGTTTTTAAAACCACAGGCAGACAAAATCATCACTCTCGGAAAAAAAGAAACACTTCAAACAACTAAAATTTTAGTTTCAAAACTACAAGATGTGAAATCTGCTAACAAAGTTAAAAAAACACTTTCTTTTTTCAAGATCAATCAAAACTGATAAACATTTTTAATTGATCTTGAAAAAAGAAATGGTGGATACACTCGAATAATTAAAGCTGGTTTTAGATATGGTGATAATGCCCCAATGGCTATTATTGAGTTCATAGATAGAGATGTTGAAGCAAAAAGAATTGATAAAAAAAAAAAAGAACCCGCAAAAGAAGCTGATAAAAAAGAAGATAAAAAATTAGCTACAGCTTAGCAATAAACTTATAACAATGAATAAGAGTTTCACTGTTGATTCAACGTGTAACAACATGCGTCTAGACAGATGGTTAAGAATTAAATTAGGAAAAATTCCTCAAGGTTTAATAGAAAAAAATCTAAGGCTAGGTAAAATAAAAATTAACAAAAAGAAAGCTAAAAGTTCTTTAAAGATTAAAACAAATGATAAAATAGATGTTTTTAATTTTAATTTAAAAAAAATAATTGAAGAGAAAAAAATTAAATTTACTCCATCAAAAGAAATTATTAAAGCTAACGAAAACCTAATCATTGATGATAATGAAAATTTTATTGTTTTAAATAAAAGTGCAGGTATATCAGTTCAAGGTGGAACTAAGTCAAAAAAAAATTTAATTGATATATTTTCTAAAAGTGAAATTTTTGAAGGGACTAAACCATACTCTGTTCATAGATTAGATAAAGATACATCTGGTGTATTTATTATGGCTAAGAATCGACAAACCGCTCAACTATTGACATCTTTATTCAGGTTAAGAAAAGTTCACAAAACTTACTTAGCTGTCTGTAATGGTGAAATAGAAAATAATTCAGGTGAGTGGAATGATGAATTAATTAAATATGATAAAGAAAAAAAAATAATTGAAAAAGCAAGAACAATTTTTAAAGTAATTGATAAAAATTCAAATGCAAGTTTAGTTGAAATGAAACCTATTACAGGAAGAAAGCATCAACTTAGAAAACAATTATATAATATTGGTCATTCTATTTATGGTGACCAAAAATATAAATCACATAAATTTTTTAAAGGAGAAAATAAAAATCTTATGCTTCATTCCTATCAAATAAGGTTTATGGTTAAAGATAAAAAATATACCTATAGAGCACTTCTTCCAGATTATTTTAAAAAAATTCTTAAAACTAAAAGACTTAATTTTTTAGATTTGAAATAAAATTTTTAATAAGCTCATTTCCTAATTCGCTATAATTTTGATCTTTGATATTTCTAAGATTTGTAACGCCTTTATCAATTATTCCACAAGGTATTATGGCATCATATTTTTTTAAATTGTTATCTATATTGATTGAGAAACCATGATAAGCAATCCATTTACGAATTCTAATTCCAATCGCTGCTACTTTTTTAATAGTATTTTGATTATTGTACCAAATTCCAATATTTTTTTTATCAGCAAAAGTATTAATATTATAAAATTTAAGTGTATCAATTATTGTTTTTTCAATAACAGAAATAAATTTTCTGATATCTTTTTTTCTTTTTTTTAAATCTAATACAAAATAACATATAAGTTGACCTTTGCTATGATGAGTAATTTTTCCACCTCTGTTTGTTATTGTTATATCGATTGATTTATCTAATATTTCATTTTCCTTGTAGTTTTTACCTGCTGTGTAAATATCATCATGTTGTAAAACCCATATAAGTTCATTTGATTTATTATTGTCTATTTTTAATAAACGATCTTCCATTAATTTAATAGCTTCTTCATATTTTATTGGTTTTTGCGACTTTTTAATCTCAATGTTCATTTAAAAATTGTATTCTCTATATTATGTATTAAAAGTTCCGACTGAATAATAGGTAAATTTATGACTTTAATTAAAAAAATCAAAGATAAAAAAGTCAATTTTGAATTTAATAAAGAGTATATCAAGGTAGTCACTGACAAAATTTTAATCAATGATGCTTTATTTATTACAAATTCTTTTAAAGAAATGCATCCTGCAGATGCTGCGGATATAATTGAGCATTTAGGTGAAAATGATAGAGAAAAACTAATTAAATTAAACAATTTTAGAATTGACCCAGAAGTTTTTATTGAGTTAAATGAGTCTGTTCAATCAGAAATCATCAAATATCTTTCATCTGATGCTATTGTAAGAATATTAAAAAATTTAGAGTCAGATGATGCTATTTCAATACTAGAAAATGTTGAAGAAAAAGACAAAAACTCTATATTAAGTTCACTACCTCCAAAAGATCGTTTTGCTTTATTAGAAGGATTAAGTTATCCAGAAGATAGTGCTGCTAGAATAATGCAGAGGGAGTTTACAGCAATTCCTAGTAATTGGTCAGTAGGTCAGACTATAGATTATTTAAGAGAAAATAAGGATTTACCTGAGCAATTTTTGGAAATTTATATAGTAGATGAAAATTTTAAGCCAATTGGTACTGTTCCTTCCTCAAAAGTTTTAAGAACTGCCAGAGAAATGAAAATGTCATCAATTATGGATGACACTACTTTTTTGATTCCTGTAGACATGGATAGAGAAGAGGTTGGTAATTTGTTTGAGAATTACAATCTTAATTCAGCATGTGTTGTTGATAAAACTAGTAAGTTAGTAGGTATGATTACTTCAGATGATGTATTAACTGTATTAAAAGAAGAAGCAGAAGAAGACGCATTGAGATTAGCAGGGGTAGGTGATGAAGAAATTACCGACGGAGTGATTACAAAAACAAAAAGAAGATTTAACTGGTTACTTTTAAATTTATTTACAGCTTTTTTAGCCACATATTTCATAAGTTTATTTGGTGCAACTATTGAACAAATGGTAGTTTTGGCATTCTTAATGCCAATTGTTGCTTCAATGGGTGGAAACGCAGGAATGCAAACGCTTGCAGTAACTGTAAGAACATTGGCTACCAATGATTTAACAAAAAATAATTTTAACCAAAATATATTAAAGGAGTTTAATATAGGTGTATTGAATGGAATTATCTTTGCTGTTATTAGTGCATTAATTGTACAATTTTGGTTTCAAGATATTCAACTTTCACTAATCATTTCAATTTCAATGGTATTAACTATGGTTGTTGCTGGTTTATTTGGAATTCTTGTTCCTGTTACACTTAAAAAAATCAATATTGATCCTGCAATAGCCTCAAGTGTTTTTGTTACCACCATTACTGATGTAATTGGATTTGTATCTTTTTTAGGTGTAGGAGCTTATTTTTTGTAAACTAAAAATTATCAATTAACCTTACTTTATTAATAGAATACGCAATAAATAACTTAGAATCTTTAATTTTATTTGAACTTTTTAAATTTAAAATATTTCTTAACTCTAAGTAATCAAGCTTTATATCAAATGAATTAATTAAGTCTTTCTTTTTTTCAAATATAAGTTTTTTAATATTCTTACTTTTTACAAACTTATTCTTAAGTAAAATCATTTCTTTAGATATTTTGCCTGCTTTAATTAGTTCTATCTTATCTAAAAGTTTATTTCGGGAAGAAAATGCAAGTTTATTAGTATCCCTGATAGTTTTGCAAGAAATAATTTTAGTATTATATCTTTTTTGGATAAATTCTTTCACTAAATAAAGTTGTTGAAAATCTTTTTCACCCATAAATATTTTTTTAGGTTTAATTATCTTTGTTAGGCGGTCCATAACATCAATAACACCCTCAAAATGACCCTTTCTAAATTTTGCACAGAGTATCCTGTCTTTTTTTGGCAGTTTAATTAATGATTTTCTTTTAAAAAAATATACATCATTTTTTTTTGGCAAATAAACAAAATTTACTTTTAATCTCTTTAGAATTGATAAATCTCTTCTATTATTTCTTGGATAATTTATATAATCATTTTTCTTATTAAATTGGGTGGGATTTACAAATATACTTACAATAGTTTTATTACATCTTTTTAATGATTTTTTAATTAATGAAACATGACCCTGGTGTAAGCTCCCCATAGTTGGCACAAAGCCTAAATCAGACACATTATATAATGCCTCATTTAAATCATTATTATTTAATAAAATTTTCATTTGTATAAAATAATTTAATAAGTAAAACATTTGAATGATTAAACAAGCTATAATTCCATTAGCAGGTTTGGGTACAAGATTATTACCTCTGACAAGTGTTTTTGCTAAAGAACTTTTGCCTATAAATGGAAAACCTGGAATTGAATATATTTTAGATGAATGTATCGACGCTGGCATTAAAAATGTAATTTTTATAATTTCAAAAAAAAAAATAATGATAAAAAATTATTTTTTTAATGACAAATTTTATACAAAAATAATCAACAAAAAAAAAGATCCAAGAATTAAAAAAGAATATAGAAAAATTTTGAAATACAAAAAAATGATAAGCTTTGTATATCAGAATAAACCGCTTGGAACAGGTGATGCTGTATTAAAAACTAAAAAGTTAATTAAAGATAAATTTTTTTTAATGCTTTTACCTGATGATCTTATAATTAATAAAAATTGTTCTAAATCTATGATTAAAGTTCATAAACGATCTAAGTCTAGCGTTATGGCCAGCATGAATGTAAATAAAAAAACAGTTTCAAGATGGGGTATTTATAAACTTGGTAAAAAACTAGATAAAAGAAATTATTTTATTAAAGATGTTATAGAAAAACCATCAATTAAAGCAGCGCCATCAAATAAAGCTGTAATTGGGAGATATATTTTACCTAAAACTATTTTTGCAAAATTAAGTAAACAAAGGCCAGGCAAAGGTAATGAAATTCATATAACTGATGCCATCCAATCATTAATCAAAGAAAAAAATAAATTTGTTGCTCATAATTTTTCAGGTAAGTATTTGGATTGTGGTAGTATGCATGGTTATATTAAATCAACATTGGAGATCTCTAAATTATGAAGTTATGTATGATAGGCACAGGCTACGTAGGATTAGTTAGTGGAGTTTGCTTTTCTGATTTAGGTAATGACGTTATTTGTGTTGATAAAGATCTAAAAAAAATTAATTTACTTAAAAAAGGAAAAATTCCTATTTATGAACCAGGTTTATCTGAACTAGCTATCAAAAATTACAAAAATAAAAGATTAACTTTTTCATCAGATTTAAAATCATCAGTTAAAAACAGTGATATTATTTTTATTTGTGTAGGAACGCCAAATAAAAAGAACGGAAGTTCTGCTGACTTAAGTCAGGTTTTTAATGTTGCAAGAGAGATAAGTTCGTTAATCAATAAGTTTAAAATCATTATTACTAAATCAACTGTCCCCGTCACTACAGGTGACGAAATCGAGAGAATAGTATCAAAAAAAAATAATAAAAATAAGTTCTCTGTCGTATCAAATCCTGAATTTTTAAGAGAGGGTGAGGCTATAAGAGATTTTACATTTCCTGATAGAATTGTAATTGGAACTGATAATAAAAAATCAAACAAAATTTTAAGAAATTTATATTCACCTTTAATCTCTAAGGGAGCTCAATATGTCAGTACATCAAGACGAGCTGCTGAATTGATCAAATATGCCTCAAACGCTTTTTTGGCCACCAAAATTACATTTATAAATGAAATATCAAATTTATGTGAAAAAACAGGAATAAATGTTGAAGATATTTCAATTGGAATGGGGCTAGATAAAAGAATAGGAAGCCGTTTTTTGAGAGCTGGACCAGCTTATGGCGGGTCTTGTTTTCCTAAAGATACTAAGGCAATAATTTCAACTGCAGATAAATTTAAGATTAATTTATCTGTTATAAAAACGGTTGTAAAATCAAATGAAAATCGATCAAATATTTTATTAAGTAGAGTTTTTGAAATTCTTAAGAAAAAAATTAAGAATAAAAAAATAACATTTCTTGGTGTTACATTCAAAGCAAATACTGATGACATGAGGGATTCCTCAAGTCTTACAATGATACCCGCATTGTCTAAAAAAAGGTGCTTTAATTAAATATTTTGATCCAACAGGTTATAAAAAAGAATTTAAACAAATTAAAAATGTTTCTTATGAAAGTTCAATTAAAAAATCTTTAGATGGTTCCGACCTTGTAATCATTCATACTGAGTGGAATGAATTTAAATCTATAAATTTTAAAAATCTGATAAGAAGGAAAAAACCTATTATTTACGATATGAGAAATATTTATTCAAAGTCAAAAATTAATGCACAAGGCTTTAAATACTTTAGTGTTGGTAGATAAATTTTTACTTTAATCCAAATATAGCATCAACTTCAACAGATACACCTAGAGGTAAACTATTAGTGCTTACTGCTGCCCTAGTGTGCATACCTGCTTCTCCAAATATTGATACTAATAAATCAGATGCTCCATTTATTACCTTTGGTTGGTCTGTAAATTTATCAGTTGAATTAACAAAGCCTGTTAATTTTATACAGTTCTTAATCTTAGATAAATCCCCACCACAAGCTTGTTTTGCTTGAGTAACAATACTTAAGCCACATCGTTTAGCTGCTTGGTATGCTTTATCTGTATCTAAATCTAAACCAACTTTACCTTTTATGAGCTCACCATTTTCGTCAATAGAAATTTGTCCAGAAATGTAAAGTAAATTTCCTATAATTTTAGTTGCAACATAATTTCCAGCAGGTGCCTTAGCCTCTGGAAGTTTCAGGTTTAATTTTTTAATATTTTCTTCAAAATCCATAATTAATCCTTTTTGTTTTTTTTATCTTTTTTTGAACCTGACCACTGTTCATTTTGATATTTAATAGTATCTTTTGCTAAGTTAGTTGCTTTGCATGCTAGATATTTAGGATTTAATTTACTATATTCTGAACAATCTTTTATTTCAGCAGTATAAGAATTTAAAGTAAAGATATTTAGAAAAATGAATGAGATAAATATTTTTTTCATATTTTTTTTTTTTTAATTTTTTTATTTTTTTTAGTTTTATCGTATTCTTTTCTTTTCTCAATAAGAATTAATGCTTCTTCCATTGTTAGTTCAGTCGGATCTTTTTCTTCAGGTATAGTTGCATTTAACGATTTGTATTTGATATAGGGTCCATATTGTCCTTTCATAACTCGTACTGGTTTTTTATCCTCTGGATGCTCTCCTAAATCTTTTATAATTGATGAAGACATTCTGCCTGGCTTTGCTTCTGCAATTAATGTTATTGCTCGGTTTAATCCTATCGAAAATAATTCCTCTAAATTCTCGATTCTTGCTGATTTATTTTCACATTTTAAGTAGGGACCAAATCTTCCTGTATTTAAGATAATTTCTTTTATCTAGTT
>JACWEK010000009.1 GCA_014653535.1 Pelagibacterales bacterium SAG-MED43
AACAATAAAAGGTCTGAAGCCCATACCTCTTATATCTTTAAGATTAGTTGATAGACCAATAGCAGCCATAGCCATAGTTAAGAAAATTTTTGAACATATTTCTATAAAATTTATTGTTTCAATCCAGTTATAATTAGTAGTGAAGATCTGATCACCCATATTTCTTAAAACTATCATTCCAACAAAACCCAAAACAAAATATGGAAAAATACTTACAATAGAATAGTTTTTTTCTTTTTTCTTACCCCTATTGTACAAAATGGCAAAAAGCGGGATCATTATGATTAAGAAAGTATTTCTAATAAGTTTAGTTAATGTCGCTACGTTTAATGTTTCAGGACTATTAAATTGCTGATCATATATAAGTCCTGCAGCAGCTACTTGTGAAGTTTCATGTATTGAGGTTCCCAAAAAAAGGCCTGCATATAAAGAATTTCCTTCAAAGTAGAAGTTTGAAAAATAAGGATATAAGAGCATAGATAATATCCCAAACAGAGTGATATTTGCTATTGCGTAAGAAACTTCATTTTTATTAGCTTTTATTACAGGAGCGGTAGCCATAATTGCAGTTGTTCCACAAACTGTACTACCAATTGATATTAGATAAGCCATTCTGGTTGGAATCTTAAATTTTGTGATTATAAGTTTAACAACAATTAAAACACTTATTATACAAATAATAATTAAAGGAATTGCAATTTTACCAAAATCTAAAAATTCAAAT
This sequence comes from Pelagibacterales bacterium SAG-MED43, assembly GCA_014653535.1. Classification (GTDB taxonomy): domain Bacteria; phylum Pseudomonadota; class Alphaproteobacteria; order Pelagibacterales; family Pelagibacteraceae; genus Pelagibacter. The sequence continues at coordinate 725 of JACWEK010000009.1, forward strand.
GGTTTTAATTGTATACCTAAACAAATAATACCAAATTTAAGAATATATTCTCTAGTAAAATCTAATCCTTTTTGAAAGCTTTCTCTAATTTTAAAAATATTTCCAAAAAATATCCCTATGAGTATTGCTATCATTGCAGTTGAAATGGGACTTTTATTATATCCCAAAAGCTCTATTCCAATAATATTATTAAAACCCTGAGAAAGAGTGTAAAGAATAAACGCAAGAATAATACCCGGTATAATTACCAAATACTTTCTATTAAACATTAAATAAATTATTTACTAAGCGCTACGGTAGAGTTTAGTCATAACAAATTCTTTATGACCTAAAGCTTCAGCACAGGTTAATCTACCGTTAGCTACCCGCAATGTTGTTTTAATTAACTGGTCTCCTGCTTCAGATAAATTCATTTCTCTTGATAGTATTTTTGAGACATCACAATCAATATGTTCACCCATACTTTTTACAGTCAAAGGATTAGCAGTTAGTTTGATTACAGGCTCAATAGGATTTCCAACAATGTTACCTTGACCTGTTGGAAATAAATGGATATTAAAACCTGCTGCAGCTTGAAGTGTAACACATTCTGCAGCTGCAGAAGAGGTGTCCATAAAATACAAACCTTTTCCTTTTTTTGGTTCTTCAGCTGGCTCTAATACATCAATAAATTTACAATTTCCTATTTTCTGGAAATTTCCAAAAGCTTTTTCCTCAATTGTAGTCAAACCACCTGCAATATTACCAGCTGTTGGTTGACTTTCAGATAGATCATCTGTTGCCTCTTTTAAAATAAAATCATTATAGTCATTCCAGGTTTTCATAAATTTATCTGATGCTTCTTTTGTAGCACCTCTTGATGCACAAACTTTTTCTGCTCCAGTTAATTCAGAAGTTTCACCAAAACATAAATGAACTCCCAATGGTTCAAGTTTATCCATAAGATTTCCAACAGTAGGGTTTGATGCTAGACCTGATGTTGTGTCTGATTCCCCGCACTTAACTGATATCCAAAGATCACTCATAGGACATTCTTCTCTTTGTTTTTCTGAGGCCCACATAACAAATTCTTGTGCTTTTTTTGAAGCTTTCATAGTGGTTCCAATATCTCCGGTGCGCTCAATATGAAATCCCTCAACTGGTTTTCCAGTTTTTGCAATTCCATCAACAATCCTTTTAGTCCATTTAGGTTCAATTCCAATTACTATAACAGCTGCAACGTTTGGATTGCATCCTGTTCCTATCATAGTTCTAAAATGTAATTCTAAGTCAGCGCCAAATTGTAATCTTCCATATGAATGGGGAAGAGCGATTGTTCCTTTGATGTTGTTAGCTACAGCTTCAGCACAAGCATTTGAAATATCATCAACTGGTAAAATAATAACATGATTTCTTGTACCAGCTCTTCCATTTTCTCTTTTGTAACCTAAAAAACTTTTTGGGATTTCCATACTTTTACCACTTCTTTGTTTTTACATTATGAACATGTACATGTTCACCTTTTTTAATCGATTTAACTACTTTACCAATATCATGGCCATATTTAAGGATTGTATCTCCCTCATTTAAATCAACCATCGCAATTTTATGCCCAAGAGGTATTTCATCCATTGATTGAATTTTCGTAGAACTATCATCTTCCATTATCCAGCAAGCACAATCTTGTTTAGGCGTAATTTTTTCAATAACAACTACTCCAACATTGTCTTTTTTGTCATGGATTATTATATCTGTCGCCATATCGGGTCGATTTGTTTGTTTGAAATTTGTAAAATCTTATATATTAATCGCACAAATTAACAAACGAATTTTATAAATACTTAAAACACATTTTAGAGAGGCTCTAGGTTTATGACAAAAATGACAACAGAAGAAGCTTTTGTAAAAGTTTTACAAATGCATGGTATTGAACATTCATTTGGAATTATAGGATCAGCATTTATGCCAATCTCAGATATTTTTCCTGATGCAGGAATAACTTTTTGGGATGTCGCTCATGAAACTAATGGTGGATTAATTGCCGATGGCTACACAAGAGCCACTGGAAAAATGTCTATGGTAATAGCTCAAAATGGTCCAGGTATCACTGGATTAGTAACTCCTATTAAAACTGCTTACTGGAATCACACTCCCTTACTATTAGTTACGCCTCAAGCTGCTAATAAGACTATGGGACAAGGTGGTTTTCAAGAAGTTGAACAAATGAATTTATTTAAAGACATGGTTTGTTATCAAGAAGAAGTTAGAGATCCTTCAAGAATGGCCGAGGTTCTAAACAGAGTTATTGAAAAAGCGATTAGAGGTTCAGCTCCTGCACAAATAAATGTGCCAAGAGATTATTGGACACAAGTAATTGATATTGATTTACCTCCAATTGTAAGATTAGAAAGACAAGCAGGTGGAGTGGATGCAATTAAAAAAGCTGCCGACTTATTATCTAAAGCAAAATTTCCAGTAATATTATCTGGAGCAGGTGTTGTTATTGGAGGAGCTATTGAAGATTGTAAAAAGTTAGCCGAAAAATTAGATGCACCTGTGTGTTCAGGTTATCAACATAATGATAGTTTTCCCGGAAGTCATCCATTAGCAGCGGGCCCACTGGGTTATAATGGATCAAAAGCTGGAATGGAATTAATTTCTAAAGCAGATGTTGTTTTAGCTCTTGGTACACGACTTAATCCTTTTTCAACTTTACCAGGTTACGGAATTGATTATTGGCCAAAAAATGCAAGTATCATTCAAGTTGACATGAATTCAGACAGAATTGGTTTAACTAAAAAAGTTACAGTAGGTATTTGTGGTGATGCAAAATTAGTTGCTCAACAACTTTTAGCCAAACTTTCTTCTACTGCTGGAGATATAGACAGACAAAAAAGAAAAGATATTATTCACCAAACTAAATCAGCATGGTTACAAAAATTGTCAAGCTTGGATCATGAAGATGATGATGAAGGAACAGTTTGGAATAAAGAAGCAAGAGATAGAGACTCTGACAGAATGTCTCCTAGGCAAGCTTGGAGAGCTATTCAAGCAGGTATGCCAAATGATGTAATTATTTCAAGTGATATTGGAAACAATTGTGCAATCGGAAATGCTTATCCGACTTTTGAAAAAGGAAGAAAATATTTAGCTCCAGGATTATTTGGTCCATGTGGTTATGGGTTTCCATCTATTTTAGGTGCAAAAATTGGTTGTCCTGATACACCCGTAATAGGTTTTGCTGGAGATGGAGCTTTTGGAATTAGTATGAACGAAATGAGCTCATGTGCTAGAGAAGAATGGCCGGCAATTTCGATGGTAATCTTTAGAAATTATCAATGGGGAGCAGAAAAAAGAAATACAACTTTATGGTTTGATGATAACTTTGTTGGAACTGAACTTGATCCTGAGTTGAGTTATGCAAAAGTTGCCGATGCTTGTGGTCTTAAAGGAGTAACAGTTCGAACAATGGAAGAAACTACAGCAGCAATCAAACAGTCTTGTGAAGATCAGAAAAAAGGAATTACAACTTTTATTGAAGTGATTTTAAACCAAGAACTTGGTGAACCATTTAGAAGAGATGCTATGAAAAAACCTGTTAAAATTGCAGGTATAAGCAAGTCTGATATGAAACCTCAAAAATCTTTAAATGGATGATATAAAATTAGGGTCAAATAAAAGCTTTGGAATAGTATTTTTTGTCTTATTTTTATTAATTTCACTTTATCCATTAATAAATAATGAAAATATAAGACTTTGGTCTTTAATAATTTCTTTAATATTTTTAGTTTTAGGTATTTTAAATTCTAATTTTTTATCACCGTTAAATAAAATTTGGTTTAAATTTGGTATCCTTTTAGGAAAATTAATTTCTCCAGTAATCATGGGAATTATATTCTTTTTAGTAGTAACCCCAATAGGTCTTATAATGAGATTATTGGGTAAGGATCTGTTAAATTTAAAATATAATAATTATCAATCTTATTGGATTGAAAAAAATGATCCAAAAAGTAAAATGAAAAATCAATTTTGATATGAGTTTTATAAAAGAATTTTGGGAATTTTTAATAGTAAGAAAAAAATATTGGCTTTTACCAATTATAATTGTTTTAGTTTTATTTGGTGGATTAATTGTTTTAACTCAAGGCACAGCAGTAGCACCATTTATTTATACAATATTTTAAAGTGACTTCTATATTAGGTATTTCTGCATTCTATCATGATAGTGCAGCTTGCATCTTAAAAGATGGAAAAATTATTGCAGCAGCTCAAGAAGAGAGATTTAGTAGAAAAAAACATGACCCAAGTTACCCTTATAACGCAATTAAATTTGTTTTAAATTTTGCAAATCTAAAACTAAGTGAAGTAGATAAAATTGTTTTTTTTGAAAAACCTTTTTTAAAATTTGAGAGATTATTAGAAACATATGTTGCATTTGCACCTAGGGGTTTTGTTTCTTTTGCTAAAGCAATGCCATTATGGATTAAGGAAAGGCTTTTTCAAAAAAATCTTCTATTTAACAAACTTAAAACTCATGATAAAAATTACAAAACAGACAAAAATATTTATTTTTCAGATCACCACCTAAGCCACGCTGCAAGTGCTTTTTTTCCATCCCCGTTCAAAGAGGCAGTAATATTGACAGCAGATGGTGTAGGTGAATGGGCCACAACAACAGTAGCTATTGGAAATAATAATAATTTAGAAGTAAAAAAAGAAATACACTTTCCTCATTCTCTTGGGCTTCTTTATTCAGCTTTTACTTATTATACAGGATTTAAGGTAAATAGTGGTGAATATAAACTTATGGGTTTAGCTCCTTACGGTTCTCCAATTTATGAAGATAAGATAAAAAAGTTAATTGATATAAAGGACGATGGAACCTTTAGATTAGATCAAGATTATTTTAATTATGCTACTGGTCTTACAATGACAAATGATAAATTTAATAAACTATTTGGTCAAAAGCCCCGTGATCCAAAAACTGAAAGAATAAATCAATTTCATATGGATATAGCTGCGTCAATTCAAAAAGTGACAGAAGAGATAATGTTAAAATTGGCTAAGGCTATTCGAAATGAATATAAAATTAAAAATTTATGTTTAGCAGGAGGTGTTGCTTTAAATTGTGTAGCTAATGGAAAAATTCTTCAAGAAAAAATTTTTGAAAATATTTGGATACAGCCAGCAGCAGGGGATGCTGGTGGTTCTCTAGGAGCAGCATTAGCCCTTTGGCATATAGAATATGGAAATAAAAGAGAAGTAAGTTCAAGTGATGACATGAATGGCTCTTATCTTGGCAACGAATTCAATCAGGAGGAAGTTGAAAAAGAATTAAATATTGCAGGGGCAAATTTTGAAATCTTAAATTATGAAGATCTAATTAATAAAACTTCAGAATTTATTTCTAAAGAAAAGGCTATTGGTTGGTTTCAAGGTAGAATGGAATTTGGTCCAAGAGCTTTAGGTGCTAGATCTATTTTAGGCGATCCTAGATCAGAAAAAATGCAAAAAAATCTAAATTTAAAGGTAAAATATAGAGAAAGCTTTAGGCCTTTTGCTCCATCAGTTTTAAGAGAAGATCTATCTAAATGGTTTGATATGAATCTGGACAGTCCATACATGTTAATAGTAGCAAATATTAATAAAGATAAAAAAATTGAGATGACCGATGAGCAAAAAAAACTTTTCGGTATAGACAAATTAAACATAAAGAGATCCGAAATCCCTGCTGTAACACATGTAGATTATTCAGCTAGAATTCAGACAGTTACAAAAAAAACTAATAGTCGATATTATGATTTAATATCAAAATTTAAAGAAAAAACAGGTTGTCCTGTAATAGTGAATACTTCATTTAATGTTAGAGGTGAACCAATAGTAAATACACCAACTGATGCTTTTAATTGCTTTATGGGAACTGAGTTAGATTATTTGGTTATTGGTAATTGCATATTGGATAAATCAAAACAAAATCCTAAATTAAAAAAAGACTATACAAAAGAATTTGAATTAGATTAAATTCATCTTCATGCAAGTAATTAACGATAATGGATGTAGTTGGATTAATGATTTAAATCCGAGGTCAAATATAAAGCTTTTAGAAAAAAATGAGGAATGTGAATGGTTAATAATTGGAGCTGGTTATACAGGATTATCAGCGGCTAGAAAATTAGGCGAACTTTTTCCTCATCAAAAAATAATATTAGTAGATGCCCAATTAGCTGGTGAGGGTGCAAGCTCAAGAAACTCAGGTTATTTAGTTGATACAACTCTAAATGATGGTTTTACGTCTAACAAAGAGTTAGAAAATTATAAAAAAAAAACAAATATTTATAAATTAGGAATTGAAGCAGTAAAAAAATTTATTAAAGAATATCAGGTAAATTGTGATTGGAATGAATGTGGAAAATATTTTGCATCATCAAAATTAGAAGATCAAAAAATTTTAGAAAATTTTTCAGTTACTTTATCTAAATTAGGTTTTGAAAACAAGTTGTTATTTAATGATGATCTTGTAAAAAAAATTGGAACTAACTTTTATAATATTGCTCTTTATACCAAAGGTGGAATTTTATTACACCCAGCAAAACTAGCAAAAGCAATGATTGATACATTACCAAAAAATATTTATTTATTTGAGAATTCTCCATTAATCAAATGGAAAAAAAATGGTGATATTATCATTTGTGATTTTAAAAAATTTAAAATTAAAACGAATAAAATGATTTTTGCGAGTAATGGTTTTTTAAAATCATTAGGAATTAGATCTTATTATAATTTTCCAATAACCCTTACCGCAAGTATGACTAGATCTTTGACTGATGATGAATATAAATTTATTGGTGAACCTAAAGAATGGGGGGTTTTACCAGTTAGACCTATGGGAGCGACTATAAGAATGACTAAAGATAGAAGAATTTTAATTCGAAACACAGCAGAAGTTTATGATCCATTTAAAATGTCTCAATTAGAATTAAAAAAAAGAGTACTTAAACATAAAATTGGAATTAAAAAAAGATTTCCTCATTTACCAGATAATATAATAAAGTCATCATGGTCAGGAATTGTTTCCAGATCAAGAAACAGTTCTCAAATTTTTGAAAAAATAGATCAAAATATATTTGTCGCTGGTTGTTATAATGGTTCTGGTATTGGCGCTGGAACTTTGTTTGGTGAGCAAATTGCACTTAAAGCGAGTGGTGAAAACACTAAAGAAATAGAAATTATTGAATCTAGAAATAAACCTACCTGGTTACCTCCGGAGCCTTTTTTAAGTTTAGGGGTAAAGACAAGGCTTATTTATGAAAGATTAAGAGCAAAATCTGAAATTTGAATTAAATAATCTTTCAGTTTAGTAATATTAACAATCTTTTTTTTCCTTTAACTTATTTAAATGTAAAGCTCTGTCTTTAGCTGCTTTTGATGCTTCATCAATATTAGCCATTGTAAAACCTAATCCAGGGAGAAAAAATAATATTGCACCTACATTATGTGGTTTGTCAGCTTTTTTAGCTGCTTGAGCTTCATCTGCATATTCATTTGCTTTAGCTATTTCGGAATTTAACTCTTTACAGCTTAATTCATTATCTCTTGGCTGTATAACATTTACTACAGTAGGAGTCGCGCAAGAGGTGATAAATAATTTTAAAATTAATAAAACTAAAATTTTTTTCATATAATTTTATATTAATAAAAATTATTCTAATACTGACATTGGATCAAGTCTAGTCTGAAACCAATTAACTCTAAAATCTAAATGTGGCCCAGTAGATCTTCCTGTGGAACCTACAGTTCCTATTATATCACCCTTTAATACTTCATCACCAACATTAACGTTTAGCTTTTCTAAATGAGAATATATTGTAGATATACCGTGACCATGATCCATAATAATAGTTCCACCGGTGTAATACAAATCTGGTTCTGCCATTGTAACAATCCCAGTTGCTGATGATTTTATTTTTGTTCCTTTCTTTGCAGCAATATCTATTCCATAGTGTGGCCATTTAGGTTTACCGTTAAGTATTCTTTGACTTCCGTAAACTCCACTAATAATACCTTTGACTGGCATAATAAATTGATTTTTAAAAAAAGGTAAATCGGAATTAATTGCTCTTGCTTCACCAATTTTTTTATTTTCCTTTTTAATTCTTTTATAAACAGACTCTGGTGGAGTTACTTTACTTTCTTCTAAACCATCTATTCTTTGAATATTATATTTTCTTTTTAAAACTTTTTTAATTATTCTCTCTTTATTTCCATCTTGTATTTTAGTGATTGTTAAATCAAATTTTCTGTCACGATCAATCCCAAAAACAAAATAACCATCTCTTGAGACTTTAACTTTCTTCTTATCAATAATAATTTGAGCTGATGGGTCAGTAATTCCAATTATATAATGACCTTGTAAGAATTTACCCCTAAATTCAATTGCTTTTAGTGGAGTTGTTACAAAAAAGATTATTAAAAATAATCTAAATATTACTTTGCAGTCCATCCACCATCAACCAGTAATGAGGTTCCAGTAATCATTGAAGCGGCATCTGAAGCCAAAAACACAACTGATGAAGCTATTTCAGATAATTCAGCAAATCTTCCAAGAGGAATATTATTAAGTACCTCCCTTTTAAATTTTTTATTTTTTAAAAATTTTTTAGTCATGGGTGTTACTACAAATGTAGGACAAACAGTATTTACTCTAATATTATATTTAGCTAGGTCTATAGACATTCCTTTAGTTAATCCTTCCAGGCCCCATTTATTCATATTATAAACGCTTCTAATTGGACCTCCTACATGACCCATTTGAGAAGACATATTAACTATTGCACCACCAATTTTTTTTCTATTTTTAGACTCAATCATTTTAAGCGCACAGAGTTGCGCAAGATTGAATGTGGCAACTGTGTTAATCTTAACCATATATTCCATATTTTTTGTTTTTACTTTTGTGAAATGTTCAGGAATATTATTTCCAGCATTGTTTATTAAGATATCTATTTTATTTTGTTTTTTTATTATATTTTTTATCTCATTATAATTTGTAATATCACACACATAAGACTTACATTTAGTTTTAAGTTTCTTAATTTTTTTAGCAACCTCATCCAAATCTTTTTTAGTCCTACTTATTATAACAAGGTTAGCACCGGCCTCAGCAAGTGCAATAGCACAAGCTCTACCAAGCCCTTTACCTGCTCCAGTTACCACAGCAGTTTTATTTTTTAAATTATAATTTTTTAAGAACATTATAAAAATAATATTTTAATATCAGTGTAAATCAACTCAATAGCAACGATGAAAACTGCTATTAATCCAGCCCAAGCAATCCATTTATATTTTTTAATCCATCCTGAAATCAAAGTTGCAGCAGTTGCCATTAATATAATTGATAAAAGTAATCCAAAAACAAGCAATCCATAGTGTTCTCCAGCCGCTCCAGCAACACCCAACACATTATCTAAACTCATTGTAAAATCTGCCAAAAGAACAGTCCAAATAGCTTTTAAAAAGCTAGAGCTGTCAACTTTAATATTATGATCATTTTCTGAATTCTTAATTACATCAGCATAAAGCTTATAAACTATATAAAGAAGTAGCAATCCTCCTATAAGTCTTAAACCCGTAATTTGTAAAAGATATGCAGTAAGTAGTGTAAGTATTATTCTAAGTATTACAGCTCCACCAATTCCCCAGAATATAATTTTTTTTCTTTGTTCTATCGGAAATTTAGAAGCAACCATTCCAATTATTATTGCATTGTCTCCAGCTAAAACTAGATCAATGAAGATGATTTGAGTTAAAATTGCAATTTGTTCAGGGGTAAAAATTTCTGCGAACATTATTGATCTAGTATCATGTCTGCACCTTTTTCTGCAATCATTATTGTTGGAGCATTTGTATTTCCTGAGGTTATGTTTGGCATAATCGATGCATCTATAACTCTTAGATTTTCTACACCTCTTACTTTTAATTTATCGTCAACAACTGACATATCGTCTTTTCCCATTTTACAAGTACCAACAGGGTGGAATATAGTTTGAGCATGGTTTGACGCTTCTTTTACTAGTTCTTCATTATCATCAATATGTAATCCTGGTCTATACTCCTCAGGAGAATATTTCTTAAAAGTCTCAGACTCCATTATAATTTTTCTTGTTAACTTAAGACCTTTCGCAGCAATCACTCGATCATGATCGGTTGAAAGATAATTTTGTTTTATTTTCGCATAAATTCTAGAGTCTTTATCAATGATACTTACATACCCTCTACTTGTTGGTCTAATATTTGAAACAGTGGGTGTAAACGCATGAAAATCATGATTTTTGGTTGCTCCTAATGTATCCATACTCATAGGCTGAACATGCCATTGTAAATCAGGCATTTCTAATGAGGTATCACTTTTAGCAAACATACATAGTTGGCTTGCTCCCATTGTCATAGGACCACTTCTTTTAAAAATATATTCTAATCCAATCATTAGATTTCCTAATAAACTATTAATTTTTTTGTTAAGAGATTTTAATCCATTAATTTTATAAACAGGTCTTAACATTAAATGATCATGTAAATTTTCACCAACCCCATTTAAATTGTTAACAATATCAATTCCAAGATTTTTTAATTTTTCTGGATTCCCAATTCCAGATACCTGAAGTATTTGAGGTGATCCTATTGCTCCTGAAGATAAAATTATTTCTTTATTTGCTTGGACTTTTTTTAATTCATTGTTTTGCCAATACTCTACCTCTTTAGCAATTTTGTTTTCAAAATTTATTTTTTTAACATGAGCATGTGTAATAATTTTTAAATTTCCCCTTTTCTTAATTGGATTCAAATAACCAACTGAGGTGCTACATCTAAAACCATCCTTTTCTGTCACTTGGAAATATCCACAACCATGGTTATTACCAGTGTTGAAATCTTTAGTTTTTGGAATACCAAATTCTTCTGCAGCATTTTGAAACTCATTCAAAAGAGGAAGATGAATTCTTTGGTCAGAAACTGATAATGGTCCACCAACTCCATGAAACTCACATTTTCCTCTTTCCTGGTTCTCTGCTTTCATAAAGTATGGTAAAACATCATCCCATCCCCATCCTGTGTTACCTTGCTGTCTCCAAATATCATAGTCTCTATGCTGTCCTCTTATATAAAGGAGACCATTTATAGATGAACTGCCTCCTAATGTTTTTCCCCTTGGATATCTTATTGAGATATTATTCATACTTTCATCAGGTTCAGTTTTGTAACACCAATCAGTCATAGGATTATGCATAGTTTTAAAATATCCAACTGGAATATGGATCCATGGATAGTTATCCTTGCCTCCAGCCTCTATTAATAGTACTTTATTTTTAGGATTTTCAGACAATCTGTTTGCTAGCACACATCCTGCTGATCCTGCACCTAGAATTATAAAATCAAAATTATCCATTACTTAGAACTCTTATAAATTAAAAAATTTTTTTTTGTAATATTTCTACAAAAAATATAAAAATAATCTAATAATAACACTTGTTTTAGATTTCATTCTTTGATTAGCTTTGTTTTTAAAAAATAACGAGAGGAAGATTAAAAATGAAAAAAATCATTTCAATGTTATTTGCGGTTATGATGGTATTTGGATTTATTTCAAATGCGAATGCTGCAAAAACACTAAAATGTCAGACAGTTCTTAATACTAAAGCTGACGAAGTTAAAATGTTAAAGGACTTTACTGACACAGTAACAGAACTAACAGCTGGTTCATTAAAATTTGAAATTTTACCTGCAGGAGCCGTTGTTGGAGTTAAAGAAACTTTAGATGCTGTTGACAAAGGATTAATCGATTGTGGATTTGCATGGACACACTATTGGTCAGGTGATCATCCTGCTGCTATGCTATTTGGTTCACCAGTAGCTGGTGGTGGAGTTGGTATAGACAACTTAGCATTCTTATCTTGGTTCCAATATGGTGGTGGTAAAGAATTGTACGACCAACTTTGGAAAGAAATGGGAAGAGATATCAAAGGATTTATGTTGCAACCTGTTGGACCTGAGGCTTTAGGTTGGTTTCCAAAACCAATTAAAGATATGGCTGATTTTAGAAAATATAAATTCAGAACTCCTCCAGGAATTCCAGGACAAACTTATAAAGACATTGGTATAGCATCTGTTGCTATGGGTGGTGGAGATATTCTACCAGCTCTTGAAGCAGGAACTATCGATGCTGCTGAATGGTGTTGTCCAAAACCAGATATGGTATTTGGTTTTCAAAAAGTTTTGAAACATTATTACCTACAAGGTTTACACCAAGTAGTAGTAAATGCTGACTTTTATATTACTGGAAAAACTTATAAAGCTATGAGTGCTCATGAGAAGAAGTCTCTTGAAGTTGCTGCTAATGCTTCATTAGCAAAGTCTTTAAGTTACAGAATCTATGAAAATGGAAAAGCTTTACAAACATTAACTACTAAGCATGGAGTAATCCTAGAAGATACTCCATCTGACTACTTCGTAGAGTATATGGCAGCTGCAAAAGCTACATTGAATAAAAATGCAGAGAAAAATGCATTTTTCAAAAAAGTTTATGATTCAATGAAAGACTTTGCTGATGTTGCTGTTCCTTTCTGGAGTGGAGCTCAAATGTCAAATGCGAAGCTAGGAATGGCTCACGCAGCAACATTAAAGTAATCAGTAATTAATCTTAATTTAAATTAGAGCGGACTTTTATAGTCCGCTCTAATCGTTTTAACTAAAATTTTATGACAAACAAACCATCAAAACTTGATATTTCTGACGAAATGATAGCTGAAAGGCGAGGTGGTTCAGGCAAAATGCCAGATGATATGCCATTATGGATGGCAAAATCTATCGTCAATATAGATAAATTCAGTAAGTGGATTGGAAATGTAGTTTGTTGGATATTAATGCCACTAATATTTGCAATGACGTATGAAGTTCTTGCAAGAAAATTATTTCATTCACCAACAATTTGGGCCTACGACATAAGTCGATTTTTATATGGAGCTTTATTTATGCTTGGTGCAGGCTATGCTCTTTCTAGAGGTGTTCATATTAGAGCTGATTTTTTATACAGAAATTTTAAAACCAAAACCCAAGGAAAAATTGATTTTTGGTTATATCTATTATTTTATTTTCCTGGCTTAATTGTTTTTCTTTATATGACAATTGGATACGTAGGAGAATCTATTCAAAGAGGAGAGAGAGGGATGGATACTACTTGGATGCCTTATATGTGGCCAATAAAAACTTGTTTATTAGTAGGTATAATATTTTTACTTATTCAAGGTGTTTCTGAATTATTTAAAAGTTATTGGGCTTATAAAAAAGGTGAATGGCCAGGGGATAATAAATGATTGCTGAATTTATGGATCCAGCTATCTTAGGCTTTATTTTAGTAGGAGTAATGCTCTTTGCAATATTTGTTGGTTTCCCAATTTCATTTACATTAATTTTTTTAGGTTTTGTATTTGGATATTTAGGTTTTGGAAAATTAGTTTTTTATTTAATGACACTCCAATTCTCAATGGTTATGACTGAACAAACTTTAGCTGCTGTTCCACTCTTTGTCTTTATGGGTATTATGATGGAGCAAGCTGGATTAATGGAAAGACTATTTTCAGCATTTCAACTAATGCTAGCTAAGGTTAAAGGCTCCTTATATTACGCTGTATTATTTGTATCCGTAATTTTTGCAGCTGCAACAGGGATTGTTGGTGCTTCAGTTACAATTCTAGGAATTATGGCTGCAAAATCTATGAATAGATCAGGATATGACGTTAGACTTGCCGCTGGAACAATTACAGCAGGTGGGACTTTGGGTATTTTAATTCCACCAAGTATTATGTTAGTTGTAATGGGTCCAATAATGGAAATTCCTGTAATTGATTTATTTGCAGCCGCTATTTTTCCTGGAATTTTATTAGCAACTTTATACGCGGCTTATACAACAATTAGATGTATGATTAATCCAAAACTTGGACCTGTTTTACCGGAAGATATGAGGGCAGCTAGCATGAAAGAGGTGTGGATAGAATTCTTTCTAGGATTAGTACCACCAGCAGCATTAGTTTTTGCTGCGTTAGGAAGTATTTTATTTGGATTTGCTACTCCAACTGAAGCAGCAGGTTGTGGCGCGATGGGTGCCTTATTACTTTCATTGGCATATAAAAAATTAACTCTATCAAAATTACAAGAAGCTTTAGTTAAGACTTTAGAGATTACTGCATTGATAATGGTTTTAGTTGCTGCATCAAATTTTTTTGGAGCAGTATTTGCAAGATTAGGAACCCCTACGTTACTTACTGAATTTCTACTTGGCTTAGAAATGAATAAATATCTAATCCTTGCAATGATAATGGTAATGATATTTTTATTGGGATGGCCATTAGAATGGGTACCTATTGTAATGATAATAATTCCAATAATTTTACCTTTGGTTGAGGCTTTAGGATTTAACTTAACGTGGTTTGCAATATTGGTTGCAGTTAACTTGCAGACCGCCTGGTTATCACCTCCTGTAGCCCTTTCTGCATATTTTTTAAAAGGTGTTGTTCCTGAATGGGATCTTAAAGATATTTACTATGGAATGATGCAATTTATGGTCCTTCAAGTTATTGGATTGGTTTTAATTATTATATTTCCTCAAATTGCACTCTGGTTACCAACTCTCTTATATGGACAGTAGAAAGTTTAAGTTTTATATTGTTTAAGTGAGTCCTCAAAATTTAAAAAAAAACCTTACTAATTGGGATTTAGTTTCAGTCAACCCAAATGATAAAAATTGGGATTGGAAGGTTTTGTTTTGTTTTTGGGGAATTAATATACAAAGTTTAATTGGATTTTCTTTAATTACTTCTCTTTATGTAATTTATGAATTAAATTCTTTTGTTGTATTTTTTGGAACAATATTAGGAACAGCATTAGTTTGTCTTTTTTCAAATTGGATTGGAAAACCGTCTCAAAAACATGGATTACCATTTGTTGTAATGCTTAGATCATCATTAGGCATAAAAGGTGCCAAATACTTTGGTTTTATAAGATTTTTAGTTGGTGTTTTTTTATTTGGTATTCAGACATATTTTTTGTCTAAAGTTTTAAGTTATTTAATTAGAATTACTATTTTTTCAGTTGAGCCAGAATTACTTGATAAACAAATTTTTTTAACATTTCTTCTAGGAATGAACTTAATAGACTGGGTAGCAATTATTTTAACAATAATTTTCCAAGGATTTTTATTTAGTACTGGAATGAATTTTAATAAAAAGATTATTATATTTTCTGCTGCTGCAGTCTATCTTGGTATGTTGTTGTTTTTTTTATCTGTTTTATTAAGTGATGTTAAATTTACATCTGAAGCTTTTTTAAATTCATTAAATTTATCAAAATTCTTGGATAAAAATAATTTTGGTCCATTGATAACAGTTGCAAGCACTACGTTTGCTTATTTTTCAATAGTAATTTTAAGTTTTGGAGATTTTTCAAGGTATGTTAAGAATGAGAGCCAACTTAAAAAAGGTAATTTAAGTTTAATTTTAAATTTAATAATTTTTTCTTTTTTTGCATTATTTATTGTTTCAGGGATGGATGCTTTTTTAAAACAAAATCCAGAAAATTTGACTAGAATACTTACAAATCCTACAGATATTCTTGGTAAATTAGATAACTTAATGATAATTGTGTTAGCTTTAATTTTTATAATTATTGCTTCAGCATCAACTAATTTAATAGCTAATTTTATTCCATCTCAATATACTTTAATAAATTTTTTACCTTCTTCTTTATCTATCAAAAGTGCTAGCTTAATAATTTCAATTCTTGGCTTTATGGTTGGAATATTTTGGCTAACTTACTTAAGTCAAATTGGAGCTTTATCTTTTATAGATACTTTTGGAGCTTTTATTGGACCATTATTTGGAATAATGATTTCAGATTTTTATTACGTTAAAAAAAGCAAACTAAATAATAAAGATATTTATTCTATAGAGGATAATGGGGCTTATTATTACAGTGGAGGATGGCATATCAAGGCAGTTTATTCTGTAATTTTGGGTTTTATCTTCTCTTCTTCAACAATATGGAATGCTAATTTAATGTTTCTTCAATCATTCTCTTGGATTATTGGTGCTTTAGTAGCTGCACTAACATATTATTTATTAGCAAAAGAATAATTCAATGGAAAAAATTACATTTGATTTTAAAGATAGAACTGCGATTGTTACTGGGGGCGCTCAAGGATTTGGTCTAGATATTTCTAAAAGATTTTTAAAGTCTGGTGCAAAGGTAATAGTATGGGATAATGATCCAAAAGCACTACAAAAGGCTATTAAATTTTTGAATAATCCAAACTTAAGCTCTAGTGAAGTTGATGTGTCTAATTATGAGCAAGTTAGTAAAAATATAAAAGAAATTACAAAAAATTCTAATATTGACATTCTTGTAAATAATGCAGGTATAACTGGTCCAACAGCTTCATTGTGGGAATATGATATTGAGTTATGGAAGAAAGTCGTAGAAATTAATTTAGTGGGGACTTTTAACTGTTGCAGAGCAGTAGTACCAAATATGATCAAAAATAACTATGGAAGGATTGTAAATGTAGCCTCAGTTGCTGGAAAAGATGGAAATGCCAATGCTAGTGCATATAGCGCAGGTAAAGCAGGGGCTATAGGTCTTACAAAATCTCTTGGTAAAGAACTTGCTAACAAGAATATTGCTGTTAACGCTGTTACTCCCGCAGGAGCCAAAACAAGAATATTGGATCAAATGACTAAAGAACATGTTCAAAGAATGTTATCCAAAGTTCCGAGAGGAAGATTTTTGGAAGTTAAGGAATTTACCTCTTTAGTTTGCTGGCTTTCTTCTGAGGAAAACACTTTTTCAACAGCAGCTGTTTTCGATATAAGCGGTGGAAGATCAACCTATTAAATACTTGGTTTTTGCTCAAATTACTTAATATTATTAATTTTAGTCCTACTAAACTTGAGATCTTTTGACATAACCGGTGCAGAAATCATTATTGACCAATAAATTAGAAGTATGAAAATGGATATTGTCTTCATAAGCTTTATATAGAACTGAAAATTGGAATTTGGATGTTTAAATTTTGTCGAAATAATGTATTAAAGATTTTTTTTTATTAATATGAAACTTTTATTTAAATTTTTATTTATCTTGGTTATCTTCGTTAACATTTCGATAGCAGATGAAGTAAAAGTATTTGATTTTACAGAAACAGAGCTTTCAGAACTACAAGTTAGAAAGGTAAGAGGCGCTGATAATAAAACATTATATACTATTGGAACAAATGATAACGGTAACTATTTAAAGTCAGTAGCTGATAATGCTGCTTCAGGACTTGGTAAAGAGATTAAAATTGATCTAGATGAGACTCCATTTATCAATATCACATGGAAAATTGAGAAAGATTTGTCTGGTATAAAGGAAAATACCAAAAAGGGGCACGATTTTGCAGCTAGGGTTTTTGTTATAAAGAAGACAGGCGCAACACCTCTCTCTAATAGAGCTATAAATTATGTTTTTTCAAGCAACAATGAGGTGGGTCTAAACTGGCCAAGTCCCTATACCAAGAAATCAATTGATAATGTTTTGGCAAGTACAAAAAATAATTTAAATGAGTGGATAACAGTAAAAGCGAATGTAAAAGAAGATTTTGTAAGGTTTCACGAATTAGATGTTAATGAGCTCGATGGGTTGGCTATTATGTCTGATACTGATAATTCTAAAATGAAATCTATCGCATATTTTCAGAATATTTATTTTTCAGCTCAATAATTAAAATTTAAGATATTTTTTAAGACCAATGTTGAACAATGAAAGAATGACAGCTACAATCACGTCCTCTAAAGGACTAGCTTGTGGATAACCAAAGTTCCAAGCAACAACCATCACTAACCAAATTACAAAAATATTCATGATAATACTTATACCTTAGTTTGTATTAAATAATAAATTTTTTGATATAATAGCCCAATGCATGAAAATTTCTTCCACAAACTAAAGGTATATTATGAGGATACTGATTCTGGTGGAGTAGTTTATTATGCAAACTACTTAAAATTTTTAGAGAGGGCAAGAACAGAGGCTTTATACTCTATTGGATATAGTAATAAAAAAGTAAAAGAAGATTTTGAGTCTCTGATTATTGTTAAGTCTTGTAATATTGATTATAAAAAACCATCATATTTAGAAGAAGAATTAAAAGTTAGATCTTTCGTAAAATCTATTTCAAAAACATCTTTTTTAATGAATCAAATTATTACAAGAGGGGATGATGTAATTGTCGAAGCTCAAGTTCATTTAGTTTTTGTTGATAAAAAGGGTAAACCGGTAAAGATACCTGATCAAATTTACTCTAAATTCAAACCTTATTTTTGTGACACAATTAAAATTTAGCAAGTCTTTTTGCTTTTTTAAATAAATTAATCATCATTTTATTTGAAATTAGTTTGGTATTAACATTTCTTGGACTTGGATGGTAGCTTGATAAAATTATCAAATCATTAGGTAATAATTGTATTTTACCATGTTTAAAAATAAATTTTTGTTTAATGTTGTATTTTTTTTTATAAAATTTTATACAGTTATCAAAAGCAACTTTACCTAAAGTAACTATTACTTTAAGTTTTTTTAAATATAGTATTTCATCATAAAAAAATTTTGAACAATTTGAAATTTCATTACTTAATGGTTTATCATCAGGTGGAACACATTTAAGAATATTGGTAATGTAGGTAGACTTTAATTTTAAATTGTCATTTAAATTTTTTGAAAATGGCAAATTAGAAATCCCCACTTCAAACAAGCATTTAAATAAAAAATCCCCTGATTTATCTCCAGTAAAAGCTCTTCCAGTTCTGGTTCCACCGTGAGCTGCTGGCGCAAGACCTATAATAGCTAATTTTGAATTTAAATCTCCAAATCCTGGAACAGGTTTACCCCAATAAATTTCATTGATATTTTGTTTTCTTTTGTTAGTGCTTATTTTTTTTACAAATTTAAATAACCTTGGACATTTTTTGCAATTAATTATTGTTTTGTTTAATTCGTTTAATCTAATATCCATAAAATGAAATTTTTAAATTTTTTTATAATAATATTTATATCCTTAACCACACCTATAAAAGCAGATTTGAATAAAAAATTGATAAAACAACTTGAAGATGGTAAAAAATTAATATTTATCAGACATGCTTATGCACCAGGAAATGGTGATCCTGAAAATTTCAATTTAAACGATTGTTCTACACAGAGAAATTTGAGTGTAGATGGAAGAAAGCAGGCTCAATATATTGGCAAATTTTTTATAAAAAATAAAATTGAAATTGATGAAGTCCTTTCTAGTGAATGGTGCAGATGTAAAGAAACAGCAAAAATTGCATTTAAAAATTTTTCAACAAATAGTTTCTTAAATTCTTTTTACAGTTCAAAATATGAAAAAAATAAAGATAAACAATTAAGGGAATTAAATAAATATATATCAAATCATAAAAGTGAAAAAAATTTGATCCTAGTAACTCATTATGTTTTAATATCTGAGGTTTTAAATTATGGTCCATCCTCTGGAGAAATAGTTGTTTCTGATAAAAATTTTAATATTATAGGAAGTGTAGAAATAAATTTTTAGAATATAATGTCTTCAAAAAGAGCAATGAAACAAGCACAAAAACAAGCCTATGCTAGGCATAGAAGCAACATAACTAACAGCAGATATGTAATAAAAAAAAAAATTCTTATTAAAAATAAAAAGAAAAATTAACTTTCATTATCAAATTTTTCTATTT
Source organism: Pelagibacterales bacterium SAG-MED43 (assembly GCA_014653535.1). GTDB lineage: Bacteria > Pseudomonadota > Alphaproteobacteria > Pelagibacterales > Pelagibacteraceae > Pelagibacter. Next base: position 20,515 of record JACWEK010000009.1, read on the forward strand.
TTTCACAAGTTGAGATTTTCGATATACCTTCTTCATCATTTAATACAGTCTTAATAAAGATTTCTTGTTTTCCTTTTTCAAATAAAATTTGAGTATAAAATTGTGGATAACCATGTTTATGAGTTAAAATATTTCCATCTTCTTCATAAATATTTCTGACATATGTGTTAGATTTTTTTACACTTAAATCAGTTAATTTATATTTTTTATATGTTTTTTCTTTATATACGTAGTTTCTTGTCATTATTAATTCATTGAGATTGAGAATGTATTCATTTTTTAAAAATTCATCCTGTTTATCATCACATGCACTTAAAATAATTATTTCGGATCTAAGATTTTGAAATGGTAAAATCAATAAACAAAGAGAAATTAAAATCTTAATTTCTTTCATTTTTTTCAGCAAAAAATAAACCAATTAAAAGTAGAGCTGTCCAACCTAAGCCTAAAAGTCCTTTTAAAATACTTGTATCTGCACTCCATATATCAAGAACTAAAGCTCCAAATATAAGCCCTATAATATATATTATTATAACTATTGAAGTGTTACTCATTTTTTTAAATTTTTTTTAAACAAAGAAATACCATTTTCAATCTTATATGTATAGGACTCTTCAAAGCTTTTAAGCTGCCAACCTGTTAATCTTTTTTTAATAACTTGAATATTTTTTAATTTCCATTCATCAGTTGTTTCCTCTAGTTTCCAAATTTTTTTTTCATCATTTTTTCTTCCACAACCATAACAATATCCAGTTGAAGGATCTGTTTTACAAATGCTTATGCATGGTGAAATAATCATAATTTAATATATTGTTTATAAAGGATTTTTAAATACATTTCATAATATTTGTCGTTGGACAATCATATTGAATAATATATAAAACGCTTAAATTTGTGGGGCGATGGCGGAATTGGTAGACGCGTTGGTCTTAGGAACCAATATGGCAACATGTGAAGGTTCGAGTCCTTTTCGCCCTACCATTATATTATTATGAAAGTTACTGTAGAAAATAAAAAAGGTTTAAATAAAGATGTGAAAGTCTTTATAGATAAGAAGACAATGTCCTCTTACATGGATGAAAAATACGAAGAAATAAAAACCTCGGTGAATTTAAAAGGTTTTAGACCTGGAAAAGTTCCAAGAGAAATATTAAAAAGACAATTTGGTAAAGCCGTTTTTAATGAAGTTTTAGATAAAGTTTTAAAAGATACATCTACAAAAGCATTGGAAGAAAATAAAATCAAACCTGCAGGTCAACCAAAATTAGATTTAAAAACCTATGGTGAAGATAAAGAATTGGAATATATTCTATCTGTAACAGAGCTACCAAAAATTGACACAAAAGGAATAACTAATATTAAATTTGATCAGTATACAGTAAAAATTGATTCTTCTGAGGCTGATAAAAGAATTAAAGAAATTGCAAAAAATCAGCCAAATTTTAAAGAAACATCTGCAGAAACAAAAGCAAAAGAGGGAGATCTTATTGTACTAGATTATAATGCAACAGTCGACGGGAAATCTTTTAAGGGAAGTGAAGGAAAAAATACACAATTAACATTAGGAAAAGATTTATTTTTAAAAGGCTTTGACAAACAATTAATTGGTGTAAAAAAAAATGAAACTGTAATAGTAGATGCAGTGTTACCAGAAAATTTTCCAGAAAAAGAGTTGGCAAATAAAAAAGCAAAATTTAATTGTAAAGTTTCTGCTTTAAAAATACCTGAGGAAGTGAAAATAAATGATGAATTTGCAAAAAATTTAGGTGCTAAAGATCTACAAGATTTAAAAAAACTTATCTCTAATCAGATTAACGATGAATATAAAAATTCTTTAGAGAGATTATCTAAAAATCAGATTTTAAAAGAATTAGAAAAGTTCAAAGTTGATGAGATACCAGAAAATTTAATTGAAGAAGAGGTTAAGATTTTATCTCAAGGAATGGGTGAAGAAGATGCAAAGAAAAGCAAAAAAAATTTTGAAGATGTTGCAAAAAAAAGAATTAAAACTGGTTTAATTTTAAATGAGTTTGGTGAACAAAATCAAATTAAAGTTAGTGAACAAGAAATTCAAACTGAAATACAAAAACAGTTAAGGATGATGCCTGGCCAAGAAAAAATGGTTATGGACTTTTATCAAAAAAATCCCTCAGCAGTAGCTAGTCTTAGAGGAACTGTTTATGAAGAAAAAATAATTAATTTGATTAAGGAAAAAGCCAATGTTAATAAAAAAGAAATTTCAAAAGATGATGCTGAAAAAATATTAAAAGACTCCCAAAAACAAGATCTTGACCAAGAACTTAAAGATCAAAGGAAACCTAAAAAAAAGGTTGAAGTAAAAAAATCTACAGAGAACAAAACTAAGACAAAACCCACAAAAACTAAATCAGCAGTTAAAAAAATAAAAAAAGTTAGTAAAAAGTAATCTGAAGTTGTATAAACAACTCGAATCAAATTTTATGAGTAAAATTTCAGAGCATATGAATAATTTAGTACCTATGGTTGTTGAACAATCCAATAAAGGTGAAAGAGCCTATGATATTTATTCAAGACTTTTAAAAGAAAGAATCATTTTTTTAACTGGTCAAATAAATGATAATATTGCCTCTCTTGTAACTGCTCAATTACTGTTTTTAGAAGCTGAAGATCCAAAAAAAGAAATTTATCTTTATATTAACAGTCCTGGTGGGTTAGTTACTGCTGGTCTTGGAATTTATGACACTATGCAATACATCAAACCAGAAATTTCTACTCTTTGTATCGGTCAAGCTGCTTCAATGGGGTCCTTTCTTCTTGCTGCAGGTGCTAAGGATAAAAGATTTTCATTACCAAATTCAAGAATTATGGTTCATCAACCTTCAGCAGGTTTTCAAGGTCAAGCAACTGATATTGAAATACACGCTAAAGAGGTTCTTTCATTAAAAAAAAGATTAAATGAAATTTATTCTAAACATACTGGTAAAAGTGTTGATGAGATAAAAGCTGCTCTTGAGCGAGACAATTTTATGACTGCTGAATCAGCCAAATCTTTTGGATTGATAGATGAAGTGGTAGAAAAAAGATCTTAATATACTATATGTTGAATTAAGCACATTTGAACCTTGATATCAATGAGTCTCCTATAATAAAGTAACCGTATTGATTCGATATAAAAGTTATGAACACTAATAATAAAAATATTCTGTATTGTTCTTTTTGTGGCAAAAGCCAACACGAGGTTAGAAAACTTATTGCTGGGCCAACAGTATTCATCTGTGATGAGTGTGTTGAACTATGTATGGATATTATCAAAGAAGAAAATAAAGATACATTTGTTAAGCATCAGGATGGACTACCATCACCAAAAGAAATTTGTACCGTTTTAGATGATTACGTTATTGGCCAAACTCATGCTAAAAAAGTATTATCAGTTGCAGTTCATAATCACTATAAAAGATTAAATTATGAGAGTAAGACAAGTAAAAATGTTGAGCTTGCAAAATCAAATATTCTTTTAGTTGGACCAACTGGTTGTGGAAAAACGTTGTTAGCACAAACATTGGCTAGAATTTTAGATGTCCCTTTCACAATGGCGGATGCAACCACCTTAACAGAGGCAGGTTATGTAGGTGAGGATGTTGAAAATATAATATTAAAGTTACTTCAAGCTGCAGATTATAATGTTGAGAAAGCTCAAAGGGGGATAGTTTATATTGATGAGGTAGATAAAATTAGCAGAAAATCTGAAAATCCCTCTATCACGAGAGATGTATCAGGTGAGGGAGTTCAACAAGCTTTATTAAAAATTATGGAAGGAACAGTAGCTAGTGTTCCACCTCAAGGTGGAAGAAAACATCCTCAACAAGAATTTTTACAAGTAGACACTACAAATATATTATTTATTTGTGGAGGAGCTTTTGCTGGTCTAGATAAGATAATTTCCCAAAGAGATAAAGGAACTTCAATTGGATTTGGTGCAGATGTGAAAAATACTCTAGATAAAAAAACTGGTGAGTGGATGAAAAGTTTAGAACCCGAAGATCTTTTGAAATACGGTTTAATTCCAGAATTTATTGGAAGATTGCCAATGATTGCTACTCTTGAAGATTTAGACGAAAAATCATTAATTAAGATTTTACAAGAACCTAAGAATTCTCTAATAAAGCAATACCAGGAATTATTTAAATTAGATGGAGCAAAATTAATATTTAAAGATAGTGCCATAAAAGAAATTGCTCAAAAAGCTATCAGTAAAAAAACTGGGGCTCGAGGTCTCAGATCAATTTTAGAAAATATATTATTAAAAACTATGTACGATTTACCTAGTCAAGACAATATAGAAGAAGTTATCGTTGACTCATCTTCAGTTAAGGGTCAAACTCAACCAATTTTAGTACACTCAAAAAGTGACAGTAAACAGAAAAATAATAAAACATCAGCGGCGTAATACACAATAATAACTATCAAAAAGCTATTGCAATATGGAATTTAATCTCCATATTCATGCTATGGATGTAAAAATATCATTACCACTATTACCTTTAAGAGACATTGTCGTATTTCCAAATATGGTAATACCTTTATTTGTTGGAAGAGATAAATCTATCTCTGCACTAAATGAGGTAATGAAGAAAGATAAAAAAATCATTCTTGTAACACAAAAAA